>NZ_JBHXNY010000004.1:98454-261679 GCF_042719275.1 Nocardioides sp. NPDC058538 | reverse complement strand
AACACCATCGTGGCCCGGCCCCGGTCACAGCGCTACCGGAACCGAGCCACGATCTTCAACTTCCACAGTCACCGAAGGTGCCCTCCGGCTCGGCGCGGTTTCTGGTCAGGACGAGCGCGGCGTCCATGTCGATCTCGACCCGCTTCGCGGGTTCGCAAGCTCACCCGCTGCGCTCGCTCGATCTCCTCGCGTTCGCCCGGCGCAAGCGCCGGGCAAGGCTCGGATGTCGGCGCGGGCTGGTAGGAATGTCGGTTGTGAGCCGGGGACCGCAGGAGGCAGCCGGGGCAGCCGAGCTGGAGCTGCCCGGGCTGGTTCGCGACCGGGTCAAGGAGGGGCGGGCGAAGGCCGCGGCAACTCGGGCGCGGAAGGCCGCCGAGGCGTCGATCGCCGAGGTCGATCCGGTCGCCAAGGTCCTGGTCGACCTGCCGATGGCCCACCTGGACCGGCCCTTCGACTATGCGGTTCCGGCCTCGATGGCCGAGGAGGCCCAGCCGGGGGTCCGGGTGAAGGTGCGGTTCGGTCCCAAGGACGTCGACGGGTTCGTCGTGGCACGGACGGAAGCCTCCGAGCACGCGAACCTGCAGCCGCTCAAGCGGGTCGTCAGCTCCGAGGCGGTGCTCACGCCGCAGGTGGCCGCGCTGAGCGAGTCGGTCGCGCGGCGCTACGCGGGTGCCCGGGCCGACGTGCTCCGGCTGGCGATCCCGCCTCGGCACGCCTCGACCGAGAAGGAGCCCTCAGCGGTCGCCCCTGCCGGGCGGCCCTTCGACGCCGCCGCCGCGGCAGCGGCGTGGGCGGGTCACGAGCCGGCGTCCGCGTTCCTACGACATCTGGCCTCCGGTGGAGCGCCGCGTGCGGTCTGGCACGCCGCGGCCGGCACCGACCACGCCGACCTGATCGCCCATGCCACCGCGACGACCCTGGCCTCCGGGCGCGGCGCGCTGGTCGTGGTGCCGGACTGGAAGGACCTCGCCCGTCTCGACACGGCGATGACCAAGGTTCTGGGGGAGGGGCAGCATGCTGTGCTGGCCGCCGACGCCGGGCCCGCCTCGCGCTACCGGGAGTTCCTGCGGGTCGCCCGGGGCGCGGTGAAGGTGGCGATCGGCACCCGCGCGGCGGCCTTCGCGCCGGTGCACGACCTTGGGCTGGTCGTCGTCTGGGACGACGGAGACGATCTCCTCGCCGAGCAGCGTTCGCCCTACGCGCACGCGCGCGACGTGCTGCTGCTGCGCGCCGAGCAGGAGCAGGCGGCTGCTCTCGTGGGTGGCTTCGCGCGGACCGTGGAGGCCGGGTTCCTGACCGAGACCGGCTGGGCGCAGGAGATCCGGCCGACGCGCGCCCTCGCCAGGCAGCGGGTGAGCATCGAGATCACCGGCGACACCGACTTCGACCTCGAGAAGGACCCGCTCACCCGCGCCTCGCGGGTGCCCCGTGAGGCCCACGAGATCATCCGGGCCGCGCTCGTCACCGGCCCCGTCCTGCTGCAGACGCCACGTCGCGGATACGCGGCCTCGCTGGCGTGCGACCGCTGTCGTACGCCGGCCAGGTGCTCGGCCTGCCAGGGGCCGCTGCAGCTCGGCGGACCGGCCGCGCCGCCGACGTGCGGCTGGTGCGGTCATGTCGAGACGGCCTGGGCGTGCGGAGCCTGCGGCGGGTTCGGGCTGCGGGCGCCGATCATCGGCGAGGCGCGTACGGCCGAGGAGATGGGTCGCTCCTTCGCCGGTGTGCGGGTGGTGACCTCCTCGGCGGGAGCGGTCAAGCAGACGGTGCCGGGCACACCGGCGATCGTGGTCGCCACCATCGGCGCCGAGCCCGTCGCCGAGGGCGGCTATGCGGGGGTGCTGCTGCTCGACACCTGGCTGCTGCTGGGGCGGCCGGATCTGCGTACGGACGAGGAGGCGCTGCGCCGCTGGAGCAACGCCGCGGGACTGGTGCGGCCCGGTGGGCGGGTGCTGGTCGTCGGCGACCCGGCGCTGTCGGTGCTGCAGGCGCTGGTGCGCTGGGACCAGCCCGGGTTCGCCCAGCGCGAGGCGGCCGCCCGACAGGAGGCCCACCTCCCGCCGGCGTCGCGGCTGGCCACCATCACCGGCACTCCCGGAGCGCTCGACGACGCGCTCACCCTGCTGGCGCTGCCGCCCGGCGCGGAGGTGCTGGGCCCGGTCCCGGCCGAGCCCACATCGACCGGAGAGCCACGCCTGCGAGCGGTCGTACGCGTGCCGCGATCCCTCGGCGTCAAACTCACCGAGGCGCTCGGGGAGCTGCAGCGAGTGCGGTCGGCGCGCAAGCTCGACCCGGTGCGGGTCCAGGTGGATCCGCCGACGCTCTGAGCCCACGTATTGTGGTCCCGACACGCTCGACCACCTAGGAGAACAGTGGCAGTCCAGCCCATCCGACTCTTCGGCGACCCCGTGCTGCGCAAGCCAGCATCTGCGGTCCTCGACTTCGACAAGGAGCTGCGCAAGCTCGTTGCCGACCTGACCGACACCATGCTCGAGGCTCCCGGTGCCGGACTGGCCGCTCCCCAGATCGGAGTGAGCCTGCGGGTCTTCACCTGGTACGTCGACGGCCAGGTGGGTCACCTGATCAATCCGGACCTGACCCTGTCGGAGGAGACGCAGGACGGGGGAGAGGGCTGCCTGTCGCTCCCCGACATCACCTTCGACTGCCGCCGGGCACTCTCCGTCGTGGCGAGAGGCTTCGACATGCACGGTGAGCCGGTCACCATCGAAGGCTCCGAGCTGCTCGCCCGGGCCATCCAGCACGAGACCGACCACCTCGACGGCATCCTGTTCATCGACCGGCTCGACGAGGCCGCGCGCAAGGCGGCGATGAAGGAGATCCGGGAGTCGGAGTGGTTCGGCCTGGAGAAGCCCACGGTGAAGGTCTCGCCGCACGCGACGAACGGGTTCGGGTTCTGATGAGGGTCGTCTTCGCAGGTACGCCCGAGGTGGCCGTCCCCTCGCTGGACGCGATCGCCGCCTCGCGCCACGAGCTCGTCGGTGTCGTCACCCGGCCCGATGCCGCGCAGGGGCGCAGCAAGCGGCTGGTGCCCTCGCCGGTGGCCCAGCGGGCCGAGGAGCTGGGGGTGCCGGTGCTCAAGCCGGAGCATCCCCGCGAGCCCGAGTTCCAGGCGGAGCTGAAGGCGCTGGAGCCCGACTGCTGCCCGGTGGTCGCCTACGGTGCGATGCTGCCGCAGTCGGCGCTGGACATCCCGCGGCACGGCTGGGTCAACCTGCACTTCTCGCTCCTGCCCGCCTACCGCGGCGCCGCTCCGGTGCAGCGCGCGGTCTGGGCCGGCGAGGAGATCTCCGGGGCCACCACCTTCCGGATCGTGAAGGCGATGGACGCCGGTCCCGTCTTCGGCACCATGACCCAGGCGCTGGCGCCCGAGGAGACCTCCGGATCGCTCTTCGAGAAGCTCACCGAAGGTGGCGCCCGGCTGCTGGTGTCCACGCTCGACGGCATCGAGGACGGCTCGCTGGAGGCGCGCGAGCAGCCCACCGAAGGCGTCACCTACGCCGACAAGATCACCGTCGAGGACGCCCAGATCGACTGGACGCAGAACGCCGTCGCCATCGACCGGCAGATCCGCGCCTGCACCCCCGCGCCGGGAGCCTGGACCCTGCTCGACGGAGAGCGGTTCAAGGTCGGGCCGGTCACGATGGCCGAGGAGGCGGTGACTCCCGGGGAGCTGGTCGTCCGCAAGAACGAGGTCCTCGTCGGCACCGGCACCACGGCGGTCCGGCTCGGCCGGGTGAAGGCCTTCGGCAAGAAGGAGATGCCCGCGGCTGACTGGGCTCGCGGCGTACGTCTGGAGTCCGGTGTCACCTTCGAATAGAGCACAGCCGGGTAAGCGCTCAGGCCCCGGCCGGCGGCCACAGGGACCGGCTCGATCGGGGCCGCGCGGCAGCACCAAGCCCGCCGATCCGGCCCGGCTCGCCGCGTTCGAGGTGCTCAAGGCGGTGCGGGTCGATGGGGCGTACGCCAACCTGGTGCTGCCCCACGTCCTCGGCCGCCTCGGGCTGGAGGGCAGGGATGCGGCCTTCGCCACCGAGCTCGCCTCGGGGACGCTGCGGCAGCAGGGGACGTACGACGCCGTGCTGGCCGCCTGCATCGACCGGCCGCTGGCCAAGGTCGAGGCGAAGGTGCTCGACGTGCTGCGGCTGGGTGCGCACCAGGTGCTGTCCATGCGGGTGCCCGACCATGCCGCGATCTCGACCAGCGTCGACCTGACCCGGTCGAAGGTCGGACAGGGCCCGGCGGGGTTCGTCAACGCCGTGCTGCGCAAGGTCACCCGCAAGTCACTCGACGAGTGGGTCGCCGAGGTCGCGCCCGCGCGCGAGAATGACCACGACGGCTGGGCCGCGGTCGCCTTCAGCCACCCGCGCTGGGTCGTCCAGCGGCTCGCCGAGGCAGTGGGTCGTGACCAGATCGACGCGCTGCTCGAGGCCGACAACGCGCCGCCGTCGGTCACGCTAGTCGCCCGTCCCGGGAGGGCGACGGTCGAGGAGCTCGGTGGTGCGCAGACGCCCTACTCGCCCTTCGGAGTCACGCTCGGCTCCGGCTCACCGGCTGGGATCGCCGCGGTCGCGGAGGGACGCGCCGGGGTGCAGGACGAGGGGTCGCAGCTCGTCGCCATCGCTCTGGCCGAGGCCGACCTCGACCGGCAGGACGCCGGGACGGAGTCGTGGCTGGACGTGTGCGCCGGACCCGGTGGCAAGTCGGCGCTGCTGGCCGCCCTGGCAGCGCAACAGGGCGCTGCGCTGGTCGCCAACGAGCGCCAGCCGCATCGCGCCGGGCTAGTCCTCGCCAACCTGACCGACCGGTCGGCCGGAGCCCCGGTCGACGGGACCGTCGGAGTCGTGGCCGGCGACGGGACCCGGCCGCCGTTCAAGGACTCGACGTTCGACCGGGTCCTCGTCGACGCCCCGTGCACCGGCCTGGGAGCGCTCCGCCGTCGTCCCGAGGCCCGGTGGCGACGCGCGACGGCCGACCTCGACGTACTCGTCGGCCTCCAGCGCGCCCTCCTCGACCGGGCGATCGATCTGACCCGGCCGGGCGGTGTCGTGCTCTACGCCACCTGCTCGCCGGTCCTGGCCGAGACCAAGGGCGTGGTGCAGAGCGTGCTCGAGGACCGATCCGATATCGTCCTCGAGCCCATCGGCGCCACGGTCGGCACGGTGCCCGACAGCGCCGGGCCGATGGCAGGCACCGTGCAGCTGTGGCCACACCGCCATGGCACCGACGCGATGTTCCTGGCGCTGCTGCGGCGCACCCCGTAGCGGATCAGTCGGTCCACCTGAGCGAGTCGGCGAGCGCCTCGAGCTCGGCGTCGGTGGTGCCCTCCCCGCTCTGGACGCTGATGAAGATGTCGCCATGGACCGGGGTGATATGGGAACCCGAGCCGGGGCCGGCCTTGTCGGGGTTCTTGCTCCAGTCCGGGTAGTCCTTCGCCGGGCGGATCACCAGGCCGGCCACGCCACCGTCCTCGGACGAGCAGGAGGCCTTGTCGTCGATCAACGACCACTCACACGTCCAACCGGGCGGCTGCTTGACGGGAACCTTGTCGACGAGCCCTTTGCGGTCGCCTTCGGTGGCGATCCTGACGCCGGGATAGTCCTCGAGGAGCGTGTCGTTGCTCCATTTCTGCTCCACCGCGCCGGCCGGTCCGGACAGGACGATCGTGAAGCCGGTCCCGGCGCCCTGAAGACCACTGACCGCCTGCACCGTGATGTCCATCGTCCTCGCCTCGTCGTTGGTGACGACCTGCCCCGTGACCCCGTCGCCGACGTCGAGGCTCTGCCCAGAGGCAAGGGGTGCCGTCGAAGCCGACGCCGACGGTGCACCGGCAGCGCCGAGGGGGGCCTGGTCGACCGCGGTCGTGTTCAGGAGCTGAGAGAGCCCCAGCCCACCCGCGGCGAAGGCGCCGACGGTCGCAGCGGCGCCGACGGTCACGGTGATGCGCTGGCGGCGGCGGATGCGCGAGCCTGCGCTGATCGCGCCCGCTGAGAGTCTGGCGTAGTCGGGGTGCTGGTCGGCGACCCGCTCGTGCAGTGCCGTACGCAAGCTGGTCTCTGGGTCGTTCATCGGGTGGTCCTCTCCGGGAAGATGTCCGCAACCAGCGGGCGCAGCCGTTCCAGGGCACGCTTCGAGCGGGTGCGGACCGCCGTCTCGGTCAGTCCGAGGTCGGCAGCTGTCTGGGACACGGATCGGTCCTCCCAATAGCGTGCGACGAGCACGGCCCGGTCGGTCGGCGACAGCCGCTGGAGGGCGGCAAGCAGGTCGATCCGGGCGCTGGGGTCGGCATCGCTGCCCGGATCGTCCGGCAGCGTCGAGGTCGGCATCTCGGCGTTGCGCCGGAGCCGTCGGTGGGAGATGAATCCGTTGAGGAGCACACGTCGTGCGTAGGCCGCCGGGTTGTCCGCCCTGCTGACCCGCCGCCAGGACGCGAAGACCCGGGCGTACGTCGTCTGGGTCAGGTCCTCGGCCAGGTGATGGTCACCCGTCAACAGCAGCGCGGTGCGGTAGAGCGCGCCGCCCGTCGCATGGACGAAGTCGGCGAACTCCTCGGCGGGGGTCGTCGCGGTCGATGTGCTCACATCCCTTCGACGCCTCGGGCCGAGGTCCACGTGACACCCCCGTGAGGATCGAGATGAGCGAGTTTCGTTTAACCGCATCATCTCAGCGCCTACGCTGGCGAGCATGGCCAAGGCATCGCCGTCGGTGGAGATCGAGGTGGACAACCGCGTCGTCAGGATCTCCAACCCGGACCGGGTCTACTTCCCGGAGACCGGTGCGACCAAGCTCGACGTGGCGCAGTACTACCTCGCCGTGGGGCCGGGGATCGTCAACGCGCTGTGGGAGCGGCCGTGCATGCTGCACCGGTTCCCCAAGGGCCTGGCGGGGCCGAAGGTGCACCAGAAGCGGCTGCCGCAGGGGGCTCCCGACTGGATCGAGACCGTACGCCTCTACTTCCCGCGCTGGGGTCGGACCGCCGACGAGCTCTGCGTGACCGAGCTCGGCGCGGTGATCTGGGCGGTCCAGATGTCGACGGTCGAGTTCCACCCCTGGAACAGCCGCCGCGAGGACACCGAGAAGCCCGACGAGTGGCGTATCGACCTCGATCCCGGTCCCGATTGCCCGTTCTCGACCGTGCAGACGGTGGCGGGCGTCGTACGCGAGCTCCTCGACGAGCTCGGCGCGGTCGGCTACCCGAAGACGAGCGGTGGCTCCGGGATGCACGTCTACGTCCGGATCCCGCCGGAGCACGGGTTCGCCGACGTACGCCGTGCCGCGCACGCCTTCGCCCGCGAGGTCGAGCGCCGGGCACCGAAGCTGGTCACCACGGCGTGGTGGCGCAAGGATCGCGACCCGGCGCAGCTGTTCGTCGACTACAACCAGAACACCCGAGATCACACGATCGCGTGCGCCTACTCGATTCGCGGCGTCGCCGACGGCCGGGTCTCCACCCCGATCACCTGGGAGGAGACCAAGGACGTCGACCCGCGCGAGTTCACGATGCGGACGGTGCCGGCACGGTTCGCGGAGATCGGCGACCTGCACGCCGACATCGACGACCATCCGTTCTCGATCGAGCCGCTGCTGGAGTGGGCCGACCGGGACGGAGCGGAGACGCCACCCGAGCCCGACGAGGAGTGAGTCTCACCAGACCTCGAGGCGCTCGCCCAGGGTGCGACCTAGCTCCTTGGAGTAAGTCGCGGTGAGATGGTGGCCGTCGCGATGGGTGATGGTGTCGCCGACGACGGTCGTGCAGATGCCGACGCTGTCGCAGAACATGTCGTCGAGGTCGACGGTCTCGACGCGTGCTGACTTTGCCGCCTGCATCTGCAGGTCGGCGCCGTCCTGCTGGCTCTCGAGCGGCTTGTAGGTGCAGGGCGAGAGCGTCTTGTTGCTGCTCAGGCACGTGGCCGGGTCGAACTGGAGCGCCGGTACGTCGCGCAGCCACACGGTGCGCTTGGCGACGGGCTTCACCTGGTCCAGGAGGCGCTGGTAGCCGCGGTAGACGGCGCGGCGTACGTCTGCGCGGTCGGTGTGGCGGCCCGAGGAGTCGTGGTAGGCGGCGCTGATCGGGCGGGAGGAGATCAGCAGCAGGTCGGGGCGGAGCTTCTTGACCGAGGAGAGCATGAAGTCGTGGAAGTCGTCGCACGACGTCATCGGGTCGGTGCTGTCGATCTTGTCGGGGGTGACCAGCGAGACGGTGCACTGCGGCATCGCCAGCATGTAGGCGCGGTAGCCGGAGCGCTCGGCGATCTCCTCGACCGCGGGCGTCCAGTGGCGGGCGTGGGAGTCGCCGATGACCACGATCGTCTTCTCGGCGTCGGCGTCACCGCGCGGGCACAGCTTGCGTACGTTCGTCGAGTAGTAGTTGCACTCGCCGACCGACTCCACGTCGTCGGAGAGGTTGGTGAGGCCCGGCTTCAGGTTGGTGGGGATCGCCTGGTTCTTGCGCGCCGCGAGCACCGAGGCCTTCAACAGCGCCGGGAGCGGGTCGGGCTCCTGCGCCTTGGCGGCTGGCGGTGCGGCGCTCGACGCGGGCCGGTCGGGCTGCTTGGACGGCCCCGAAGAGGCGGAGGAATCTGCCTCGGCCAGCGTGATCGCCGGCTGGTAGCCGTCGCGGGCGGTCCCGGTGGCGTAGGTGTTGGCGCCGAAGCAGGTCACCGCGACCAGGGTGATGCTCAGCGGGTAGAGCGCCACCGGGCCCAGCGTGGCGGCTCGGCCGAACGCCGGACGGCGCCAGAGGATTCCGCGCCGGAACGGCTCCTCGACGTAGTGGTAGGAGAGCCCTGCCAGGCCGAACGCGAGCGCGACGAGGAGCACCTGCTCCCACCAGCGCAGCTCGCGGCCCAGCTGCAGCTCGGCGAGGACCGGCACCGGGAAGTGCCACAGGTAGAGCGAGTAGGACCAGTTGCCGACGACCTGCAGCGGCGGCACCGACAGCAGCCGGCCGACCACCGTCGGGCCGTGCCACAGCGTGCCGGCCACGATGATGAAGACGCTGCCGAGGACCGGCACCAGCGCCGGCGTGCCCGGGAACGGGGTCGCGTCGTTGAACTGCAGGCAGGCGCAGACGATGAAGAACATCCCGAACGCCGAGAGCACCTGCGCCCGCCACCGCGCGGTGGCGTCCTGCGGTCCGTCGTCACGGAACGCGATCGCCGCGATCGCGCCCAGGCCGAGCTCCCAGGCTCGGGTGAACGGCGAGAAGTATGCCGCCTCCGGGCTGGTCCGGGTCAGCACCGCCGAGGCCAGCAGCGATGCCACGATGACGACGCCGAGAGCGATGACCAGCACGCGCCTGCGTCCGCGGGGGTCGGGCGTGGCGGGACCGTCCGGCGTGGCCCTCTCGCTGCGCCGTTTGATCGCCCACAGGCACCCCAGGATCATCAGGGGCCAGACCAGGTAGAACTGCTCCTCGACCGCGAGCGACCAGAAGTGCTGCAGCGGCGAGGGCGGCAGCGCCGCCGAGAAGTAGTCGGTCTCCAGCGACGCGAACCGGAAGTTGGCGGCGAACGCCGCCGACCACAGCGCGTCTACGGCGATCTCGCGGGTGCGTACGAAGCCGAGGAAGAGAGCTGCGTAGACGACCGTCGCGAGCAGCACCACGGTCGCTGCCGGCAGGATCCGGCGGGCCCGACGCGCGTAGAAGCCGAGCAGGCTGACCCGGCCCTCGGTGCGTACCTGCCGCATGAGCTGCTGGGTGATCAGGAAGCCCGAGATCGCGAAGAAGACGTCGACGCCGACGAACCCGCCGGTCAGCGATCCGAACCCGACGTGCAGCGCGACCACCGCGAGCACCGCGATCGCGCGGAGCCCCTGGATGTCGGGGCGGTGCCGAGACGAGGTCGTGCTCTCGCTGGTCGAGCCGGTGGACGAGTCCGTCGAGCCCACGAGCAGCCGCACCTCCTCAGCCAAGCGCATACGTCACATTCGTCGCGACGATAACTCTCGTAACCGGCCGATCCTGGTAGACGCGCCTAGGCCGTGTCTTTGGGAGACACGGCCTAGGGCCCTAGTCGAGATCGACGTCGTCGCCGGCGGCGACGGGGCCTGTGGTCGCCGGGAGCGGGGGAGGAGTGCCGCCGAACGCGGGACACAGCGACTTATGGGCGCACCACCCGCACAGCCGCCCCGGGTTCGGCTGCCACTCACCGGCCTCCTGGGCGGTGCGGATGGCCCGCCAGATCGCCTCGGCCTTGCGCTCGGTGGCCAGCAGATCGGCCTCGTCGGGCACGTAGCGCAGGATGTCGCCCGAGCCGAGGTAGATGAGCTGCAGCATCGCCGGCACCACTCCCCGGGTCCGCCAGATCACCAGAGCGTAGAACTTGAGCTGGAACAGCGCTTTCGCCTCGTACGCCTCGCTCGGCACGCGCCCGCTTTTATAGTCCACCACGCGGATCCGACCGTCGGCGGCGACGTCGACACGGTCGATGAACCCGCGCAGCAACAGCTTGGAGTCGAGCAGCGCCTCGACGTAGTGCTCGCGCTCGGCCGGCTCCAGACGCCGCGGGTCCTCCAGGTCGAAGTAGCGCCGCAGCACCTGACGGCACGACTCCAGCCAGCCCTCCTCCGCACCCTCGGTCTCCGAGGTGAACAGCGTCGCCAGGGCCGGGTCGAGGCTGCGCACGTCCTCCCACGCCTGCTCCACCATCGACCTCGCCTGCCGGGGGGTGCGCTCGGGAGCGGGCAGGTCGAAGAGATCCTCGAGCACCTTGTGCACCACGGTCCCGCGCGCGGCCGCCTCCGAGGGCGGCTCGGGCAGCTGGTCGATCGTGCGGAACCGGTAGAGCAGCGGGCACGAGGTGAAGTCGCTCGCGCGGCTCGGTGAGAGCGACCCCAGCACGTTGACGCCGTCGACCGGGGTCGACAGCGATTCGGCAGGTGAGGTGCTCATGTGAGCGACACTATTCGCAAGCACCGACATCCGAGCCTTGCCCGGCGCTTCCGCCGGGCAAACGGGAGGAGGTCGAGCGGGTCGAGACCAGGGTCAGCACTCCGTTCAACCGTCCTTAAAGTACGCTCGGAATGTGGCAGACCCTGACCCACGCCCCGGCGGCGACAAGCCGGTCGAAGAGGCGGCGCCCACCTCCCGAGTCCCGGGCACGATCAAGGTCGGCTCCGTCGCCGGCAGCGACGTCCTGGTGACGCCGTCCTGGTTCCTCATCGCCGCGCTGATCGCCTGGTTGATGGCGCCCCGGATCGATGCCGTGGAGCCGGGCCTGGGCTGGTTGACGTACGTCGCGGGCTTCGCGTTCGCGGTCGTCCTCTACGGCGCGGTGCTGCTGCACGAGGCGGCCCACGCGATCGTCGCCAAGCGACTGGGCTACCCCGTGGGCGTGATCATGCTCCACTTCCTCGGCGGCGCGACCGCGGTGGAGAAGGAGGCGAAACGGCCTCGGGACGAGTTCTGGATCGCTGTGGTGGGACCGCTGGCCTCGCTGGCCGTCGCCGCCGCTGCTTTCGGTGTCTCCTTCCTCACCCCCGGCGGCCTGATCGGGCTGTTCGTCACCGGCCTGTGGTTCACCAACCTCTTCGTCGGCGTGCTCAACCTCGTCCCGGGCCTGCCCCTCGACGGCGGCCGGTTGCTCAAGGCGGGCGTGTGGGCCGCGACCGGCAACATCAACCGCGGCAACATCGTCGCCGGCTGGGCCGGCCGGGTCCTTGCGGTCGTCGTGCTGCTGTGGCCCTTCATCCAGGGTCAGATCCTCGGAGTCCAGCCCGACCTCACCGACTACGTCCTCGCTGTCATCATCGGCGTCTTCCTCTGGAGCGGTGCCTCCGCGGCGATCATGTCGGGGAGGGCGCGCATGCGGCTCCCGCTCCTCGTCGCACGCGACCTCGCCCGCCGCACCCTGGCCGTGCCCGCCGATCTCCCGCTCGCCGAAGCCGTACGCCGCGCCCATGAGGTCGAGGCAGGCAGCATCGTCACCGTGAGCAGCGGCGGCGAGCCGATCGGTCTCGTCCACGAGGGCGCGCTCCTGGCGACCCCGGAGGACCGTCGTCCCTGGATGGCCACCTCGACGGTCACCCGCCAGCTCGAGGACGGCCTCACTCTCCCGGCCGACATCGACGGGGAGTCCCTGATCCAGGCGATCTCGAAGACCCCGGCACCCGAATACCTCCTGGTCGAGCCCGACGGCTCGATCTACGGCGTACTGGTCACCTCCGACGTCGACGCGGCCTTCCGTGCGGGAGCCTGAGCCGGACCGCGCCGCGGTTTGCCGGGTTGGCCGAAAGAACGGGTAGCCTCGGCGGGTGTCAAGCGCTGATATTCCAGACATTCCGGCAGAGGCCCGAGCGGGCGTGCACCGCGGGCCGCTTCGTGAGGGCGAGTGGGTGCGGCTGACCGACACCAAGGGTCGCCGCCACAACTTCGAGCTCGTCGCCGGCAAGCGCTTCTTCTCCAACAAGGGCCACATCGACCACGACGAGCTGATCGGCCGCGAGGAGGGCTTCACCGTCACCGCCTCGACGGGCGGTGAGTACCTGGTCTTCCGTCCGCTCCTGTCGGAGTTCGTGGTCTCGATGCCGCGCGGTGCCGCCGTGGTCTACCCCAAGGACGCTGCCCAGATCGTGGCGATGGCCGACATCTTCCCGGGCGCCTCCGTGGTGGAGGCCGGGGTCGGCTCCGGTGCCCTGACGTGCTCGCTCCTGCGCGCGGTGGGCCCGTTCGGCAGGGTCACCTCCTTCGAGCGCCGCGAGGAGTTCGCCGAGGTCGCCCGCAAGAACGTCGACCAGTTCTTCGGCACCCCGGCGGGGGAGTCCCACCCGAGCTGGTCGCTCAACCTGGGCGACCTCCAGGAGGAGCTGCCTCGCCAGCAGATCCGCTGCGACCGGCTGATCCTCGACATGCTCGCTCCGTGGGAGTGCGTCGACGCTGCGGCCGAGGCGCTCTACCCCGGCGGCATGGTCTGCGCGTACGTCGCCACCACCACCCAGCTGTCCCGCTTCGTCGAGACGGTCCGCGCCCACGGCGGGTTCACCGAGCCGCAGGCTTGGGAGTCGCTCGTTCGTGACTGGCACGTCGAGGGTCTCGCGGTCCGGCCGGGTCACAAGATGATCGGCCACACGGCCTTCCTGGTGACGGCGCGAAAGCTGGCGCCGGGCGAGCGCGCGCCGCGCAAGACACGCCGACCTGCACCCGGGGCGTACGGATCCGACTACACCGGCCCTCGCCCGGCCGACATGCCGGCGCCCGAGCCCGTCGTGGAGGTCTTGCCCGAGACTCTGCCTGATGCTGGCACCGAAGTGGACTGAGTCCGCTCTGCAACGGGGCACATCTTTCCGGTGTGCCACGGGTTGACACGAACTTGGCCGTTGTCGACGAATAGTGTCCAACACCGGTAAATCCTTCTCCTCTCCTGCCCCTCACCCTTGTAGGGTCGAGGAAGTAGAGGAGGTGTGCTGATGTCGACATCCGATGGATTCCATTCCGAGGGGCGCAGCCCCGAGGAGCTCGAGAGTCATGTCCGTTTCCTCGAAGCTGAGGTGACCGACCTGCGGCACAGACTGACCGAGATGCCCGGTTCTTCGCGTGGCCTGGAGGCGCGGCTCGCTGACGCGCAGCGCTCCCTGGCCGCCGTGACGTCGCAGAACGAGCGACTCACCGTGACGCTTCGGGATGCCCGAGACCAGATCATCAAGCTCAAGGAGGAGGTCGACCGGCTGGCACAGCCGCCAGCAGGCTTCGGCACCTTCATCGAGCGCAACGAGGACGACTCGATCGATGTCTTCACCGGCGGGCGCAAGCTCCGGGTGACCGCATCGCCCAACGTCGACCTCGACGAGCTGCGCTATGGCCAGGAGGTCATGCTCAACGAGGCGCTGAACGTCGTGGCCGCGATGGAGTACGAGAAGGTCGGCGAGGTGGTGATGTTCAAGGAGCTGCTTGCCGACGGTGAGCGCGCCCTGGTGATCGCCAATGCCGACGAGGAACGGGTCGTACGCCTTGCCGAGCCGCTCCTGCAGGACGCGATCCGCGCGGGTGACTCGTTGCTGCTCGAACCGCGATCGGGCTATGTCTACGAGAAGGTTCCGAAGTCCGAGGTCGAGGAGCTCGTCCTGGAGGAGGTGCCCGACATCTCCTACGAGTCGATCGGTGGCCTCGCCGGCCAGATCGAGCAGATCCAGGACGCGGTCGAGCTGCCGTACCTCTACCCCGACCTCTTCATCGAGCACCAGCTCAAGCCACCCAAGGGCGTGCTGCTCTACGGCCCTCCGGGCTGTGGCAAGACCCTGATCGCGAAGGCTGTCGCCAACAGCCTCGCGAAGAAGGTCGCCGCGAAGACGGGAGCGGACGGCAAGTCCTACTTCCTCAACATCAAGGGCCCCGAGCTCCTCAACAAGTACGTCGGTGAGACCGAGCGCCACATCCGCCTGGTCTTCCAGCGGGCTCGTGAGAAGGCCGCGGCCGGCACCCCGGTGATCGTCTTCTTCGACGAGATGGACTCGCTGTTCCGCACACGTGGCACCGGTGTCTCCTCCGACGTGGAGAACACCATCGTCCCGCAGCTCCTCTCCGAGATCGACGGTGTCGAGGCTCTGGAGAACGTGCTGGTCATCGGCGCCTCCAACCGTGAGGACATGATCGACCCGGCGATCCTGCGCCCGGGCCGTCTGGACGTGAAGATCAAGATCGAGCGTCCCGACGCCGAGGGTGCTCGTGACATCTTCTCGAAGTACCTGGTCACCGACCTGCCGTTGCACCCGACCGACGTGGGCGAGTTCAACGGCGACAAGCGGGCCACCGTCGACGAGCTGATCCGTACTGTCGTCGAGCGGATGTACACGGAGTCCGAGGAGAACCGCTTCCTGGAGGTCACCTACGCCAACGGTGACAAGGAGATCCTCTACTTCAAGGACTTCAACTCCGGTGCGATGATCCAGAACATCGTCGACCGGGCCAAGAAGATGGCCATCAAGTCGTTCCTGGACTCTGGCGAGGACTCCGGCCAGAAGGGCCTGCGGGTGCAGCACCTGCTCCAGGCCTGCGTGGACGAGTTCAAGGAGAACGAGGACCTCCCCAACACCACCAACCCCGACGACTGGGCCCGCATCTCCGGTAAGAAGGGCGAGCGGATCGTCTTCATCAGGACATTGATCACTGGCAAGCAGGGCACGGAACCGGGTCGTTCGATCGAGCAGGTGTCGAACACAGGTCAGTACCTATAAACGGCAAACTCATAATCCGCCCGTGACCAGCGGTTTTGGTCACGGGCGGATGTCTGTTGGTCGGCGGTTGGCGCGAGCATCGGCCGTGACTCCGGCTGAAAATCGAACTCAGAATGCGATGCTCGCGCGTGGACCGTGTCCACGCATGAGTGTGCAGATGACCCATCCGGGTTGCCTTCTTCGCAGAGCGGTGACGGCGGGTGACCCCAAGTCACATGACGGGTTGAGCTGTCGGGTCGATGCCTTCGCGTCCGGCGCCTTACGTTCGCCTCGGGGCGAACTTGCGGTGGAAGGACGTAACGTCAATCGTCTCACCGCGACATCTACTGCGTTCTCGGGCGTCCCGTCTTCGGCGGTCCCTTGGGGCTACTACGCATCCCAATCGTGGCACCGGCCGACCGCTATACAGACCCGCCGACCATCAAGTCGTACCCACTCGCAACCGCTGCGCCCCTGGCGCCGTTAAGAAGTGTTTCCGCGAGTCGAAGACGACGGCCATCTACAGAGGCCGGCGCGGCGAGCGCGGCAGTCCGAGCGGTCTGGGTTATGTGCGGCTGTACGACTATGACCCGGCCCGGTGCGCGTGGGGACCGCAGACGCAGATGATCGATGAGACTTGTTCGATTAGCCTCTCGCTCGCGGTACAGCCAAACGGCGGGCCGAGGTACTGGTGAGTTCGCCAGCGCACTTAAGATTGTCTGTTGGTCAAGGTAGCGCAGATTCTTAACTGCTTGGCTTGACACCACCTCGAACTTGCTGGCACTGATCCCTCGAGCAGGATTGGAAGATCCAGCTGCTTTGACGTGGATCAATGTCAGTTCGTCGTTGTTGTCGAGCAGTACGAAGTCAGCCACTTCGTTTGCGCCGTCGTCGCAGGTCAGATAGCCGCGACCACCAAACTGAGACACGACCCAGGAGAAGAGTGACATCTCGCCAGGTTGCGCGATCCTGTCGTGGATGTCTTGCGGGCTTTTCGACGTGGGCTTTTCGCGACACACGTCATACCCGGCGTAGTCGAGCCATTGCCAGCCCGGAAACTCGGCGTCCTGAAGGGTTGCACTCCAAATGGCATTGTGCGTGATCGCGTGCCCCGATTCGTAATGCACAGTCAGCATCTGACTCCCATTGAGTGCATCTTGGACCTGGCGTGCAACAGTCGGATCGGTCTGGGGGCCGCGGAATCCAAAGTTAAGGTTTACGGCACTCGCGGACGATACGACGCAACCCAAGGTGCCGCCGAAGCGACCATCCATGGCCACATCAAGCTCGAAGTTGGCTGACCCAGAAGTACCGCGGACGATGACAGAAGCCCTTGCTAGCACCTCTGCTGCGGCCTCAACGTCAGGCGTGACTTCAGTGGCTGGAAGGTCTTCCAAAGCACACCAAGTCAACTCGTACGCATCAGACACTAGCGATAGATCGTGAACTTCGGCCGCCAGCCACGGGAACGGTGCATCATCAGACAGTCCTGCATCTATGCATGCTGCCAGGGCCCGAAGTAGGTCTCGGACGCTTGAGACGTAGTCGAGCAGCGACTCGGACGCTTGGAGCCACACCTTCGCTCGTCGCGGAGTCACGCCGATGACACCAGTGAGTGCGCTGTAAAGAGGATCGGGCGCGACCTCGGCACGCGCGGATCCCATCGCATAGGTGCTGTCCTCAATCGGTGTCAGCGCATCGCGCAGGCTTTGACCGCTCAATGTCTTGGAGTCTGCCTTCGTACGCCTGTGCCCATGAGTGGCCCTAAGCCACAGCCCCCGTGCCTCGCCAGAGAGTAGGGCCGCATTCAGGACCCCCGGTGAAACACGACGAAACATCGGCGCAGGAGAACTGTCGAGCCATCGTTGGATCTTCTCTTCCAACGCTCCATCGCAACTGATTGCAACCAGACTTATTCGTCCAGTCCAAATGCAAAGGCGATGCACAGTGTCTCGGAACTCAAAATCTTTCGCTGCCCACGATGGCTGTTGGGTGTGCACCGACACGATGGCGTCGATGCCGAGCGACTCGCCGTCATCGAGGTCTAATCTCATCTGATCAATGGCATCATTCGAGATACCGTCGGCGATGATTTCGACCTGCTGAGACCCGCGAGTCCTCGTAATCAGCTGAGTCAACTCTCGCCGGAGCAACGACATCGCACGGTCAAAGTCGTTGAGGTCGGAGGTAAGTACGAGCACTGATTTGTATGGGCGCAGTTGTTGCGCGGGAACGAGAGGAGCCCCCGTAGGTAACGCCACCATGGTAAGAGACCATAGAACGCCTCTGTTCTCCTCGGATGAGATTCCACGAATTTATCCGCACGTCACCAGTCTGCAGAACTCACCGCAGAATTCTGTGGGCCGTTCCAGGCGTGAAGAGTAGGTGTGGTTCGGGTCCAAGGCGTGAGCGAGTGACTATGACCGAGGCCAGGTGGCCCGCGGCGAGGGCAGCGTCTGCACCTCGAGTTCTGCCTGATCTATGTCACGTGCTCTGACGGGTGCCAGATCTTCTGGACTGCGGTCCACAGGTGAGGCGTTCGACCAAAACTGTCGGTGGTTCCGGTCACACTGGACGCGTGGATCAGGAACGCAGGGGGAGTGAGCGTGGCTACTGACATCGAGGGTGACGTCGCCCGCATCGAGGCTGCCCTTAACACGCCGACCCTGAAACTGTTGGACCGCAAGTCGGCCAGCGTCGCCTTGCCGCTGTTCGCCAACGCCTTCCCCGAGGACGCTCAGCCGGTTCCGGTCGAGCAGTTCCACACCGTCATCGACGCCTTGCTCGATGAGTTGCGCGCAGGGGGATACCCCATGGCGAATAGCGGCAGCGGGAAGTCGCTGGCCATGCAGTGGGTGCGCGAGCGCTGGCTATTCCGTGACCCGGGCCGTGGCGAAGAGACATACCAGCTGACCGGCAATGCTAAGCAGGCGCTTGAGTACGTCACCCGGGCGACCAGGACCCAACTCAACGTCTCTCTGTCGCGCATCGAGACGATGCGTCGGGTCGTCTCAGAGGCGGCTTTGGCAGCGAACCCGGACCGTGAAGAGCGCAAGCGCCGGCTCGCCG
The DNA here is from genome assembly GCF_042719275.1 of Nocardioides sp. NPDC058538. Lineage (NCBI taxonomy): Bacteria > Bacillati > Actinomycetota > Actinomycetes > Propionibacteriales > Nocardioidaceae > Nocardioides > Nocardioides sp. NPDC058538. The sequence continues at coordinate 243,445 of NZ_JBHXNY010000004.1, read as the reverse complement.
AGGAGATCGCCCGGCTGCAGTCCGAGTACGAGCACCTGAACTCCGGCGGCGAGATGCCGGAGACGACCGAGTCGGAGCTGACCGAGCAATTCTCGAACGTGCTGCGCGAGCTCGACGGTCTGCCGTCAGACTTCCGTCGCGTCGAAGAGGCGGTCCGCGACATGCATCGGAGCGTCACCAAGAAGTTCCGCGAGGAGGAGCGACCCGTTGGGGAGGTGGTCGACGACTACCTCGAGCGGTCGGCCAACCTGCTGACCGCAACCGCCGAGGGTCGCGCTTTCAACGGCGCGCTTGAGCTGTTGCGCAAGCGGGACTGGCTGACGAGCCTGAGGGACGACCTCGAACGCATCCTGGCTCACCCGCTGGCGGGCATGCTCCTGCCCGACGAGACGCGCCAGCTGCGCACCGCCGTGGATGTGATCCGCCGCGGGATCAACGATGTCCTGGGTCAGCGCCAGCGCCTCTCTGCCACGCTGCGCGAGCACATCGAGAACTACGACCACATCCGCAACCGCGAGCTCGACGCGGCCTTGAAGGGAATCGACCGCGAGACGCGGGTATGGATGCAGTCGGCCCGTGCTCGTGACAGGGTGGATGTCGAGATCATCCCGCCAGCCATGGACATCGCCGCGCTTCGGTTCCGCACGTTCGACCCGGACAACGAACGAACTCCTGAGCCGCTCGAGGACGTGTCCAGCCAGGCTCCGACCGCGCTGTCCCTTGATGAGATCCGCAAACAGGGCGGGCCAACCCTCGATCAGTTGCGCCGGCGCATCGACGAGCAGTTGACCGCGGGCGATCTCGAGTCCGCCGCGACTTTGTTCAATGAACTTCCCGTCGACCTACGCCGCCCGGTGGAGATTCTCGGCCTGATGCATCTGCTCACGCGCATGGGAGCCGAGATCGACCCAGTATTACGAGAGCGGGTCCTGGCCGTACGTCCGGACGGGAGCACCCGTCGGTTCCTCATGCCGGCCATAGCGATCCAGGCGGCGGGCGACGCCGCCAACAAGGGAGATCCACGATGACCGACTTCCTGCCCGACGACGAGCACATCGCGGCCGACGAGGGCCCGGCAGCCTTCCTCGATGCGTTCGACGATCTCGCGCCTAACGTCGAGGACGAGGGCGAGGTGCGGAGCCTGGCGGGTTTCGAGGGCGACACCGGCACCCTCTATCCGGAGCAGCGGCGCTGCCTACACGCCCTGCTCAAGCACCGGTACATCTCCGCCGACCGGCACCCCGAGCAGTGGGCGGTCCTCCTTGCCGACCAGGACCTGATCAAGAGCCGCCTAAATGACCTGTACCTCGAGCTGCACGTCGACCGCGAGTATCAGGTCGCGTTCAAGCGCCACGCCCGCACCGAGACCGGCGACCGGCTGCCATCGTTGCTGAGCGATATCTCGCACCAGAAGGAGGAGACCATCGTCTTGGTCCACCTCCGCCAGAAATTCTTCGCGCAGCGCCAGGAGGGCGACGACGCCGTGTTCATCGACCGCCAGAGCCTGATCGACGAGGTGGCCGACCAGCGGCCCGAGCACGCGACGAACCGCTCCATGGATCAGAAGCGCGCCGACAAGGCGATCGACAACCTGAACACGGCGGGCGTGCTGCTCAAGACCGGCGACCCGGACCGGTTCCGGATCTCGCCGATAATCGAGGTCCTGATGCCGATCGAGAAGCTCCGCGCTCTGCTGACGTGGTTCATGACCCAGAACGGCACCGACGACAGCCGGCCGAATGACACCGGCGGCGGCGTCGCCAATGACTTTGCCTCGTTGTTCGAAATGGAGGAAGACGCATGACGCTCGAGATGGCTTTGCCCGCTCAGCCTTCCACCGACGCCGCCCGTGCGCAGTGGCGCGTGGAGTCTCTCCAGATGGCGAACTGGGGCGGCTTCCACGGCCGGCACGAGGTCCGGTTCTCCCCGGGATCCACGCTGATGTCGGGCGCAAGCGGGACCGGCAAGTCGACCGTTCTCGATGCGTACCTCGCGTTGATGATGCCTTCAGATATCCCGTTCAACGGGGCGTCCAACGACGCCGGCGGGCGCGCCCGGTCTGCCGACCAGCGAAACCTGCTGACCTATCTGCGCGGCAAAATGGACACGAGCAGCGTGGACGGCTCGGACGAGATGCGTGACCAGGTCCAGCGCGGCGGCAACGGCGAGCCGATCTGGGGCGCGCTGGCCGGCACGTTCATCAACGACGGCGGTCGGCGCTACACCATTCTGCGCATCTACTTCGTGAAGGCCGGCGCAACCGTGACCGGCGACGTCACCACGACGTATGCGGCCTTTGAAGGTTATCTCGACATCTCCCGCCTGGAGCCGCTCGCTGCGTCCCGCTTCGAGAAGCGCACACTCAAGGCGGGCATCCCGGGATTGGCGACCTTCAATACGTTCCGGGAGTTCGAGGCCAACATCCACACCCGCTTGGACATCGGTGGCGGGGACGGCGGCCGAAAGGCGATGCGCCTGCTCGCCCGGGTCCAGGCGGGCATGGAGGTCAAGCGAGTCGACGGTCTCTACAAAACGATGGTGCTCGAGCCGCCGATCACCTATGACGCCGCCGATGCCGCCCTCGCGCACTTCGCCGATCTGGAGGCCTCGTACGCCAAGATGGTCGATGCCGCGAGCAAGGAGAAGGCACTTGCGCGCCTGCCCGGTCTGCAGAAGGACCTGGCTGACGCCGACGCTACGGCGCTGCTGATCAGCGAGTTCGGGGCCGATGACGACGGGCCCTCCCCGTTCCGGCTCTGGCGGCTGTCGACCGAGCGTGAACTGCTAGACACTGCCGTAGCCGAGAATCGCCTCGAGCACGGCACGACCTCCACCGCATTCGACCAGGCGAAGTCCGACGAGTCCCAGCACGAGTTGCGGCTCGCCCAGATCGCGGAGGACAAGCGCACCAACGGCGGCGAGGCGATCGACGAGCGGAAGCGAGAGATCACCCGCCTGACTGACAGCCGCGATGAGGTCTACGGCGCCAACATCAAGTTCCAAGACCGGACCGAGGCCATCGGGCTCGTCGTGCCCGAGACCGCGGAACAGTTCGCCGAGGCGCAGCAGACGGCATCGGACTTCTTGCACGACTTCGATGCTCGCGAGACTGAGCTGGCCGCCGATGAGGAATCCATCAGAGCCGAACTGACGCCGTTGATGACCCAGCAGTCCGAGTTGCTCGGAGAGAAGGAGTCTCTCACCGGTCGCGCCGGCATGGTCCCTCGACGGCTGCACCTCGCCAGGGTGCAGATGGCCGAGGCCGCCGGACTGGATCCGATGGACGATCTGCCGTTCGTGGCTGAGCTCATCGACGTCTTGCCGAACGAGGAGCATTGGCGCAAGGCCGTCGAGACGACCCTGAGCGGCATCGCTCGGACCATCCTGATCGACCGCAACGTACGCAGTAGACTGTCCACGGCGATCGATGGCATTTCGATCAGGCCACGGATGCGCTTCCAGGCAGTCACCCTGACCGAGCACGAGGACTGGCAGGGACATCCCGACTTCGTCTCTGGCAAGCTCGCGTTCAAGGATTCGTCCTTCTCTGCCTGGGTCCAGGACCGCGTCAGCGACTCCGGGGCGGACCACCTGTGCGTGCCCAACGCCGCAGCTCTCAACGGCCACGAGCCGCGCGTCACGCCGGCAGGGCAGACTCGAGACGGCGACCGGGGTGCTCACGGAGAGTCAGGAGAGGGTGACATCATTGGCTTCTCCAACAAACGCCGGCTCGCTGACATCGAGGCGCAGTTGGCCGCGCTGCAGCCGCAGATCGACGCGGTCCAGGAGCAGATCAAGACCGTGCGCGCCCGCGCCAGCGACCTCCGCCGGCAGCGCGATGCTCACCGCTACGTCCAAGATGCCGACTGGCTTGCCATCGACTGGCTCGGCATCGACCGACGGATCGGTGAGCTTGAGGACGAGATCGGAAGGCTACGCGCCGCGAACTCTGTTCTCGACGGACTCGAGGCCGAGGAGGAGCGGATCACGGCGCTGCACAAGGAAGCGACCCGAGTGAAGGTTCTCGCCGAGGAGCGCCTTAAGGAGCTGGCCAAGGAGCACGGCGACCTCGTCGGTGACCAGGACATCGTCCAGGACGCAGTCGATGCCATTGTAAACGCTCAGACCGCGACCATCACCGACGAGCAGCAGGCATACCTGGACGCGCTGTTCGCTGACAACTGGGATGTCACCAACCTAGGCTCGTTCAACTCGAGCATGACGGCAATGCGGAAACGCCTGCGGGACGAGTCCTCATCCGCTCGACAGAGCGCTTCCCGGACCACCAGTGCGATGGAGAACATGTTCGAGGCGTACAAGGAGCGCTGGGACGAGCACAATCTTGGCACTGCCGCCGCATCGGCCGACGGCTATCGAGAGATCCTCGACCGCATACGAGCCGAAGGTTTACACGAGCGCCGCGACCGCTGGCGTCGCGAGCTTGCGGCCTGGTCCAGCGATGACCTGTTGGGCCTCAACGACGCGTTCGACCTTGCGCTCGAAGATATCGAGGACCGGCTTGTGCCGATCAACCGGATCCTCGAGAAGCTTCCGTTCGGTGGCAAGGGTGTTCTGCAAATCAAGTCGCGCCGCCTAAGGAGCGACGATCTGAGCAAGTTCCGACGTGGCCTGCGCGAGCTCTCGTCCGGACTGGCGCTCGAGCTGTCCGACCAGCAGGTCGCGACGCGGTTCACGAGACTGCGCGAGTTCATGACCCGCATCCGTGTCCCTGACGGCCACTCCAAGTCCTCGACCTCCCAGCGCGACCGTTACCTCGACGTGCGCCAGCACGTGGTCATTACCGCGGTCGTCCTCGACGAGAACCACCACGAGGTCGCGACCCACGACTCCCTGGGCGGGAAGTCCGGCGGGGAGACCCAGGAACTCGTCGCGTTCATCGTCGGCTCTGCACTGCGCTACCAGCTCGGCGACGAGACCCGGTCGCGGCCCAGGTTCGCGCCCGTGTTCCTGGACGAGGGCTTCGTGAAGTCCGACAGCGAGTTCGCCGGCCGGTCGGTTAGGGCATGGCAGGACCTCGGGTTCCAGCTCGTCATCGGTGCGCCGCTGGACAAGGTCACTGCCCTTGAGCCGTACATGGACCTGCTGCTGACTGTCACCAAAAACGATCGCGGCTACTCCTTCGTTGTCGACCTACAGGACGGCTCTGACGCGGGAGAAGTCGCATGAAGGGGCCTGAGGCTGTCGTTGCTGACATCCGACGCCGGCTCATCAACAAGTGGCACACCGATCTGGTCGGAGACGAGACCGCGTTCCCGCACCCCTTTCCGTTGGGACGTCCGTCCGCTTCCGATCTGCGTGCCGACTACACCAAGGTCCACGCGCAGACGATTGTGTGGCAGGACTGGGCCAGGAGTCGCGGCGTTGAGCTCGCCTACGAGACCCGCATTGCCAAGGGTGGAACCAAGCAACCCGTTCCCACCCACCTGCGGGTCGATTCGATGGATCGCGCCGCCACCATCGTTGGCGAGACCTGGCCCGGTCGTCTCGAACGCGGACGCATGCGTCTCGACGTGCTGCGCGAGCGATACCCACAAGTTGTTGACGCCGGCCGAACGATCCGGCTCATCGACCCGTACTCGACGGTCGACTTCGAGCTTCTACTGACCGTCGCCGACTGGTATCTCGAAGACCCCAGCCGGGCTGCTCTCGGCATCACTCCGCGCCAAGTGCCAATCCCCGGCGTCCATGCGAAATGGCTGCAAAACCACCTAGCCGGTGTCTACTCCCTCACGGGCATCGCCGATCTCGGGCTGCTGGCCCGTCATGCGCCGCGGATCCATTTCACTTATCTGGATCCCGGCTATCGGGCATCAAGTGCGCGTCTTCACGACTCGGCCACCGTTGGTGATGCGTTCACTCCGGGGTATCTGCCCGAGGTCGTCGTCATCTCGGAGAACAAGGACACTGCCATCCACTTCCCGCCGCTCGCCGGGGGCATATCGGTCGAAGGCGTCGGCAAGGGCGGGAAGACGCCCGCGTCGTTCCCGTGGATCCGGAATGCGCCAGTGGTCGTGTACTGGGGCGACATCGACCGCGACGGTTACGAGATCCTCAACGGCTACCGGATCGACTTCAACCGCGACATCGACTCGATCCTGATGGATCCGGCGAGCTACGAGAAATATGAGGAGTTCGGCACCAACCTTGACCAGCACGGCAAGCCGCTCGCGGCAGGCGAGCCGAAACCCGTAGACAGGCTCCGGGTCGACGAGCGAGCCATGTACCTACGACTTGTGGGCGCCCAATGCGCCGGCCACCGACGGGTCGAGCAAGAGCGGATCCCGCTAGCTCAGGCACTTGATGTCGTTTTGGAAACTGTTGACCGCGCTCGTATGCAGACCGAACAGCCCTGACCCAGAGCGGCGGACCGCCCACGGATCGAACGGCCCTTTTCGAGTCGCAGACGACTTTCGGTTGTTTCGGTTAGACTGGTGTGGTTGGAAGGGAGGCGGTATGTCGAACACTGCCGCGGTAGAGGCGAATGACGGTGGGCGGGATGTCCATGCGTCGGAGGCGATGCTCAGGCTCATCGCTGGCGCTGGCGCGGGCCGAGGCGAGGGGCCGTCGTCGGCGTTTCAGGGTGCGGTGGTGCTGGTCAACCAGATCTCCGCGCCACAGTTCGCTGCGCTTCGCAACGCGTTGGTTCACGGCGAGGGGCCGGTGCAACTTACGGCGGGGGAGTCGTCGATCGTTATCGAGGGTGAGTTCCTGGACGCGGTTCGTGCGATCGTGATGGCGGTCGACGCCGGCCATACCGCTGCCGTGGTGGACCCGGTGCGGGTGGCCGAGGACCGCGAGCTCACGAGCCAGCAGGCCGCTGATCTGCTCAACGTCTCCAGACCGCACGTTGTGCAGTTGGCCAAGAGCGGGCGCCTGCCGCATCGCATGGTGGGCAACCGGCATCGTTTCCGGCTCGCTGATGTCTTGGCATACGAGGACGTGGCGCGCCAGACCCGTGCGGATGCACTGGCTGGGATGATGCCAGCCGAGGGGTATGACGAGGACGACTTCTGATGGCATCGGCCCGCCCGGTGGCGGTGCTCGACGCCTGCGTCCTCGTTCCCCGAGCGCTGCGGGATCTGCTGCTCTCGTGCGCGGACACGGGTGTGTTCCGGCCGGTGTGGGAGCACGAGATCGAGGACGAGATGATCCGTAACCAGGTCAGGCTCGATGTCGAGAAGGGGCGTGACAAGGACGGGTGCCTTGTTGCCGCCGAGCATGCCCGCGACCAGATGAACCGGGCGTTTCCGGACGCTCGGTTGAGGACGGAGGTGTGGGTCCCGCTGGTCGGGCAGATGACGAACGCCACCAAGGATCGCCACGTCCTGGCCGCCGCCGTCGGGTCGGGTGCATCTCGCCTGGTGACGCTGAACCTGCGAGACTTCCCTGACCGGTCGCTGCCATCTGGGATCGAGGTCCAGCATCCAGATCGCTTTCTGTTGGACCAGCTCGCCAGGGACGAATACGCGGTGATCTCCGCGTTGGTCGCGATGGCAGGCCGCCACGTCCGGGCGCCGCGGTCGCCAGCAGCGCTTGCGCAAGCGTTCGCCTCTGGACAGTTCGTTCCGCGGTTTGGCGCTGCCGTGCTCGACAAGATCTGACGCAACGTGGCGCCCGAGGACACATGTCACGCAGGGCGCGCGCTCGCCGGCATACCCAGTGAGCACGTTGACTGGACGCCAAACAGGTGGGTCGTTCGTGCGGTCCTGCCGTTGACCGGCAAACGCCTTAGGCGCTTTCGACGACTCACGCGACTGTTCTGGTCGCCTCGGCAGAGCGACCAGACGGGAGATGTCGCGCCGTGGACAGATACGTGGTCGAGGGAGCGATCAACATGGCGCGAGCGAACGGCGTGGATCGCTGGCGATGAAGTCTTCGCGGTGGACTACCAGATCTGCCCTCGCTGCCGGCTGGGCTGGGTGGAGCAGCCGTGGACCCACGAGGAGTATCGGCGAAGTGGTTTGGCTGCGGCAGGGCTTTCTGCGCTGCGTGACGAGAATCCAGGACTGGCGTGGCACACGCTCGGCGTGCATATGCCCGAATCGCGAGGATTCTGGGCTGCAATCGGCGACAGGGTCATAGGTGCCTACGCCCGCCGACCGATCTGCTCGCACAGGAGTGCCGGATAGCCGGGGTGGTCTATCGATAAGCGGTGGGATGGTTGTGGACAGTGTCCACATCAGGCCGGATATCCGGCCACGTCCCAGGGTGTCCCCACGCTTGGTGGGCCCCGAGAATCGCCCTGGTGTCGACCGTCTTCATCCGCACGCTCATCACCGGCAAGCAGGGCACCGAGCCCGGTCGTTCGATCGAGCAGGTCTCCAACACGGGTCAGTACCTGTAGTCCTCAGATTCAACCGAGATCGGCCTGTCACCTGCGGATACGCGGTGGCAGGCCAGTCTCGTCTGCGGGTTGTACGGTGCGCCGGTCGTTGGCCTCAGTCTGCCGTCGGGAGAACCAGCATCAGCGCCTCGATGACGCATGCCGGACGCTCCTGGTCCTCGATCTCGATCGTGTAGCGCACCCGCGCGAGGACGCCGGGACCGGAGTCGTCGGCCGAGACGATCCTCGCGCGGGCCCGTACGCGATCTCCGGGGCGTACGGGGGAGAGGAACCGGACCTTGTCGAGCCCGTAGTTGAGGGCGCGGCCGACGTTGGCGAACGTGAACAGGTCGTTGCTCAGGCGGGGGACCAGCGACAGGGTCAAATAGCCGTGGGCGATCGTGCTGCCGAGGTCGCTGCCGGCGGCCCGTTCGGTGTCGACGTGGATCCACTGCCAGTCCTCGGTCACGTCGGCGAAGGACGTGATGCGGGGCTGGTCGATCTCGAACCACGGTCCGGGGCCGAGGTCGGTGCCGGTGGCGGCACGTACGCCTTCGATCCCGTCGAGGGTCAGGGTCATCGATTCCTCCTGGATTGAATTCGGTTCAGGTATCGTACGACGTGGCAAGTCCAGTCGTGATGCACATCCACCGAGTGAACGGAGTGAAGAGATGGGTCGATTCAAAGGTCGCGTCGTCGTGGTTACCGGGGCCGCGCGCGGCATCGGGTACGCCTGCGCCCAGCGTTTCGCGGAGGAGGGCGGTCGGGTCGCGGTGCTCGACCTCGATGACACGGCTGCCAAGGAGGCGGCCGCACAGCTTCCGGGCAGCGGCCACCTGGGCCTCGGAGCAGACGTGGCTGCCTCGGCGAGCGTCGATGAAGCGATCGCACGCGTGGTCGACGAGCTCGGCGGGCTGCACGTGCTGATGAACAACGCCGGCATCACCCGCGACAACCTGCTCTTCAAGATGTCGGAGGCTGACTGGGACCAGGTCGTCGACGTGCACCTCAAGGGCGCGTTCCTGATGTCGCAGGCACCGCAGAAGCACTTCGTGAAGCAGCGCTACGGCAAGATCGTCAACGTCTCCTCGACCTCCGCGCTCGGCAACCGCGGCCAGGCCAACTACTCGGCCGCCAAGATGGGCATCCAGGGCTTCACGCGCACGCTGGCGATCGAGCTCGGTCCGTACGGCGTCAACGTCAACGCCATCGCTCCCGGGTTCATCGCCACCGAGATGACCGACCAGACCACGGCGCGTCTGGGGCTCGAGGCAGAAGAGTTCCGCCGGCTCAACGCGGAGGCGAACCCGGTCAAGCGGGTCGGTGTGCCGGAGGACATCGCTGCCACCGCGGCCTTCCTGGCGAGTGACGAGGGGTCCTACATCACCGGTCAGACGCTGTACGTCGACGGCGGCGGTAAGCTCTGACCCCGAGCCGAACGCGCTGCTCCCCGTGGCCGGGCCGCGAGGTCCGACCGCCGGGGAGCAGCTTCAGCCGACGTACGGCGGGGTCTTCCGCATCTCCATCCGCGCCACCGTCCGGCGATGCACGGCGTCGGGGCCGTCGACGATGCGCAGGACACGCGCCCAGGCATAGAAGTACGCCAGCGGGGTGTCGTCGGAGACGCCGGCACCGCCGAAGACCTCGATCGCGCGGTCGATGACCGCAGTCGCCATCGCCGGCGCCGACACCTTGATCGCGCTGACCTCGCTACGGGCGGACTTGGCGCCGTAGGTGTCGATCTTCCAGGCCGCGTCGAGGACATGGAGTCGGGCCTGATCGATCTCGATCCGTGACTGCGCGATGTGGTCCTGCACGTTGGCGTAGTCGGACAGCGGCTGTCCGAACGCGACCCGGCTCCGTGCGCGTTCGACCATGAGAGCGAGCGCGCGCTCGGCCATGCCGATGGCCCGCATCGCGTGATGGATCCGCCCCGGCCCGAGCCTGGCCTGGGAGATGAGGAATCCATCGCCCTCGTTGGCGAGAAGGTTGGCGGCCGGGACGCGTACGTCACGGAAGACGATCTCCGAGTGTCCGTGCTGGTCCTGGTAGCCGAAGATCGGCAGGTGCCGTTCGATCTCGAGGCCCTGGGCATCTCGAGGCACCAGCACCATCGACTGCTGCCGGTGGGTCTCCGCGTCGGGATCCGTCTTCCCCATGACGATGAAGATCTGGCAGCGCTCGTCGGCGACGCCGGTGATGAACCACTTGCGGCCGTTGATGACGTAGTCGTCGCCGTCACGGGTGATGAGGGTGGTGATGTTGGTGGCGTCGGAGGAGGCGACCTCCGGCTCGGTCATCGCGAAGGCCGACCGGATCTCGCCGGCGAGGAGCGGTTCGAGCCACTGCTTGCGCTGCTCGTCGGTGGCGAACAGCTCGAGGGTCTCCATGTTGCCGGTGTCCGGCGCCTGGCAGTTGATCGCCTCGGGCGCGATCACGGGCGACCAGCCGGAGATCTCGGCGACCGATGCGTAGTCGGTGTTGGTCAGGCCGGAGTACCGGGGCAGGAACAGGTTCCACAGCCCGCGCCTGCGCGCCTCGTGCTTGAGGTCCTCCATGACCGGCGGATGCGTGTGCTCGCCGTGCTCACGCAGGTGTGCGTGCCATACCGGTTCAGCGGGGAAGACATGGGTACGCATGAAGTCCCACATGTTCTCGCAGGCCTCCTGGGCCTTGGCTGACGGTGCGAAGTCCATCTACGTGCTCCTTGGGATCAGATCAGGTCGAGGCCGGCGCGGGCGAGCGTGAGGATCTCGTCGTCGAGGTTGCCGAAGTCCTGCCCGCCCATCGCTCCCTCGCGCGATCTGTTGGCGACGCCCTGGGCGATGACGGCGAACTTGAAGTGGGCCAGCGCGATGTGGAAGTCCAGATCGCCCAGTGTCAGCCCGGTCGCACGGGCGTAGCGCTCCAGCAGCTCCGAACGGGTCGGGAAACCGGGTTGGTCGGTGACGGCCGGCGTCAGCGAGGAGATCGCCCGTTCACCCGGGTGGCGCCAGAACATCAACGCATAGCCCAGGTCTGTGAGCGGGTCGCCGAGCGTGGACAGCTCCCAGTCGAGGACCGCGTTGATCTTCCCCGGGTCATCGAGGTCGAAGACGCAGTTGTCCATGCGGTAGTCGCCGTGGACTATCGAGGTGGCCTGTTGCGTGGGCACGTGGTCGGAGAGGCGGCGCGCAAGCTCGTCGACCTCGGGAACCTCGTGGGTGCGCGAGCTCTCCCACTGCCTGGTCCAGCGGCGTACCTGTCGCTCGGCGTAGCCGGCCGGCCGACCGTAGTCGGCCAGGCCCACCTGGTCCGGGTCGACGGAGTGGAGGGCGGCGAGGGCGTCGATGAAGGCGAAGCCGAGCCGCTGGCGCTCGTCGGCGGTCGCTGCGTACCCGGCGGGGAGGGCCTCACGGATGACGTGACCGGGGACGCGCTCCATCACGTAGCAGCGGATCCCGATCAGCTCGCCGCCGTCGGCCTTCACGATCCGCGGCACGGGTACGGGCGAGCCCGCCAGTGCTGACTGCACGCGGGCCTCGCGGAGCATGTCGTGAGCGCTCGGCAGCAGCTCGCCGGTCGGTGGGCGGCGCAGCACCAGCTCGCCGGCGGGGGAGGAGAGCAGGAAGGTCAGGTTCGACTTGCCGCCGCTGATCAGCTCGGCTCCGACCTCGCTCCACCCGGTCTTGCCGGTCTCCTCGACCAGAGCCGGCGCGAGTCGTTCCAGTCCCGCCAGCTCGGCCGCCGTCGCCGTTGCGATCTCGGTCATCACGCCTCCTGTCGCTCGGATGGGCCGTACGCCCTTGAAATTGAAGTGAATTCAAGTAGTGTGATGACGATAGCGGATACCCGGTTCGAGGAGAAGCCCATGACCCAGAGCCTGGCCGTCTGGCCAGAAGCCGCCCCGTCCATCGTCGCGCCGGTCGCAGAGCACGAGGAGCTGCGCGGCGTGGTCCGTCATCTGCTCGATCGCCACGCCGACCATCAGGCCGTACGTCACGCCGCCGACTCCGCTCGAGGTTGGTCCGAGGACCGATGGCTGAGGCTGAACAAAGAGGTGGAGATCGGTTCGATGATCGTCCCCGAGGAGCGCGGAGGAGCCGGCTTCGGCCTGCGCGACCTCGCTGTCGTGCTGGAGGAGACGGGCGCGGCCCTGCTTCCCGAGCCCGTCCTCGAGTCGTCGGCGCTGACCGCGCTGACTTTCTCGATCGCGGACGACACAGAGGCCGTCCGTGAGCTGCTGGCCGCCGTCATGGCGGGTGACCTCGTCGGCACGGTCGCGCTCGCCGGATCGGTCCAGGTGACCGACGACAGGGCCACCGGCACGCTCGCCCGAGTGGTCGCCGGTGCCGACAGCGACCTCATCGTGTTCGGTGATGGGGGCGGGGTGTTCGTCGTACGCCGGACCGACCCCGGCGTCGAGACCCGCCGGCTCGAGGTCCTCGACACGACCCGGCGTCAGGCCGACGTCGTGCTGAGCGGCGCAGAGGTCATTGGCGTCGTCGGTCCTGAGCGGGCCGAGCAGGTCTTGGCGCACGTACGCCGGGCCGCCACCGTTGCCGTCGCGGCCGAGCATGTCGGCATCGTCCGCCATCAGCTCGATGCCATGGTCGAGTACGTCGGTCAGCGCGAGCAGTTCGGCCGGCCGATCGGTTCCTTTCAGGCGATCAAGCATCGCCTCGCCGACGTACTCACCGATCTGCAGCGTGCGCGCTCCGCAGTCGTCTATGCAGCGGCGCTCTACGACGAGGACCCGGATGCGGCTCTCGCTGCCGAGGTCGCCGGGGCGGTGGCCACCGATGCCGTGATCCGTACGGTGCACGAGGCCGTGCAGCTGCACGGCGGCATCGGGTTCACGTGGGAGCATCCGGCCCACTTCTACGTACGGCGGGCGCTGGGTGACGAGGGCATCTTCGGCAGTGCCAGGAAGTATCGCAACCGCGTCGCCGATCTCGCCGGGATCTGAGTCGGGAGGTGACGTGGGGCGGGTGCCCCACGCACCGCTCGGCTCCGGAGGTCAGCTGGTCTCGAGATGCGTACGTGCCGCCGTCAGCCCGAACACGATCGCCGCGGCGAGACCGCCGGCGTACGCCCGGTTCCACAGACCGCCCGTGTCGGCTCCGGCCGCCAGGAGACCAGGGATCGGCGCGCCGTCGACAGTCATGACCCGCGAGCGGTCGTCGATCAGCAGCCCGGCGAACGGGAACGTGATCGCGGGAGTGGTCTCGATGACGTAATACGGCGGCTCGTCGAGCGGCGTGGCATCTAGCTTCCTGCCCGGCGTGGTCCCCGTGGTCCCCGCGGTGACCTCGGTGTTGAAACGCTCGATCGCCGAGCGGATGGCGGCCCCGTCGTACCCCCACTCCTCCGGCAGGTACTCGAGCTCCTCGAGCGACTCCGCCAGGCCCGTACGTCCGCCGCGCCTCGAGGCGAGGGCGAACTTGTCGACGCTCACGGCCCCCTCGACGTACGCCGGCACCATCCAGTCGCGACGGACCCGTCCATCGGCGATGAGCAGTCCGCGGGCCTCCGGTTGCTCGCTCAGCGCGACCGTTGTGAGGTGGTCACCGAGCGTCTCGTCGACGAACCGCTCGTTGTCGAGGTTGAAGAGCAGCGCGTGCTCGCTGTAGTAGAGCGAGAGGTCGACGAAGTCGCCGGAGTCCTTGAACGGTACGCCGCTGGGCACGAGATGGCCGTAGAACCCGGCGCCCTCGAGACCCGTCGCGGCCCCCACCGCCGTCGCCAGGCGCAGTCCGTCCCCCTTGCTGTTCGGGTTGGACCGCAGGGGCATTGCGCCGGCGCCTGCGCCGAGCAGCCTCTCGCGCATCGCGGGGTCGGCCTGAAAACCTCCGGTGGCGAGGACCGTGTTGCGTGCCCGGATCTCCACGACCTCGCCTGTGGGCAGCCGCAGACGGGCACCGGCGACGGCACCGTGGCCGACGAGGAGCTCCTCGGTCGTGGTCGAGAGCAGCACCTGACCGCCTGATTCGGTCACGATGCGACGGCAGGTGTCGACGTACTGATTGGTGTCGAAGCCGTGCCCCTGACCGAAGGAGAGGATCCGCTGGGACGGGCCGGCTTCGACCCCGGTGCTGCGGATCCAGTCCACCGCGGCGTCGAACCGCTCGACCAGAGCACGCTTGAGCGCTTCGTCGCCGTCGGGATTCTGCTCGTCCATGACCGCATCGGACGGGACGGTCCAGATGTAGCCGGCGAACCGGCCGGAGCCGCCGACGTCGGAGGAGACCTCGACGACCGTGGCGCGCTGCCCGTCGCGTGATGCGCGGGCGGCGGCGGTGAGTCCGGCCATGCCGCCGCCGATGACCAGGAGATCGGGGGAGAGGTCCATGAGTGCCTTTCGTCCTGCCCGGCAGTGCGACCGGGTGCATGGTGCTTACATCGTGACCGTATCAATCGAACTAACTTCAGTTCAACGATTGACGGAGAGTGACGGACGTCCCATACTGAAGTGAATCCACTTCATATTGCCACCGACCGAAAGGCACCGGCCATGGTTGTCAACACCGACCACGTCGTTCTCGAGAAGGACGGCGGCGTCGCCCGCGTCTGGCTCAACCGTCCGCACAAGAAGAACGCGGTCACCGTCGAGCTGCTCCACCGACTCGACGAGATCATCAAGGAGGTCGATGAGGACCCCGACCTGAAGGTGCTGGTGCTCCGTGGCCGCGGCAACACCTTCTGCTCCGGCTTCGACCTCGACGAGCTCCTGGAGAACTACGTGGGCAACACGATGGCCATGGAGGTCGCCGTGCTCTCTGCCCAGGTCTGCGACCGGCTCTACCAGATGAACACGCCGTCCGTCGCCGTCCTCGAGGGTTACGTCACCGCCGGCGGTTTCGAGCTGATGATCTCCTGTGACTTCGCGGTCTCCTCGGACGACGCAAAGATCGGCGACTTCCACATCCGTCGCGCTCTCTTCGGCGGCGCCGGCCCGATCTATCGCCTGCCCCGCATGATCGGTCTGCGCAAGACCAAGGAGCTCATGCTCACCGGCAAGCTCCTCTCCGGCCAGGAGGCCAAGGACTTCGACCTGATCAACGACTCGGCTCCGGCCGAGCAGCTCGACCAGCTCGTCGAGGACTTCGTCGCGCCGATCATCGACAAGAGCCCGTTCGCGATGCGGCTGACCAAGATGGCCATCAACCAGGGCCTCGACGCGGACGTCCGCTCGCTCATGGTCATGGAGCACCTCGCCGTCGGCAACGCCCTCCAGTCGGAGGACGCCAAGGAGGGCGTCGAGGCCTTCCTCGGCAAGCGTGAGCCCAAGTGGGTCGGCCGCTGATCCGCGGCTGACCAGACCGACGAGTCACCCTGGTGAGGAGAGCGAAGTGACGGACGTGCAGACCCCTGCGCTCAAGGGGAGCCGATGTGCCGATTGCGGCAACGTGGCCTTTCCCGTGGCGCGGGGCTGCCAGCGCTGTGGTGCGGTGGCGATGGAGCCGCTGGACCTCGGACGGCGTGGCACGGTGTGGGGTTTCACCATCCAGCGGTTTGCGCCGAAGTCGCCGCCGTACGTTCCGCCGGCCGACGGCTTTCGGCCCTTCGCGGTGGGCTACGTCGAGCTGCCCGAAGGAGTGAAGGTCGAGGCGGTCCTGGACTGCTCCGACTTCGCGGACCTCGAGGAGCAGGCGCAGGTCGAGCTGGTCGCCGTCACCCCGGTTCCGCGGTTCGCCGCGACCGGTGGCGGCGCCGCGAGAGAGGAGAGCTGATGTCGAACGTCTCCATCATCGGCGCCGGACTCTCGAGGTTCGGTCGCCAGAACGGGGTGACGGGCCGGGAGATGGCGGTGACGGCGATTCGTGCCGCGCTCGCCGACGCCCGGCTCGAGTGGTTGGACATCCAGGTCGCCTTCGGCGGCAGCGACGGTGCCGGCCTAGCCGACACCCTCGTTGCCGACCTCGGCCTCACCGGGATCCCCTTCACCAACGTCAAGAACGGCTGCGCCACCGGTGGCAGCGCCCTGGTCACCGCCGTCAACGCGATCCGCTCGGGACAGGCCGAGGTGGCTCTCGCGGTCGGCTTCGACAAGCACCCGCGGGGTGCCTTCGACCCGCGTCCGGAGGAGTGGGGTCTCGACCCCGGCCATGGCGAGGCCGGGCTGATGGTCACCACGCAGTTCTTCGGCATCAAGGTCGCCCGTTACATGCGCGAGTACGGGATCACCGACGCCACCCTCGGCCGTGTCGCAGCCAAGGCCTATCGCAACGGCTCGCTCAATCCGAACGCCTGGCGTCGGGAACCGATCAGCGAGGAGGAGATCCTCTCCGCCGACATGGTCAACGACCCGCTCACCCGGCTCATGTTCTGCTCGCCGGGCGAGGGCGGTGCCGCGATCATCGTCGCCAGTGAGTCCGCCGCCAGGAAGGCGGGCGTACGTCCCGTTCAGCTGCTGTCGGTGGCCGCGCGCACCCGGCAGTTCGGCTCCTTCGAGGTCTTCAGCCCAGCCGTCCAGGGGCATGGTCGGCCCTCGAGCGTCAGCGCGGATGCGGCGGCGGCAGCGTTCGCCATGGCAGGGGTCACCCCCGACCAGATCGATGTCGCACAGCTTCAGGACACCGAGAGCGGGGCCGAGGTGATGCATCTGGCCGAGTGCGGCTTCTGCAAGGACGGCGAGCAGGAGGACCTGATCGCCTCGGGCGCCACCGAGATCGGCGGTCAGCTGCCGGTCAACACCGACGGTGGCTGCATCGCCAACGGCGAGCCGATCGGTGCCTCCGGTCTGCGGCAGGTGCACGAGATCGTCACCCAGCTGCGCGGTGAGGCCGGCGACCGGCAGGTCCCCGGCAGCCCGAAGCTCGGCTTCACCCACGTCTACGGCGCACCCGGCATCAGCGCGTGCACCGTCTTGGGGGTGTGAGCATGATCGGGCTGGAGGAGTTCCTGGCCGAGGGCCGCTCCTGGCTGGCGTCCGTCGCCGACGTACGCATCACCCACGCCTGGGGCGATGGCTCGGACTCCGTCGCGGTCTTCGAGAACTGGACCGCCGAGCAGGAGCGTGCCGAGACCGATCGCATCCGGGCCTACGAGCAGGCCAAGTTCGACGCCGGGTTCGGTGCGATCACCTGGTCTCCGGAGTACGGAGGACGTGACCTCCCGGTCGCCTACCTGCTCGCCTTCCGGCGTCTCGAGGCTGAGTTCGACGTACCTCGGCGCACCGAGATGTTCCCGGTCACCCAGCAGCTCATCGCGCCGACCATCGCGCAGTGGGGGACCGAGGAGCAGCGGTCGACCTACGTACGCGCCATGCTGCGTACGGATCTGATCGCCTGTCAGCTCTTCTCCGAGACCGAGGCGGGCTCCGATCTCGCGGCGGTACGCACCAAGGCGACCCGCCTGGACGACGGCCGTTGGCGGCTCGACGGGCACAAGGTCTGGACCTCGGGTGCCCGGGTCGCCGACTACGGGGTCGCGGTCACCCGCACCGATGCCACGGCTGCCAAGCACGCCGGTCTCACCGTCTTCATCGTGCCGATGGACGCCGAAGGTGTGACCGTCCGTCCGATCCGGCAGATGACGGGCGGGACCTCGTTCAACGAGGTCTATCTCGACGGGGTCGTCCTCGACGACGCCCTGCGGCTCGGTCCCGAGGGCCAGGGGTGGAAGGTCGCCCTCACCGTGCTCGCCTCCGAGCGGCTCGACTCCGGGTCCCTCGGTCTCGAGAACGCCGACCAGGCCGTCGAGCTCGCCCGCAACCTCGGCCGTCGGCTCGACGCGCTCGAGCGGGACCAGGTCGCCGACCTGATCACCCGCAGCTACGTGCAACGGCTCACCGGGATGCGCGTCGCCGCGGCAGTGGTCTCCGGTCAGGACCCTGGCCCCGAGGCGTCGGTCGGCAAGCTCCTCGCCACCGACACGATGGCGCGCACCTCGGAGGTCGTACGCGCCCTGCTCGGTGCCGAGCTCACCGCCAACTCCGGGCGATGGGGCACGTGGGCGTGGACCGAGCACGTCCTGGGCGCTCCCGGCTACCGGATCGCGGGAGGCACCGACGAGATCCAGCACAACATCATCGCCGAGCGTGTGCTCGGCCTACCCCGGGAGCCGCGCCCATGACCGAGCAGCCGTACGAGCTCGAGCTCGGCCCACGCATCGCCGACGTCCTGCGGGACCGGACCGACCTGACCGGGCCGACCGGGATCGGCGAGCTCGCCGTCCTCCCCGGTGGCCACTCCGGCCTCACCTACCGCCTTCCGGTGGGGGAGGGTCGTGACCTCGTGGTCAAGGCCGTCCCTCGCGGGCAGCGGTCCATCGGCCGTCACGACATGCTCAAGCAGGCGCGGATCATGGCTGCCCTGGCCGCGACCGACGTACCGGTGCCGCCGGTGCGTGCCGTCGACGAGACCGAACCGGTCTGGTTCGCCGTCGACTTCATCCACGGCGAGTCGATCGAGCCGACCCTCGACGATCCGGCGATCGACCCCGAGGTCGCCGCCACCCGGATGCTGCGGGCCGCGGAGATCCTGCCGCGGCTCCACCGGGTCCCGGTGGCGAGCCTGCCGGCCGGAGGGGATCCGCTGACCCCGCAGGAAGAGCTCGCCCGATGGTCCAAGACGATGGGCGCGGTCCCCGCCGAGCTCGTCCCGGGTGCGGTCGACCTCGAGGAGCGGCTCGCCCGGCGCGTACCGGATGCCCTTGACGTCACGCTCGTGCACGGTGACTACCGGCTCGGCAACATCATCTGCGTCGGCAACGAGCCCGCCGCGATCATCGACTGGGAGATCTGGAGCCTCGGCGACCCCCGCGTCGAGCTCGGCTGGTTCCTCGTCTTCGCCGACGGCTCGAACTTTCCCGGGGTCGGTCGCGAGGTCCCGGGCCTGCCCAGCGAGGAGGCACTGCTCGAGGCGTACGCAGCAGGCGGCCGCGCCCCCGAGGCGATGGACTGGTTCAACGCCCTGGGCCGCTTCAAGATGGCCGCGATCATGGGCCACAACCTGCGGCGGCACCGCGAGGGCAGGCACCACGACCCGGACCAGGAGCGCCTTCCAGAAACCATCGTCCGGCTCATCAGCAGCGGACTCGAGCGGCTCGGCTGAGCCGCGCCAGGAGGATCACCATGGACTTCGCACTCTCGCCGCGGACCGAGGAGCTCAAGGTCGAGCTCGAACGGTTCATGAGCGAGCACGTCTACCCGGCCGAGCCGGTCTACGACGCGCAGATCGCCGAGAACGACAACCCCCACGAGCAGCCGCAGATCATGCGCGAGCTGCAGAAGATCGCTCGCGACCGCGGGCTCTGGAACCTCTTCATGACCCACGGGGACCGTGGCGCCGGGCTCACCAACCTGGAGTACGCCCCGCTCGCCGAGATCGTGGGCCGCTCCATCATCGGGAACGAGGCGATCAACTGCTCCGCCCCGGACACCGGCAACATGGAGATCCTGGCGATGTACGCCACTCCGGAGCAGCAGCGGCGGTGGCTCGACCCGCTGCTCGCCTGTGAGATCCGGTCCGCCTTCGCGATGACCGAGCCCGAGGTGGCCAGCTCGGACGCCACCAACATCACCTCGACCATCACGCGTGACGGGGACGAGTACGTCCTCAACGGCCGCAAGTGGTACACCTCCGGCATCCTCGATCCGGACTGCAAGCTCGTGATCTTCATGGGCAAGTCGGATCCGGACGGCCCGACGTACCGCCAGCAGAGCATGATCCTGGTGCCGGCCGATGCCCCCGGCATCGAGGTGCTGCGCGACCTGCCGATGTTCGGCTACCGCGACCGGCTCGGCCACGGCGAGGTGCAGTTCACCGACGTACGTGTGCCGGCGGCCAACATGCTCGGCGAGGAGGGCGACGGCTTCAAGATCGCCCAGGGTCGGCTCGGTCCGGGCCGGATGCACTACGCGATGCGGGCCATCGGGTTCGCCGAGCGGGCGCTCGACCTGATGTGCGGGCGGGCAGTCTCCCGGGTCGCCTTCAAGGAGCCGCTGGCCGAGCGTGGGGTCGTCCGCGAGTGGATCGCGCGAAGCCGGATGGAGATCGACCAGATCCGGCTGCTCACCTTCCGCGCCGCCTGGCTGATGGACACCCAGGGCAACAAGTCGGCCCGCTCCGACGTGGCTGCGATCAAGGTGGCCGCGATGGAGACCGCGCACCGTGTCGTCGACCGTGCCGTACAGGTCCATGGCGCTGCCGGGGTCAGCGACGACACCATCCTCGGTCGCCTCTACGCGATCACCCGTGCCCTCCAGATCGCCGACGGTCCCAACGAGGTGCACCTGCGCACCATGGCCCGCCTGGAGCTGAAGAAGCACGAGGTCGGTGCATGAGCGGGGAACTCGCCGGCAAGGTCGCGCTGGTCACCGGTGCCACCCGTGGCCTCGGCCTCGCGATCGCGCAGGCGCTCGCGGCCGAGGGGGCCGCGGTCGTCGTCTCGAGCCGCAAGAAGGACGCCTGCCGCGAGGTCGCCGAGAAGATCGCCGCGACGTACGGCGTCGAGACGCTCGCCCTGCCGCTGCACGTCGGCCACTGGGACGAGATCGAGCCGGCTGTCGCGACAGTCGTCGAACGATTCGGTCACCTCGACATCCTGGTCAACAACGCCGGGATCGCCCCGCTCGCGCCGTCGTTGCTCGAGGTCACCGAGGCGCTCCTGGAGAAGACGATGGAGATCAATCTCAAGGGTCCGTTCCGGCTGATGGCCGTCGCCGGCGCCCACATGCGCGAGCGCGGAGCGGGCTCGATCATCAACATCTCCAGCATCGGGGCCGTACGTCCGAGCCCGGCCGAGGCGATGTACGCCGCCGCCAAGAACGGGCTCAACGCGCTCACCCAGGCCTTCGCCCAGGAGTACGCCCCGCAGGTGCGGGTCAACTGCGTGCTGCCCGGTGCGTTCGAGACCGACATGGCCGCCGGCTGGGACGAGGAGTTCATCGACCTCGTCACCCGCAACCTGCCGGCCGGTCGGCTGGGCAAGCCCGACGAGGTCGCGAGCATGGTCGTCCATCTCGCCGGCGACCGCTCGGGCTACACCACCGGCGCCCTCATCGCCGTCGACGGCGGCCGGACCGCCGTCTACTGACTCCTGCTCGACTTCTCACCCGATCCCCCTGGAAGGACCCCATGGACCTGCCACACGCCTTGGACCTGAGCGGTCGCGTCGCCATCGTGAGCGGCGCGTCGTCCGGGCTGGGGGAGGGCTTCGCCCGGGCACTCGCGGCCGCCGGCGCCACGGTGTTCGCGGCCGCGCGCCGGGTCGAGCGCCTCGAGCAGCTCGCGGTCGAGGTGGCGAACGTCGTTCCGGTCCGTTGCGACGTCACCGATGACGAGGACCGCCGTGCCCTCGTCGCCGCCGCGTCCGCCCACGGACCGATCGACCTCCTGGTCAACAACGCCGGCCGAGCCGGGGGCCCCGACGCGTTGGCGGAGACGGTCCCGGAGTTCGAGAGCCTGCTGCAGCTCAACGTCGTCGCCGGCTTCGCCCTCTCCGCCGAGGTCGTCAGGTCGCTGCCTGCCAACCATCCCTCGTCGATCATCAACATCTCGTCCGTCGTCGGCCTCGGCTCGACCGCGCCCATCGGCGGAGCCGGGTACGCCGCGTCGAAGGCCGCGGTGATCGGGATGACCCGCGAGCTCGCCGGTCAGTGGGGCCGCCGCGGGATCCGGGTCAACGCGGTGGTGCCGGGATGGTTCGATACGGAGATGACCGACGGGCTGTTCACCAACGACAAGTCTGCGACCTGGGTACGCCGCGGCACCATGCTCAACCGTGGTGGCCGCGAAGGCGAGGTCGACGGAGCCGTCCTCTTCCTGGCCTCGGATGCCGCCTCGTACATCACCGGGCAGGTCCTGGTCGTCGACGGCGGATGGACCGCGAAATGACCGACACGATGCTCGCCGTACGCTTCGAGGCCTGGGGCGAACGCCCCCGCCTGCGCGAGATCCCGGTCCCCGAGCCCGGTCCCGACGGCGTGCTCCTCGAGGTGACGGCCGCCGGTATCTGCCACTCCGACCTGCACGTCGAGGAGTCGCAGCCCGGCAGGCTGCCGTTCTCGCTCCCGTTCACGCTCGGGCACGAGGTCGCCGGCACCGTCGTTGCCGTCGGTGACGACGCCGACCCGGAGTGGATCGGACGTGCCGTGGTCGTCCACGGCGTCTGGGGGTGCGGCACCTGCCGCCGGTGCCGCGCCGGCCGGGAGAACTACTGCCTCGAGCGACCACCTGCGATCGGCAACGGTCTCGGGTATGACGGCGGCCTGGCGGAGTTCATGGCCGTCCCGTCGACCCGGTATCTGGTGCCGGCGGACGGCCTCGATCCCGTGCAGGCGGCGCCGCTCACGGATGCGGCACTCACGGCGTACCACGCTCTCAAGCCGTTCCTGCCCGAGCTCGACTCGGAGTCACGCGCGCTCGTCATCGGGGCCGGCGGCCTCGGCCACTTCGCGGTCCAGCTGCTTGCTCAGACCTCTGCCAGGATCGTCGTGGTCGACCCGAAGCAGGCAGCCCGCGAGCTGGCCTCCGAGCTCGGCGCCCATGAGACGCTGCCCGACCTGGAGGCGGCGGCCCGTATGGTCACGACGCCGACCAGCCGTTTCGACGCGGTCTTCGACTTCGTCGCCGCCGAGTCGTCCATGGCTGCCGCAGTCTCGCTCCTCGCCCCCGGCGGCTCGGCACGAGTCGTCGGCGGCGCGGGCGGTGTCCTGCCTGTCGGCAAGGACCTCGGGTTCCCGCAGGGCTGGTCGGTCTCGGCGCCGTTCTGGGGGCCCAAGCCCGATCTGGCGGCTGTCGTCGAGCTCGCCGGTGCCGGGCGGCTGCACGCCCATACCGAGACGTTCCCGCTGGCCGACACGATCGAGGCTTACGACCGGCTCCGATCCGGAGAGATCCGTGGCCGCGCGGTCGTGATCCCGGCCACAATGACCTCGCGCGCGTGACTCGGGACCACAGGTGGCAACCCCATGAATCAAGTGCACCTCAGGAGATGATCTGATGCGGATGTTGGCCCAGGAGTTCGCTGCTCGGGTGGCGACGGACCCGGACCGGGTGGCCGTGATCGACGCCGACGGCGCTCACACCGCCGGTGAGGTGTGGCATGCAGCCGAGGCACTTGCCGCCACCGTTGCGGGGCTGGTCGAGGGCGCCCCAACGGTCCTCGTCCAGGCCGACAACTCGTGGCGCACCCTGACCACGGTGCTGGCGACCGGTCATCTCGGCGGTTTCGTCGTCGTCTTCAGCAGCCACGCGACCGCCACCGAGTTCGACCTCGCGCTCGAGGACGTACGGCCCGACGTGGTCGTCGCCTCCGACGGCTGCGTCGCGACCTGGGAGGTGGCCCGGAAGGGCTTCGACGACCCGGCCTCCGACCTCGACGGCTGGGCCGTGCACGCGGTCCCTGGGAGAACACGGGGGACCGAGCGGTGGAACGGTGGCGCCGCGGTCGCGATGACCTCCGGATCGACCGGTCGGCCGAAGTGCGTCATCCAGTCCGAGGAAGCACTGCGTTTCGCCGGCCAGGCGACGATCGACGCCGTCGGTCTGAAGCCCGGAGACCGGGTCGGTGCCTTCGTGCCGCTCTCGTCGGTGGCGGCCCTCTGCTTCGGTCTCTACCTGCCCGCCATGCTCGGCGGCACCCTGGTCTGCCTGCCGAAGTGGAACCCTGCCGACGCGCTCGACCTGATCCGCGAGGAGCAGGTGCGCTGGACGATGCTGGTGCCCACGATGGCGCTCCAGTTCGCCATGGTCGACGGTGCTGCCGGCGGGCTCTCCTCGCTGGCAGCGATGACCGTCGGTGGTGGTCCGATGGATGCCGGCGCACTCGGTCGTGCCGAGGAGCTCCTCGGCACCAAGTTCCTGCGTGTGTTCGGGATGTCGGAGTGCCTCGGCCACACCACCCCGCTTCCCTCCGATCCTGCAGAGGTACGTCTCGGCCGCGACGGTCGCCCGTTCCCCGGCATCGAGGTGCGCGTCGTCGACGACCGGGGTGCGCCGCTTCCCGGCGGCGAGGTCGGCCGTGCCCAGGTCAAGGGACCCTCGCTCTTCACCGGGTACGCCCGTGAAGGTGCTCCGGTACCGCCGGAGCTCACCGAGGACGGGTTCTTCTTCACCGGGGACCTCGCTCGCATCAACGAGGACGGCACGATCAACATCGTGGGTCGCGAGAAGCAGATCATCATCCGTGGCGGCCGCAACATCGACATCAACGAGGTGGAGGCAGCCGTGGCCTCCGTGCCCGACGTGATCCAGGTCTGCGTCGTCCCGGTCCCGGACCCGGTGCTGGGGGAGCGTGCGGCCGCGCTGGTCGTCACGCCTAACCCGTCGCTCGACCTCGGAGTCGTACGCACGCACCTGGAGGCACAGGGAACACCGAAGCATCAGTGGCCGGAGTTCGTCTTCGTGGTCGAGGACCTTCCGCAGAACCGCGTGGGGAAGCTCGCCCGCAGAGATGCGGCCCGATTGGCGGTCGACCTGGTACGGTCGATGGCCCACTGAATTGACCTCAAGTCGGGTATTCTCGAAGAGGATCCCAGAGAGAAAGGGTTCGCCATGCCACGTCAGGCGACCGTGACGGAGAGCCCCCGTTCGAAGCGTGGGCTGATCCTCAGCGCTGCAGTCGAGAGCTTCGGTGACGACGGGTTCGAGCTCACCAAGTGGGCCTCCGTCGCCGACAAGGTCGGCATCGGGCAGACAGCGCTCTACCACTACTTCGAGTCGAAGGTGCACTGCCTGCTGACGATCATGAGCACTGAGCTCGAGCGCAGCGCCAGCCGCTTCGAGCGGGTCGTCTCCGTCGAGGACGCGCCCGTCGATCAGCTGCGCGCGGCGGTCCGTGCGGCGTTCGACGTGACGCCGCAGGAGGTGTTGCAGATGCGCATCCTGCAGAGCCACATGGACCTGTTGGCGACCCCGCGGCAGTCCGAGCGGGAGGAGGCCGAGCGGCAGCATGCTCGCGAGCTCGTCCGCAAGGTCGAGGACAACTGGACCGGCCTGGTCCGGCGTGGCATCGAGTCGGGTGACTTCGCCGACCGCGACCCCGAGCAGACCAGTCGTGCGGTGCTCGCCCTCGTGGTGAGCGTCTGGCGTTGGTACCGCACCGGCGGACCGACGACGCTCGAGGAGACCCGCGACTTCATCTCCGACGCTGTCCTGCGGCTCGTCGGCCCCTGACCCATCTCGTTCCAGGTCCGCGCGGACCTCTGTCCGCAGAACCCAAACAGAATTCAGATCAGGAGTGACATGTACAACCTCATCTTGATGGCCTCTCGTCCCGAGGACTGGTCTCACGAGCAGTTCATCGAGTGGTGGCGTGGCGAGCACGCCGAGGTGACGTACCCGCTTCCCGGCCTGCGCCGGTGGCTGCACACCGATGTCCAGGTCGCTCTCGAGGAGCGGTCGGAGGGCTGGGACGGCGTCTCGATCCTGAGCTTCGACAGCAAGGAGGCCCTCGACCAGGCGCTCGCGAGCGAGGAGTGGGCCGCCGCGATCAAGCATGTGGGCCGCATGCGTGGCCACCGGATCGCCGTCATGGGCGAGGAGCGGACGATGGTCGGCTGATGCCTGCCGCAGAGACCTGGTGGGGTACGCCCGGCTGCTACCAGGTCGTCGACGGCGTCCATCGGATCCCGCTGAGCATGCCCAACGACGGCTTGCGTGCCGTCAACGTCTACGCGGTCGAGGCCGACGAGGACCTGCTCCTCGTCGACGGCGGCTGGGCGGTGCCGTCCGCGGTGGACGAGCTGGAGTCGGCGCTGGCGATGATCGGTCGCTCGCCGCAGGAGATCAGCGACGTACTGGTCACCCATATCCATCGCGATCACTACACCTTCGCCGTACGGCTGAGGGAGAGGTACGGCGCCCGGGTCCACCTGGGCCGGCTCGAACGCCCTGGTCTCGCCGCGATCCAGGAGCTGGGCAACAACGTCCCGGTCAGCTCGCTGCGCGAGCTGCGCCGATCGGGGGCGGACGACCTCGGCCGGGTGATCGAGAAGGAGACCGAGCTCGAGCCGTACGACGTCGCCGACTGGGCAGACCCCGACGGCTGGCTCGACGCCGGCCCGCTCGAGATCGCCGGTTGGCAGGCGGAGGCCGTGCACACGCCGGGCCACACGAAGGGTCACCTGGTCTTCCACGACCAAGAGCGCGGGCTGCTCTTCTCGGGCGACCACGTGCTCCCGACGATCACGCCGTCGATCGGCTTCGAGCTCGGCGAGTGGGACCTTCCGCTCAAGCACTACCTGGAGTCGCTCGCGCTGCTCCTGGACCGAGCCGACGCCCGGCTGATCCCGGCCCACGGGCATCCGACCGACAGTGTCCACGACCGGGTGCGCGCCCTGCTCGCGCACCACGAGCACCGGTTCGGTCAGGTGGTCGCCATCCTCGACGCCCATGCGTGGGCCATGACGGCCGCCGAGGTCGCCGAGCAGCTCCCGTGGACCCGTCGCGACGTGCCGTACGCCGATCTCAACCACTTCAACCGGATGATCGCGATCTGCGAGACGGCCGCCCACCTCGACGTCCTGGTCGACCGCGTCGACGTCGAGGTCGACCAGGAGGACGGGGTCGACCGCTTCAGTCGGTGAACTGCACCGCAGGTGTGCGACAGATCAGCAACCGCCGTACGCGGCCGCTGGCCGGGTCGAGCTGTGCGCTGGCGTTGAAGGACGCCTCGAAGGCGCCGTCGCGGCGGGTCTCGCCCAGGGCCAGCTCGGAGTCGTCCACTCGTGAGCCCGCCAGCAGATGGTGGGTGAGCACGCTGACCTCGCGCTGCTCCAGGTAGGCGATCAGCCCGGCCCGGTCGCCCTGGAACTCCGCGGCCTGATCGGCGCCCTTGGAGAAGAGGATCGAGAGCTGGAAGTCGTCGGTGATCATGTCGAGGACCCGCTCAGGGGTGGTCGAATCCATGATCTCGAACCAGTCGTGCAGCAGCGGGGTCGAGCTGGAACTCATCGTCTGTGACATACGGGATGTCTCCTTCGGGGATCGGTATCAGTCGGGCAGCAGGCCGAGCTCGGGGTCGAAGACCACCTGGTACGCGGAGATGAGGCCTTCGTCGCCAAGCCGGGCGGCGGCGAGGAAATGACCGGTCACGGTCTTCTCGTCCTCGAGGACGGCGCCGTAGACGAACTCGACGTCCCCGGCGACCGACGAGCGCTGGGGTACGTGACGGCGTACGACATCGCCACGGCCCGACAGATAGGCGGCGAGATCCTCGCGGCCGATCCCGCGGACGGCGCGGTTGGGCAGCAGGATCGCGAACTCCACGTCGGCGGTCACGAGTGCCATCCCGGTGTCGAAGTCGCTCGCGTCGACTGCGGCGTAGTAGCGGACCAGGGTGGGGGAGGTCTCGATCGACATGACTTGAACTTAGTTCAGTAATTGGTGGGTTGTCCAGGTATTGGTGTGATAGGGCTTACATATCTAACCGACTTCAGTTTAATGAGGGAGTGGAGCATGAGCCAGCAACAGGCCGCGCGATTCGACGGGCAGGTCGCCCTCGTGACCGGAGGTGGGTCCGGCATCGGCGCAGCCGTGGCGAGGCGGCTCGCCGCGGAAGGCTGTGCGCGGGTGCATGTCGCGGACATCGACGCGGGCAACGCGACCGCGGTCGCGGAATCCGTGGGCGGCACCGCTCATGTGGTCGATGTCGCCGACCCGCGGGCGGTCGAGGACCTCGTCGCCGTGGTCACCGGGGCAGGCGACCGGCTCGATGTCGTCGTCCACACCGCCGGCGTGGACGACCCCGCGGCCAAGGCGCGGATCCTCGCGGCACGGGAGACGGGTGAGCCCGTCGACGTGCTGTGCGACCTCGACGACGACGGCTGGCGCCGTGTCATGTCGATCAACCTCGACGGCACCTTCCACGTGCTCCGCGCGGCCGTACGGGCTATGCGCCCGCGTGGCGGGGGAGCGATCGTGACCGTCGGCTCGTCGGCGGCGTACGACACGTTGATCGGCTACCCGCACTACGCCGCCTCGAAGGCGGGCGTGCACGCCTTGTCGCAGTCGGTTGCCAAGGAGGTCATCTCGTACGGGATCCGGGTCAACACGGTCGCCCCTGGCCCGGTCGACACCCCGATGGCGGGCCGCACCCCGGAAGCCGTACGCAAGGCGATGGAGGAGACCGGAGCCATCGGGTACGCCTCCGCCGACGACCTCGCGGACAACATCTGCTACCTCGCCTCGCCGGGCGCGAAGAACGTCGTCGGGGCGGTGCTGCTCAGCAACGGCGGCCGCTTCACCGTCTGAGAACCACCGCAGAGACCGCCGCGAAAGGACACCCCATGGGCACCGAGTTCCCGCATCTCTTCTCGCCCCTCACCATCGGCCCGATGTCGGTGAAGAACAGGCTCGTCGCGCTCCCGGCCGGCACCAGCATGGCCGAGGGCGGCGTACCGACCCATGGCGACACCGAGCACTTCGAGCGTCTCGCTGCCGGCGGCGTCGGCATGATCATCGGTGGCGCCACGGTCGTCCACCCGACGACCACGCTGCGTTCACGCAAGCTGGTAGAGGCCTATCTCGACGAGTTCGTCCCGGCAGCGGCCGCCAAGGCCGACGTCATCCACCGCCACGGCGCCAGGTTCATCGGGCAGCTGTGTCATCTGGGGCGCGAGTTCATCGGAGGCGAGTCCGACTCGCCGCCGGTGGCGCCGTCGCCGATCAAGACGGTACGCGATGCGTACCCGCCGCACGAGCTGACCGTTGCCGAGATCCACGACATCGTCGAAGGGTGGCGGGTATCGACGGAGAACCTGGTCAGGGCCGGTGCCGACGGGGTCGAGATCCACGCCGCCCACGGGTATCTCCCCGCGCAGTTCATGTCGCCGCTGACCAACCGGCGTGAGGACGCCTTCGGTGGCTCCTTCGAGAACCGGATGCGGTTCCTGCACCTCGTCATCGAGGCGATGGAGTCGGTCATCCCCGAGGGCTTCGTCCTCGGCGTGCGTCTTTCGGGGGAGGAGGAGATCCCCGGCGGGATGGACATCGAGGACTGCGTACGCGTCGCCGAGGATCTGGCCGGCGCAGGAGTCGACTACTTCAGCATCACGCACGGCACCCGCGGCAAGTACGTCAAGGACTCGACGAACCCGGACGCCGTCGCGGTGCCGTCGGCGGCGCGGGTCAAGGCCGCCACGGGTCTGCCGACCCTCGTCGGGCAGCGCATCCGGGACGCGGCGACCGCCGACCACATCATCAGGACCGGGCGTGCCGATCTGGTCGGGATGGCGCGCGCACTGATCGCCGATCCCGACCTTCCTGCCAAGTCCGAGTCCGGTCGGGTGAGCGAGGTGCGCGGCTGTCTCGGCATCAACCAGGACTGTCGCGCCTTCGATCCGCACCTGCACTGCGCCGTCAATGCCGAGGTCGGCCGCGGACGGCATCGCAACGTCGGTGTCCGGGTCGATCGCCCGAAGGAGATCTACGTCGTCGGGGGAGGGCCGGCGGGTCTGGAGACGGCGCGGATCGCGGCCGGCCGCGGCCACCGGGTCACTCTCTTCGAGCAGTCGACGCAGCTCGGCGGTACAGCGCTGGTCGCCGCCGCATCTCCGCATCGCGCCGCCTTCATCGACGTCGTCGACTACCAGGAGCGGGAGCTCAAGAGGCTCGGCGTCGATGTGAACCTCGCCGCCGGCATCGAGGCCGACGACCTCCAGGAGATCGTCGCGATGGCCGATCACGTCGTCGTCGCGACCGGATCGCGCCCGGCGGATCCGCCCGACGTGCTGGCTGGGCGGCCGTTCGCGACCGTCGACGACGCGATCACCGGTGCGCTCGACCACGCCGGCGACCGGCGTGCGCTCGTCTACGACGAAGGAGACGGGTTCTGGCCGGCGTACAGTGCGGCAGAGGCGCTGGTGCGAGCGGGCTGGCAGGTCACCTTCGCGACCGCCCTCGGCGCTCTCGCCTCCCGCGTGCCCGCCGAGAGCGCGGGCCCGCTGCTCACCCGGCTCGGCGCTGCCGGGGTCGACCTCCGTGTCGCGAGCACCGTCGTACCGGAGGACCCGGCGGCGTCGCTCCAGCTGGCGCCGGTCTTCGGAGGTGAGCCGGTGGACCTGGGGCCGGTGCTCACCGTCTGGCACCGGCCCCGGGTGCCGGTGCTGCCGCCGGGTGTCGTCGCCGGCGACTCGGTGAGCGTGATCGGCGACTGCCTCACGCCTCGGCGGGTCTCGCATGCGATCGCGGAGGGCTATCGGCTCGGCGCCGAGCTCTGAGTGGGCCGGCGTCGTCAGCGAGCGGTCCAGCCGCCGTCGGCGTACACCTCGCTTCCGGTCATGTAGCCGGCGTCGTCACTGCCGAGGAAGGCGACTGCGCCCGCGATCTCGGCCGGGGTGCCGAGGCGGCCCATCGGGGTGTTGGCGAGCATCGCCTGGTGGCGGGGCGAGCCACCGAACCGCTCGATCAGCTGCGGGGTCTCGATGAATCCCGGGTGCAGCGAATTGACGCGTACGCCCCGGGTGGCCCAGTGCAGGGCGGCGTTCTTCGTCATCGTGCGCACCGCCCCCTTCGCGGCGTGGTACGCGATGCTGTTGCCGAGACCGCCCGTGCTGCCCAGGACCGAGGCGACGTTGACGATCGATCCGCCGCCGGTGCGTTCCAGAAGCGGTCCGAGGTGCTTCATGCCCAGCCAGACCCCGGTCTGATCGACCGCGACCACCTTGTCCCACGTGGCGCGTTCCTCGTCCTCGACGGTCGCGATGCTGCCGATCGCGGCGTTGTTGATCAGCACATCGAGACCGCCCCAGGCGGCCTCGATCTGCGAGGTGGCCTCGCGCCACTGCTCCTCGTCACTGACATCCAGCTCGAGGGCGAGGTGGCCGGTGCCGGTCAGGGAGTCGACGAGCGGGCCGAGGTCGGTCCCGGCCAGGTCGGCCGCGGCGACGTGCGCGCCCTCGGCGCTGAGCCGGGCGCAGACCTCACTGCCCAGCCCGCCGCCCGCTCCGGTCACGAGCACTCGCCGATCTGCGTACCGCTTCATCCTTCACCTCGTCCTCTCGGTCCCTCGAATCCTCAAGTGAATTCAATGAGACTTTCCTTGCCATCGTGTGACGCGCGCCATACAGTCTACCTGAACCAACTTCACTTTAGTAACCAAGAAGATGCTGTGCCTCAAGGGAGATAGAGATGATCAGACGACGCCTGTTCGCGCTGGCCGCCGCAACGGTGGCGGTCGCGACGACCCTGACGGCCTGTGGTGGCGGCGCCACCAAGACCGAGCTCGCCGGTAGCTGGAAAGAGATCGTCGCGGCAGCCAAGGACGAGGGCTCGGTCACCCTCTACTCCACCCACTCCCCGGACAACCTCGAGCTGCTGAAGAAGGCGTTCGAGGCGAAGTACCCCGGGATCAAGCTGAACTATGTACGCGGCACCGACGCCGACATCGTCCCCAAGGTCGAGACCGAGATCCAGACCGGCCAGGGCACCGCGGACATCCAGATGGCGACCGACGCGGCCTTCATGGACAACGCGACGAAGCAGAACTGGAACGTCAAGGTCGTCGGCCCGAGCTTCGACAACGAGGACTACCAGCGCTCCGAGAGCATCATGGACGAGAAGTGGTTCCTCTCCAGCGCGACCGTCTTCGGCTACGGGTGGAACACCCGAAAGCTGCCGAAGGGCCTGCACACCTACGAGGACGTCCTGGCCGCGAACGCGAGCGGCGGGAAGCTGGGCATCACCAACCCGGCGGGCATCCCGACATATGTGGACATGTACCGCCGGATCGACGCCGACTGGGGCGGTGGGTTCGTGAAGAAGCTCGCCTCCCAGAAGCCGCGCATCTACCCGAGCGCGGTGGCCATCGACCAGGCGATCGCCTCCGGTGAGATCTGGGGCTCCCCGACGGTCGGTACGACCATGCTCGACACGAAGGCGAGCGGTGCGCCGGTCGACTTCGTGGTTCCCGAGGACCCGTTCGGTGTCCCGTGGTACAGCCAGGTGCTCGCCTCGGCGCCGCACGCCAATGCCGCCCAGGTGCTCGCGGACTTCATGGTGACGCCCGAAGGTCAGGCCGCCATCTCGCACAACTACGTCGGTGTCCTGCCTGACGTCGAGGGGACCGGCGTCCCTGGTTCGGACCTGCTGGCGCAGGACATCGAGCTTCCCGACCCGAAGACGCTCGACCAGGACTCGGTCAACGAGTACCAGAAGCAGTGGGAATCGCTCTTCCAGAGCTGATCGCCGCCCCTTCGCCGACCCCGACCTCGAGGAAGACCTCATGACCACGATCGTCAGCAGCACACTGCCTCGTCTGCGCGGCGACGCCGCCACCTGGCGCGCGCGCCTGACGTACGCGCCCTTGATCCTCATCCTGGGGTATCTCGTCGTGGTGCCGCTCTATCGGCTCCAGTCGCTCGCGTTCGCCGACGGCGCGAGCGGCTATCGGGCCCAGTTCGGGCGCGACGACATCGGGGAGACGCTCCGTACGACACTCCTGCTCGCGGTGGTCTCGTTGGCCATCGCGATGGTGCTCGGCACCGTCCTCGCCTTCGCGACGAGCCGGCTCCCGCGGCGACTCGGCTTCCTGCGGGTCGTCCCGCTGCTGCCGATCGTGATGCCGTCGGTGGCCAATGTCGCCGGCTGGGCGTTCCTGCTCTCGCCGGGACCCGGCTACCTCAACGCCACGCTGCGGCACCTGCCGTGGTGGCAGGACCTCGAGAGCGGTCCGGTCAACATCTACAGCACGACCTGGATCATCATCATCACCGGCTTCGGGCTGACCTCGTTCGTCTACCTCTTCGTGAGTGCCGGGATGCAGAACATCGGCTCGGAGCACCTCGAGGCCGCGGCGATCAGCGGGTCGTCCACGATCGGGGTCTTCTTCAAGATCGTACTGCCGCTGCTGCGCCCGTCGCTGGTGTACGGCGCGGGTGTCGCGCTGCTGCTCGGACTCGGACAGTTCACCGGCCCGCTGCTGCTCGGGCAGAACGAGGGCGTCAACGTACTCACCACAGAGATGTATCGGCGTACGAGCGAATCGCCGACGAACTTCGCCGCGGCCGCGGCCGCGGGATCGCCACTGGTGATTTTCGGGCTGCTGGTGATCTTCGCCCAGCGCTACCTGCTCGGCAACCAGACGCGGTTCGTCACCCACGGCGGCAAGTCCTTCGCGCCGACGCACGGCCGGTCCGCCTGGGCGGCCGTCGTGGTGGCGGCGTACGGACTGGTCGCGCTGGTGCTGCCGTTGATCGGGGTGATCCTGGTGTCGCTCTCGCCGTTCTGGTCTGCCGACCTGTCGTGGGGCCTGCTCACGCTGGACAACTACCGTGCGCTGCTCGAGACCCCCGGCATCGTCGAGTCGGTGGTGACGAGCGTCGTCACGTCGTTGATCGCGGTCGCGATCTGCGTACCCATCGGGCTCGGTATCGCTCAGCTCATGGTGCGGCGGCGGGACCTGCCGCTCGTACGCCTCCTCGGTGACCTGATCACCGCGCTGCCGCTCGGTATCCCGGCGGTTATCTTCGGCGTCGGTTTCCTGCTGACCTACACCCAGCCGCCGTTCATCCTCTACGGAACCAAGGCGATCATCGTGCTCGTCTACGTCGTCCTGATGATCCCGTTCGCGACCCGGATGCAGCTGACGGCGCTGGTCTCGCTGGGCAACACCTACCAAGAGGCGTCGGCGGTGAGCGGCGCCGGCCCGGTGCGTACCGCACTCAACGTCACGCTTCCCATGCTCAAGCCGGCCGTGCTGAGCTCCATCGCCCTGATGTTCATCCTGCTCACCCATGAGTTCGCCGCCTCGATCATGGTGCGCTCGGCGACGACCCAGGTGATGGGCACGCTCCTTTACGACCAGTGGACCAACGGTTCGTACCCCCTGGTCGGGGCGATGGCGATCCTGATGTCCGCCGTCACCGGAGCCGGTGTCGCCATCGCGATGCTGGTCGGTGGCCGAAACGTGCTCGACAACCTCTGAGGAGCGACCCGGGCATCCGTCGCCCGTGTCGTACGCCCGTCGTGACCCAACCAAGCAAGCCCATGGAGGAATGGCCGATGTCCGCCAAGTTCCGAGTCGAAGGACTCACCAAGTCGTACGGATCGAACGTCGTCGTCGACCACCTCGACCTCGAGATGGAGGAAGGCGAGTTCCTGGTCCTGCTGGGGCCGAGCGGCTGTGGCAAGACGACCACCCTGCGCTGTCTCGCCGGCCTCGAGACCCCGGAGTCGGGCGTCATCGACTTCAAGGGGCGTCACGTCTTCGACTCCGGTCGGCGGCTGAACGTGCCGGCGCACAAGCGGGACGTCGGCATGGTGTTCCAGTCGTACGCGCTGTGGCCGAACATGACCGTGCGCAAGAACATCGCCTACCCGCTGAAGGTGCGCAAGATGCGCGAGGCGCTCGCCGGCGGGCGGGTCGAGGAAGCAGCCGCGATGGTGCACTGCGAGCACCTGCTCGACCGCTACCCGAGCCAGCTCAGTGGTGGGCAGCAGCAGCGCATCGCCGTCGCCCGTGGCCTGGTCTCGCGCCCGGACCTGGTGCTCTTCGACGAGCCGCTGAGCAACCTCGACGCGCGACTGCGGGACACGGTGCGTACGGAGATCCACCGGTTGCACGAGAGCCTCGGTTTCGGTGCGGTCTTCGTGACCCACGACCAGTCCGAGGCGTTCGCGCTCGGTGACCGGCTGGCCATCATGCGCGCCGGCAGGATGGAACAGGTCGACACGCCGCAGCGGGTCTACGCCGACCCGGCGACCGACTACGTCGCCGAGTTCATCGGCATGTCCAACCGGCTCGAGCTGCACCGAGGCGCCGAGGGATGGCGTACGAACGCGGGCGTCGACATCGCGCTCGAGCGGGATCTGCCCGATTCGGACGCGGTGGTCGCGCGGCTGTGGCCCGACGACCTCGAGCTCTACCGGGACCTGGCCTCCGTGCCGTCCGGCGTCGTCCCGCTCGAGGCCGAGCTGCTCTCCTCCGAGTTCGGCGGGCGCACGTACGACGTCACCGTCGCCGCGGGGCAGGAGGAGCTCCGCCTCCGGGCGAGCAGCGCGCTCCACGGGTCGTGGCTGCGTGGCGCGGAGGAGGGTACGAAGGTGGTCGTCGGCCTGCGCCCTGAGACCATGAAGGTCTATCCGTTGGACGCGGCAGCGGCCGGGGCGGAGGCTGTGGCCAGGCCACTGGTCGCGGCATCCTGAGGTGCCGACCTCGAGCAGCTCGGCCTAGGGGTCAGTCGGTGGTGACCACGAGCCGACCCGTGACCCGGCCGGCCCGGAGGCGCTCGATGCCGTCCGGGACCTGGACGTGGTCGAGGTGCTCGATGGTCGGGGTGATCTCGCCCTGGGCGAGGTAGTCGTACACCCTGGCGATGTCCTCGCGGGTGCCGCCGGACGAGCCGTGGATGTGGGCGCCCTGGTGGATGACGTCGGCGATGACGAGGGTCGTCTCGACCGCGCCCATGCCGACCATGACGATGGTGCCGCCCTTGCGGATCGCGCCGACCGCGGCCGAGGTGGTGGAGCCGAAGCCGGCGAAGTCGATGACCACGTCGAGGCCGAGGCCGATCAGGTCCTCGGCTCGCGGATGCACGGCAGCGAGGCCGAGCTGCTCGCCGAGAGCCACTGCCGCGGGGCTGGTGTCGGCGGCGTACACCTCGGCGCCGAGCAGGGCAGCGATGCGGGCGCCGAACTGGCCGAGCCCGCCCAGCCCGATGATGCCGACACGGTCACCGCTGCCGACGCGGGCGACCGCGGCGACCGCGTGGTGGGAGGTCATGCCTGCGTCCGTGCCGGCGGCGGCCAGGTCGAACGGAAGGCCGTCGGGCATCGCGATCAGGTCGGTGGCAGGGGCGACGGTGTACGCGGCGTACCCGCCGTCGCGGCTGTAGCCGGGGACGGTGTCGCCGAGAGGATGTACGCCGACCCGGTCCCCGACCTGCCACTGCGTGACCGCCGTGCCGACCTGCGCGATCTCGCCAGCGATCTCGTGGCCGAGGGTGATCGGGTTGCGCTTGATGTTGGCTGCCCACGACGGCTCGTCCAGTTCGCCCACGTCGGAGTGGCACATGCCGGCCGCGCGCACGCGGATCAGGACCTCGTCCGCCGCAGGGGTGGGGACGGGCACCTGGTTGAGCGTGAGGGGACGTCCGGTCCCGGTCCATTGCCATGCGCCCATTGCGGTGTACATAGAACTGAAGTTAGTTTGGTTCAGGCGCTGTGTCCAGACGCCCGAACCATCGAGGAGGTCCTGTGAAGAGCACCCAGGTGCATGTGGTCACGCTCCCGGACGGTGATGTCCGTCCGGAGCACTTCGAGCTCGTGAGCGTCGACCTGCCCGATCCACGGGCCGGTCAGGTGCTGGTCCGCAACACCTGGACCTCGGTCGACCCGGGGATGCGGCTCCGGCTGCGAGCCGACGCGCCCGAGGGCTACTTTCCGGCCTTCCCGCCGCGCGAGCCGATGGACGGGATCTTCACGGTCGGCGTCATCGAGGAGTCCCGTGCCGAGGGCTTTCCGGTCGGTGCGACGGTGTGGCACTCCTACGGCTGGCGCAGCCACGCGATCGTCGATCCCGGCGAGGTCGCGATGAACGGTGTCGCCGACCTGCGTGTCCTTGACGTCGAGCAGGTCTCACCGCAGACCTACCTCGGCCCTCTCGGTCCGATGGGCCTGACCGCGTACGCCGGGCTGCATGTCATCGATGCGCTCGAAGCCCGCGAAGAGACCCCGACGATCTGGGTCTCGGCGGCTGCGGGAGCGGTCGGGAGCCTGGTCTGCCAGATCGCGAAGCTCTCCGGCCTGCGGGTCGTCGCGAGCGCGGGCACCGAGGAGAAGGTCGCCTGGCTGCGGGACGAGCTCGGCGTGGATGCCGCCTTCAGTTGGCGCGATCGCCCGCTGGTGGAGTCGCTGCGCGATGCCGCGCCCGAGGGGCTCGACCTCTACTTCGACAACGTCGGCGGCAGCCACCTCGAAGCCGCCCTCGCGGCGATGAACATCCGTGGCCGGATCGCCCTGTGCGGCTCGATCTCGGAGTACGAAGGGGCACCCGCCGGCCCGGACAATCTGTTCCTCGCCACCTCCAAGAACCTCACCCTCCGCGGCTTCCGGGGCAGCGCGCACGTGCCGTTGCTCGACGAGATGCAGGAGCGGGTCGGCGGCTGGCTCGCCGAGGGCCGGCTGAGCTACCACGAGAGTGTCTACGCCGGTCTCGCGGCGGCGCCGCAGGCGATCGCCGACATGATGGCTGGGCGTACGACCGGCAAGACGCTGGTCCGGATCTGAGGGCCGGATGACTCGCACGATCGCGCCGACCTGGCGACCCGCCCCCGAGATCGACCGCTTCTACCGCGCCGCCGGGGTGTGGCATCCGGCCTGCGTCACTGATGACCTGCGGCGCTGCGTCGACCGCTTCGGCGACAAGGTCGCGGTCCGTGACTCGACGACCCAGCTGACGTTCGGCCGGCTCTGGGACCGCGCCGCCGCTCTCGCAGGCTGGCTGCGCGAGCGCGGTCTGCGCCGCGGGGAGGCCGTCGCCATCCAGCTGCCCAGCTGGACCGAGGCGGTCGTGGCGTTCCACGGGGTGCTGATGGCAGGCGGTGTCGTGGTTCCGATGACGAGCATCCTGCGGCAGCGCGAGGTCGGCTTCATCGTGCGCCAGACCGGTGCACGCTTCGCGATCGTCGCGGAGGAGTTCCGCGGATACTCCTACCGCGACCTCTACGCCGACCTGGTCGGCGAAGGCGTCGGGCTCGACCATGTCCTGTGGGTACGCGGCGGGGCAGGTGGCGAGCGGTTCGAGGAGGCGCTGCGTACCGAACCGGTGGACGTCGAGACCGCGCTCGCGAGCGCCGGGCGGGACGGCGACGTCGCGCTCGTCATCTACACCTCGGGGACCACCGCCGACCCCAAGGGCGCGATCCACACGCAGGAGGGGATCGCGGCCTCGGGCGACATCTGTCAGCGCGCGTTCGGGCTCAACGAGAACGACGTCCTCTTCAACCCGTCGCCGGTCAGCCACATCACCGGCATCTCGCTGAGCGTCCTCTTCCCGGTCGCCTTCGGCTGCTCGGTCACCCTCCAGGAGGCATGGGATCCTCAGCAGGCGTTCGACCTGGTCGAACGCGACCGGACGACCTTCTTCATCTTCGCCACCCCGTTCCTGGCCGCCCTCACCGAGATCGCGGAGGACCGTGGCGTACGTCTGGACCACATCCGGACGATCGTGTGCGGCGGTGCGGACGTACCCGAGGCACTCGCCCGCCGCGCTCACGGGCGGCTCGGCACGGTGGTTCGGATGTACGGCGCCACCGAGTGCCCCAACGCCAGCTCTGGCTCGCCGTGGGACCCGGAGCTCCAGCGCTGGGGCACCGAGGGGCACTGGCTCTTCCCGACCGAGGGGAGGGTGGTCGATCCCGGCACCGGCAGGGACCTGCCCTCCGGCTCGATCGGCGAGGCCTGGTGGCGCGGTCCGCAGCTGTGCTCGGGGTACGTCGACGCCGGGCACAACGGCGCCTTCACCGCCGACGGCTGGTTCCGGACGGGCGACCTCGTACGCCTCGATGCCGGTGGCTGGCTGACCGTGCAGGGCCGGATCAAGGACATCATCAACCGCGGCGGGGAGAAGTTCAGCGCACGGGAGATCGAGGACTTGGTCGCCGAGGTCCCCGGCGTAGCCGACGTCGCGGTCACGCCCATGCCCGACCCCGTGCTCGGTGAGCGGGTCTGCGCCTGGGTCGTGCTCGAGCCCGGCGCCGACCTCGATCTGACGGCCCTCACGACCCACCTGCGAGGCCGCGGGCTGACGACCCAGAAGCTCCCCGAGCGGCTCGAGGTCATCGACGAGATGCCACGTACGCCGAGCGGGAAGATCCGCAAGACCGACCTGTGCGACCGCGTCGAGGCCGCGCTGACGAACCGGCCGTGACCGGACCAGATGGAGGAAGACAGTGACCAAGGAACGCATCGTCGTGCTCGACGGGGCCCGCACCCCGATCGGCAGCTTCGGCGGCCAGTTCAAGGACGTGCCGGCCCACCAGCTCGGCGCGGCGGCGGCCACCGAGGCGCTCGAGCGCTCCGGTGTGGCCGCGGCGGACGTGGAGGAGGTCGTGATGGGCTGCATCGGCCAGGTCGGGCCCGATGCGTACAACGCCCGTCGGGTCGCCATCGAGGCCGGCCTGCCCACCTCGGTCCCCGCGTTCACCGTCAACCGGCTGTGCGGCAGCGGGCTGCAGGCCATCTGGTCGGCCGCCCAGGAGATGCGCTGGAACGACCTCCAGGTCACCGTCGCCGGCGGAGACGAGTCGATGACCCGGATGCCGTTCTACGACTTCGGGGCCCGCGACGGCTACAGGCTCGGCGACCGCGAACTGGTCGACGGCACGGTCGCGATCCTCACCGACCCGTTCGGCGGTGTGCACATGGGGGTGACCGCGGAAGCCGTGGCCGAGAAGTACGGCGTCTCACGTGAGGAGCAGGACGAGTTCGCGCTCCGGTCCCAGCAGCGGTGTGCGACGGAGGCTGCCAAGGCGGCCTTCGAGGAGGAGATCGTCCCCGTCGAGATCTCCGGACGTCGGGGCGTCACAGTCGTCGACACCGACGAGCACCCCAAGCCGCAGACGACGCTCGAGGTGCTCGCTGCGCTGCGGCCTGCCTTCACCAAGGGCGGTACGGTCACCGCCGGCAACGCCTCCGGGATCAACGACGGCGCCGCCGCGGTCGTGCTCGCGACCGAGCCGGCCGCTCGTGACCGGGGTGCGACCGGACTGGTCGCGCTCGAGCAGGTCGCGACCGCGGCGATGGAGCCGGGTCTGATGGGGTACGCCCCCACGCTCGCTCTGCGCAGTCTCTTCGAGCGCACCGGTCTCACCCCTGCCGACATCGACATCGTCGAGCTCAACGAGGCCTTCGCCTCCCAGGCCGTCGCGGTCTCGCGTGACGTGGGGCTCGACCCGGACCGCACCAACCCGTACGGCGGGGCGATCGCGCTCGGCCACCCGGTCGGGGCGACCGGCGCGATCCTGTCGTTGCGAGTGGTCAAGCACCTGCGACGTACGGGAGGTGAGCTCGGCATCGTCACGATGTGCATCGGCGGCGGCCAGGCCCTCGCCGCGTTGTTCCGTCGCCTCGACTGATCTCCCTCAGCGCGTCTGGACCGAGACGAGCGCGGCGTTGCCGCGCGAGTCGACCTTCACCACCGCGATGGCGTCGCCGCCGCTGACCTCGGTCTCGATCTCCCGGGCCCGGTCCTGCGGGACGAAAAGGCTCTCGATGCCGCAGCTGAGCCGCCAGCCGTCGTCGTGGCACTTCAGGAACGGCCCCTCGGCTGGCCGTTCGGTGGAGACGCTGGTGGCTTCCCAGACCGGGCCACGTCGGGCCATCGAGACGTAGGCGTCGCCGGTCTCCTTGGTCGTACGCCTGCTGATGTCGGTGTAGGAGAGGTCGACGTAGGCGCCCCGGAGCGGGTCGATCGGATCGACCGGCTCGACGCGGAGGCGGACCTCCTCGCCGGTGACGCGGGCGGAGAGCTGGCCGGCGACGGCGACGCCGACAAGGCCGAGGTTGAGGACGCAGACGAGCGCCACCCGGGTGCGAGCGTTCATGAGAGGGCCTCACTGAGGTTGGCGGCCACGCCTCGCCGGGCGCGGTCGAAGACGAAGCCGGCGGCGAGCAGGAGCACGCCCAGCATCAGGAACAGAGTGGCGCCGGACATGATCGGCGCGAAGACCGCGAAGCTCTGCATGGTCGTGAAGACGACCAGCGCGCCGGTGGCGAGCACGACCAGCAGCGTCTGGTCGCGCACGGAGCCGTCGACGGCGACCGCACCGGCGACGACGACGTACGCCGCGATGCTGACGAAGGCTGACATCCACGCCTCGGCCGAGACCGAGCCGAGGTCGTCGACCTGCGGGTCCCAGGCGACCAGCGCGAGCCCGACCGGCACGATGAGCGCCGCGGCCAGCACCTCCCACCGAGACAGCCCGTCCGTACGTCCCACGGCCACCGCGACGAGGAGCCCTGCGATCACCACGGCGCCGAGGAGGACCGGGCTCCAAGCGAGCTCACGGTCCCCGATCTGCGGGACGGCCGCGACGAAGAGGCCACCCAGGACGAGGACGCCACCCGCAAGCCGCCACACCTGGGCGAAGGTCGTGCGGCCACGGTCGTGCAGCGCCGCCATCGCGGTCGCCACGACGCCGCCGACCAGCACCGCGAAGACGCCCGCGAACGTGCTCTCGCTGCTCGCCACCACCTGCCAGTCGAACCAGATCATCGTGGTCACGATGCCGACGACCAGCGGGGCCAGGCCGGTGCTCGCGTAGGCGTAGAGAAGCGCACCGAGTCCCCAGAGCCCCACCAGGGAGGGCTCGTACGCCGGCACCTGGAGGCTCTGCGCCGCCTGGAAGATGACGCCGCCGAAGCTCATCGCCGCGATCCCGCGGAACGCGCCCCGCAGGGGCCGGGGGAGAGGGAGCGTCTCCGCGGCGGCGGTGAAGGCGAGCCAGACGACGACGATCCCCACTAAGCGCACCAGCGGAGAGAGCGCGTCGAGGTTGGTCGCCACGAGCCACACCAGCCCCACCCCGAGGAACGCGCCACCGAGGTAGGAGATGACCCGCGTCAGCGAGCCGGCGTGGGAGGCGACGTACTGTCGTTTGATCTTCTCCGCGGTGTCCTCGGTGAGGATGCCCTCGCTCACCCAGCGGGCGGTCTCGTTGCTCAGCCAGTCGAGCCGTCTCGGCGCGACAGGTCGTACGTCTGTGTCCATGTGAACATTGCAGCGGCTCGTGCGGGAGCGGCGCGTGAGTCCACGTACTCAATTCATCGGGCCGTCCGACCTCGACGCTGAGGTCATTTCGGCTGCGCGGGCCGGGGCCGCGGCGTTAGCCTTCGGGTATTCGCGGGATCGCTCGCGCGATGTGGACGGAGAGACGTGTGGCGTGGCCACGCCGAGCGAACCAACATTCAGCACAGCTTCGGGGACCCTCGGCCCCGGCATCTGATCCTCTAAGGTTGAACGACGTGGCAGACGAGATGGCGCGCAAGGACATCGAGGCGGGTTTGGAGACCCGCCATGAGTTGGGCGACGCGTTCGACGCAGAGCTGGTAGCCGGTTTCGCCGACCGCATCGAGAAGACCGTTCAGGAGCGAGTCGGGGCCACCGCCGCCGCCCGCACCCTCGCCGAGCGCAACGAGTCGCGCACCTCGGTCTTCCAGTTCGTCCTGGGCGCCGGCTCGGCCGTGGCCGGCATCCCGATCAGCATCACCCTCGGCGTCACCGACAACCTCGGCGCCCTGGTGATCTCCTGGGTCGGCCTCGTCGGCGTCAACGTCGCCCACGCGCTGCGTACGCGTAAGCGCTGAGGCGGGCTGGGCGGTCGTTCGTGGCCGGCTGGTCCTTCGTCTGCATAGCTTTACGAAGGAACCGTGCGCCCGACCGAGAGATACCCCCACGGCCGCGAGAGTGACGGGCCGGGGAGGTAGGACTGCTCCAGACGGTCGAGGGTGAAGCCGGCGGCCTCGACGAGCCGCGGGATGTCGCGGGCGAGGTGGCAGCCGCCGAAGAGGCGCTGCTGGAGGCCGTCGAGGCGGCGCTGCCAGCGGGCGACGCCGGGATCGGGGGAGAGGCCGTGCTCGGCGAAGCCGATGGTG
This sequence comes from Nocardioides sp. NPDC058538, assembly GCF_042719275.1. NCBI lineage: Bacteria > Bacillati > Actinomycetota > Actinomycetes > Propionibacteriales > Nocardioidaceae > Nocardioides > Nocardioides sp. NPDC058538. The sequence goes on along the minus strand of NZ_JBHXNY010000004.1, from coordinate 200,581 downwards.
CCGCCGGGGCGCAGGACGCGGCGCAGCTCGGACAGTGCGCCGGCGACGTCGGGGATGGTGCACAGCGAGAACGTGACCAGCCCCGTGTCGACCGAGGCGTCGGCGAGCGGGAGTCGGGCGCCGTCGAGCCCGACGCGGCTCACCGGGACCGGTGAGCCCGAACGGCGCGAGGCGGAGAGCTGCCAGGCGACGTCGGAGGGTTCCACGGCGATGATCTCGGTGACCTCGACCGGATAGAGGCCGGTGTTGCTCCCGCTGCCGAAGCCGATCTCGACGACCTGGCCGCGGAGACCGTCACAGGCCTGCTGGCGCAGCGGCTCGAGCTGCGCGATGCCGCAGGTGCGGTCCACGATGTGTGGCACCACCCGCGCTTCCCAGAGTCCCACGGGAGCTCACTCTTCCATCTCGCCGGTCCATTGGACACCGAGCAGCATCGAATCCTCGCCCTCGACCAGGGCCGTGAAGCCGATGCGCCGGTAGAACCCGATGGCGCGGGTGTTGCCGGCGGCGACGCCGAGGTGCGCGCCGCGTACGCCCGCGACGTGGAAGGCGCCGAGCATCATCCCGATCAGCTCCTTGCCGACGCCTTGGCCCTGGGCGCGGGGCAGCAGGTTGATATGCAGGTGTGCCGGGAACTCGCTGAGGATCTCGCCCAGCATCCGTGGCGGGCGGTGGATCTGGGAGCGGAGCCGGGCGTTCCAGTCGGTGCGGTCATGGTCGGGCCCCGGGTCGGGGTTGACGACGCGGAGCGCGGGCCACCAGTCCTCCTCGCACTCCTTCTCGAAGGCGCGGGTGAACGGGGTGCCGACGACGTAGCCCACCACGCCCTCGGAGTCGACCGCCACGAACCCGAGCCCGAGACGCAGCACGATGTAGGGAGCGGCGTAGATGTTCCCCAGCAGCCGCGGGTCGTCGTAGAACTCGGTGGCGTTCTCGCCCGACGCCCCGGTGAGCAGGCAGATCGAGAAGATGTCGTCGAGGTCGTCGGCGGTGGCCCGCCGGATCTCAGGAGTTCCCATGGCCCAACCTCACCATGACCCGCTTCCGCCGACGACATACCCCCGGACATGGCGTTTCACTAGCGGTCTCCTCCCGGTGCCGCCCAGCCGAACAACCTCGGGCAAACCTCAGCGTGGCGTGTGGATGCTCACGTGCCTTCGTGCACGTGGCCGGTAGCCTTGCAGGCATGAGCGTACGACGGGTGATGGGCACGGAGGTCGAATACGGAATTTCCGTGGCCGGACAGCCCCAGGCCAACCCGATGGTGGCCTCGAGCCAGGTCGTCAATGCGTACGCATCCTCGACTCTCAAGGCGAGGAGAGCGCGCTGGGACTTCGAGGAGGAGTCGCCGCTGCGCGACGCGCGCGGGTTCGACATGTCGCGGCAGGTGGCCGATCCCAGCCAGCTCACCGACGAGGATCTGGGGCTGGCCAACGTCATCCTCACCAACGGTGCGCGGCTCTACGTCGACCACGCCCACCCGGAGTTCTCCTGCCCAGAGGTGACCAACCCGCTGGACGCGGTGCGGTGGGACAAGGCGGGTGAGCAGGTGATGCTCGACGCCTCCCGCGCGGCCGCGCGGCTGCCGGGCAACCCGCAGATCCACCTCTACAAGAACAACACCGACAACAAGGGTGTCTCCTACGGTGCGCACGAGAACTTCCTCATGCGCCGCTCGACCGCGTTCGCCGACATCGTCAAGCATCTGACCCCGTTCTTCGTCTCCAGGCAGGTCTTCGCCGGCGCCGGTCGGGTCGGGATCGGGCAGGAGCGCCCCAAGCACGGCTTCCAGATCTCCCAGCGCGCCGACTTCTTCGAGGTCGAGGTCGGGCTGGAGACCACGCTCAAGCGGCCGATCATCAACACCCGCGACGAGCCCCACGCCGACCCGGAGAAGTACCGCCGCCTCCACGTGATCCTCGGTGACGCCAACCTCGCCGAGATCTCGACGTACCTCAAGCTCGGCAGTACGTCGCTGGTGCTCGCCATGATCGAGGACGGCTACATCACCCGTGATCTCAGTGTCGACGGCCCGGTCTCATCGCTGCGCGCGGTCTCTCACGACCCGTCGCTGAAGACGCTGATCACGCTCAAGGACGGTCGCAAGCTGACCGGTGTCCAGCTGCAGATGGAGTATCTGGACCTGGCCAAGAAGTTCGTCGAGGAGCGCTACGGCTCCGACGCCGACTACCAGACCAAGGACGTCCTGGAGCGCTGGGAGTCGGTGCTCGACCGCCTCGAGCGCGACCCGATGGAGTGCGCCACCGAGCTCGACTGGGTGGCCAAGTACAAGCTGCTCCTCGGCTACCGCGACCGCGACGGTCTGGAGTGGGACGACCCCAAGCTCCACCTGATCGACCTGCAGTACGCCGACATCCGACCGGAGAAGGGCCTCTATCAAAGGCTCGTACGCAGCGGGCGGATCCAGCGCCTGCTGACCGACGAGCTGGTGGAGAAGGCGATGCACGAGCCGCCGACCGACACCCGGGCCTACTTCCGCGGCCGCTGCCTGGAGAAGTACTCCGAGAACGTCGCCGCGGCCAGCTGGGACTCGGTCATCTTCGACCTGCCGGGGCGCGAGTCGCTGCAGCGGGTGCCGACCATCGACCCGCTGCGCGGCACGAAGAAGCACGTCGGTGGCCTGCTCGACTCCTCCGAGACCGCCGTCGACCTCTTCAACCGGTTGACCGGTTCCTGAGCGTCGATCGCGACTCGTGCCACATCTCGGCCCAACGTTCGACTTCTGCTTCCTCCCGTAGCGAAATCGGGCATTGTTTCCTCAGGTTTGTCGGTGCTAGTGGATAGGTTGAAGACATGGCACAGGAGCAGAAGCAGCCGAAGAAGTCCTCCGAGACGGAGGAGTCCGTCGAGACCGCGCCCGAGACCGATGTGAACGAGCGCAAGGAAGCGCTTGACTCCGACGTCGACGACATCCTGGACGAGATCGACGACGTCCTGGAGACCAACGCCGAGGACTTCGTGAAGTCCTTCATCCAGAAGGGCGGGCAGTAGAGAATGTCGGAGTCCCGCATCCCGGCTGCCTACATGACGCCGGGCACCTCGTCCTTTGCCGATTTCCTGACGGCCCAGTCCCCGGAGCTGCTCCCGCGACGCGACGCCGTCCCGGGCAATCTGAGCGACATCGCCCCGCACGGCACCACGATCGTCGCGGCCACCTTCCCCGGTGGCGTGATCATCGCCGGTGACCGTCGGGCGACCCAGGGCAACCTGATCGCCGAGCGCGACATGCGCAAGGTCTTCCCGTCCGATGAATACTCCGCGGTCGGCATCGCCGGTTCGGCGGGGCTCGCGGTCGAGCTGGTCAAGCTCTTCCAGACCGAGCTGGAGCACTACGAGAAGATCGAGGGCACCACGCTCTCGATCGAGGGCAAGGCCAGCCGGCTCTCCGCCCTCGTCCGGGGCAACCTACCGATGGCGATGCAGGGCCTGGTCGTCGTGCCGCTCTTCGTCGGGTTCGACCCCGAGGCCGGTGAAGGAAAGATCTATGGGTACGACCCGACCGGCGGCCGCTACGAGCAGACCGGATACTCCGGTGTCGGCTCGGGCTCGCTGTTCGCCAAGGGCGCCCTCAAGAAGCTCTACCGGCCCGACCTCGACGAGGCCACGCTGGTCGCGGTCCTGGTCCAGGCGCTCTACGACGCGGCCGACGACGACTCGGCAACCGGCGGCCCGGACCTGTCCCGCAGGCTGTTCCCGCTGGTCCACGTGATCACCGCCGACGGTGGGCGCACCCTGCCCGACGCCGACGTAGCGGCCGTTGCCGAGGCCGTCATCACCGGGAGGCTCCAGCGGCCCGACGGTCCCATCGCCGAGCTGGAGGCCTGAGCCCATGAGCACTCCGTTCTATGTGAGTCCCGAGCAGCTGATGCGCGACCGCGCGGACTTCGCGCGCAAGGGCATCTCCCGGGGTCGGGCGCTGGTCTCGCTGCAGTACGCCGACGGCATCGTGTTCGCCTCCGAGAACCCCTCGGCGGCGCTGCACAAGGTGAGCGAGATCTACGACCGGATCGCCTTCGCCGCGGTCGGGCGCTACAACGAGTTCGAGAACCTCCGCATCGCCGGTGTGCGGCTGGCCGACATGCGCGGCTACGCCTACGACCGGCGCGACGTCACCGGTCGTGGCCTGGCCAACGCCTACGCCCAGACCCTCGGCACGATCTTCTCCTCGGGTGGGGAGAAGCCCTACGAGGTCGAGCTCTTCGTCGGTGAGATCGGTGACTCCGCCGAGGACGACCAGCTCTACCGGCTCACCTACGACGGCCAGGTCGTCGACGAGCACGGGTTCGCCGCCATCGGCGGCGCCGCCGAGGCCGTCGGCGGCTACCTCAAGGAGCGCTACACCGAGGGCGCCTCGCTCGAGGACGCCATCAAGCTGGCCGTCGCCGCGCTCGGCCACACGGAGACCGAGGACCGGGAGATCGAGGCGAAGAACCTCGAGGTCGCGGTCCTCGACCGCAACCGCACCCAGCCGCGCAAGTTCCGCAGGATCCGGCCGGCGACGCTGCTCGAGATCCTCGGCTCGGCCGTCGCGACCGCGGAGGTCGAGGCCGCCACGCCGGCCGCCGTCGAACCGCCCGCCGACAAGCCCGCCGACAAGCTGGCCGAGAAGCCTGCCGAGAAGCCGGTCAGCGAGGCGCCGTTGGCCCCGCCGGCCGACGACGACGGTGAGCCGCCGATCGCCCCGCCGCTCGACTGAGCTCGAGAACGTGGGAGTGCTGGGGTCACTGGTGACCTCAGCACTCCCACGTGGCACGTCCGGGTGTCAGACGATCTGGTCCGAGAGCGAGACGACGATGCCCTCGGGCCCGCGCACGTACGCCATCCGCACGATGTCCTCGTAGACGCCGACTCCGCCGACCAGCCCATAGCCCTTCTCCGCCATGGTCGCGAGGACCGCGTCGAGGTCGTCGACCTGGAAGCAGACGTTGCGCAGGCCCAGCATGTTGGCCATCGCCTCAGGCGTGCCGGGCGCGTGGTTGGGACGTACGAACCGGGCGAGCTCGAGGGTGGTGCCGCCGCCCGGCGGACGCAGCATCACGACCTCGCAGCGTGCCCCGGGGATCCCGCAGACGGTGTCGATGAACTCACCCTCGACGAAGGTACGCCCCTCGATCTCCAGCCCCAGGCCGACGAAGAACTCCATGACCAGGTCGATGTCGGCGACGGTGATGCCGATGTGGTCGAACTTCAACAGGTGTGTCATGACTGCCATCCTCGTACTGTGCTCGTCGTCGTGGCGGGTGCCTTCGACGAGGGAACGAGGCCGGCGCGCGGATCTCTACATGGTCGGCGACATGAATTCTGCGCGCCGAGGTCAGTGACCGCTGAGCTGACCGGTCAGCCGCTCGTGCCGGTCGGCGCTGGAGGCGTTCAGGCCGACGATGCGTACGGACTTGTTCTTGGCCTCGTACTTGTGGGTGATCGCGTCGAGCGTCGCGACCGTGGAGGCGTCCCAGATGTGGGAGTCGGAGAGGTCGATGACGATCTCGTCGGGATCCTCGGCGTACTCGAACTGCGTGTAGAGGTCGTTGCTGGAGGCGAAGAAGAGCTCGCCGGTGACCCGGTAGACGGCGCTCATGTTGCCGTCGGCGTCCTCGACGAGCTCCCGGTGCGTGTGAGTCAGGTGGGCGACGCGGCGCGCGAAGAGCGTCATCGCGACCAGGACCCCGACGATGACACCGATCGCGAGGTTGCGGGTCGCGACGGTGACCGCGACGGTCGTCAGCATCACCGCCGTCTCCGAGAGCGGCATCCGCCGCAGGGTGGCGGGCCGGACCGAGTGCCAGTCGAAGGCACTGACCGAGACCATGATCATCACCGCGACCAGGGCGGCCATCGGGATCAGCGCCACGGTGTCGCCGAAGCCGACGACCAGGATGAGCAGGAAGACGCCGGCGAGGAAGGTGGACAGGCGCGTACGGGCCCCGGAGACCTTCACGTTGATCATCGTCTGACCGACCACCGCGCAGCCGCCCATGCCGCCGAAGAAGCCGGTGATGAGGTTCGCGAGACCCTGAGCGCCGGCCTCGCGCGTCTTGTCGGAGTGGGTGTCGGTGATGTCGTCGACGAGCTTGGCGGTCAGCAGCGACTCGAGCAGGCCGACCAGCGCCATGCCAAGCGCGTAGGGGGCGATGATCTGCAGCGTGTCGAGGGTGAGAGGTACGTCGGGGAGGAACCAGCTCGGCAGGCTGTCGGGCAGCTCGCCCTGGTCGCCGACGTTCGGCACGTCGACCGCGCCGATGACGGTGAAGGCGGTGAGCGCGACGATCGCGACCAGCGGGGCCGGGATCACCTTGTTGATCCGCGGGAACCCGACGATGACGGCGACGCCGACGGCGATCATGGGGTAGACCGCCCAGGGCACGTCGACCATGTGGACGATCTGCGCCTCGAGGACGAGGATCGCGAGCGCGTTGACAAAGCCGACCATCACCGAGCGTGGGAGGAAGCGCATCAGCCGGGCGACCCCGGCCAGTGCCAGCCCGATCTGGATCAGGCCGCCCAGGAGCACCGTCGCGATCAGGTAGTCGTAGCCGTGGTCCCGCATCACCGGGGCGATCACCAGAGCGACCGCACCGGTGGCCGCCGAGATCATCGCCGGCCTCCCGCCGAGGAACGAGATGGCCACCGCCATCGTGAACGAGGCGAACAGCCCCACCCGCGGATCGACCCCGGCGATGATCGAGAACGAGATCGCCTCGGGGATCAGCGCGAGCGCGACGACGAGACCCGCCAGCACCTCCGTCCGCAGCAGCCGCGGCGAACGCAGCGCGGCGCGCACCGTGTGCTCGCCCTGGGCGGAGGCGGACAGGGTTGAAGGCACGAAAGGGATCCGATCCGTCGTCGCTGGCAGGATGTACGCAACACCAGAACCCTAATCTCACGTTACGTGAGAGTTCGGATCGCCGACGATGTGAGAAGGGACACCATGACGCGCAGTGCCGCCCCCGAAGGGGCGATGCAGATCGGCGAGGTGGCGGCGCGCACCGAGCTGTCGCTGCGCAGCCTCCGGCACTGGGAGGAGGTCGGCCTGCTGAAGCCGTCGGGCCGCAGCGAGGGCGGCTTCCGGCTCTACACCGAGGATGACGTCGACAAGATCCTGGTGATCCGCCGGATGAAGCCCCTCGGCTTCAGCCTCGAGGAGATGAAGGCGGTCATGGTCGACATCGAGATCCTGCGCGGGTCCGCGCCCGACCCCGACGGCGCCGCCGCGGCGCGGGAACGCCTCGCCGCGGTCCAGGCAGAGGCCGGGGTGCGCCGCGAGAAGCTGGAGCGACAGCTGGGGATGGCGGACGAGTTCATCGCGATTCTCCGGCGCGAGCTGCACTGACGTTCCGGAGGGTGGTCCGCCCCGCCGTGTCGTACCTCTGAACGCCTCCGGAGTGACCGGCGACGGTCTAGGGTTTCAGGTATGGACAGGCGCATCTTCGGCATCGAGAACGAGTACGGCGTGACCTGCACGTTCCGCGGCCAGCGGCGGCTGAGCCCGGACGAGGTGGCCCGCTACCTCTTCCGCAAGGTCGTGAGCTGGGGCCGCAGCTCGAACGTGTTCCTCAGGAACGGCGCGAGGCTCTACCTCGACGTCGGCTCCCATCCCGAGTACGCCACGCCCGAGTGCGACGACGTCATCTCGGTCGTCACCCACGACAAGGCGGGGGAGCGGATCCTGGAGGGACTGCTCCTCGACGCCGAGCAGCGGCTGCACGACGAAGGCATCGCCGGCGACATCTATCTGTTCAAGAACAACACCGACTCGGCCGGCAACTCCTACGGCTGCCACGAGAACTACATGGTCAGCCGCGCCGGGGAGTTCTCCAAGCTCGCCGACGTGCTCATCCCGTTCCTGGTCACCCGCCAGCTGATCGTCGGCGCCGGCAAGGTCACCCACACCCCGCGAGGTGCCGGGTTCGCGGTCTCCCAGCGTGCCGAGCACATCTGGGAGGGCGTGTCGTCCGCGACGACGAGGTCCCGTCCGATCATCAACACGCGCGACGAGCCGCACGCGGACGCCGAGAAGTACCGGCGACTCCACGTCATCGTAGGTGACTCGAACATGTCCGAGACCACCACGATGCTCAAGATCGCGAGCTGCCACCTGGTGCTGCGGATGATCGAGGAGGGCGTCGTCCTGCGCGACATGACGATGGAGAACCCGATTCGCGCCATCCGCGAGATCGCCCATGACCTGACCGGCCGCCGCAAGGTGCGGCTGGCCAACGGCCGCGAGGCCAGTGCCCTCGACATCCAGAACGAATACCTCTCCAAGGCGCGCGAGTTCGTCGACCGCCGCGAGATCACCGATCCGACCATGCTCGCCGCCCTCGACCTGTGGGAGCGCGGCCTGAAGGCGATCGAGTCCGACGACCTCTCCCTGGTCGACCGCGAGATCGACTGGGTGATCAAGTGGAAGCTGATCGACCGCTACCGTGCCAAGCACGGCATTCCGCTGGGCCACGCGCGAGTCGCGCAGCTCGACCTCGCCTACCACGACATCCACCGCAATCGCGGCCTCTACTACCTGCTGGAGAAGAAGGGCGCGGTCAAGCGTGCGACCACCGATCTGAAGATCTTCGAGGCCAAGTCGGTGCCGCCGCAGACCACCCGTGCCCGGCTCCGTGGCGAGTTCATCAAGAAGGCGCAGGAGCGCCGCCGCGACTTCACCGTCGACTGGGTCCACCTCAAGCTCAACGACCAGGCGCAGCGCACCGTGCTGTGCAAGGACCCGCTCAAGGCGTACGACGAGCGCGTCCAGCGGCTCATCGACGGCATGTGACACCCCCCGCCGGGGTGGCTTCGCCGCGGGGTAACCACCGGGCGGATATGGTGTGCTCCGCTGTCGTCTATCTCTATTTCACGTCACGAAGGTTTGCACTGTGCCCACTGCTCCTCGGCCTCGTCTGCGCCACGCGCTGAGCGCGCTGGCCGTCACCCTGCTCATTCCGGCTCTGGTCGCCTGTGGCGGCGAGGAGAAGACGGGGTACGGCGACGAGACCGTCTCCGGCTTCGACGGCGTCACGGTCTCGGCCGAGGTCGACAAGGCGCCCACGCTGAAGTGGGAGTCCGCGATCGCCTACCCCAAGGACCCCAAGGTCAAGACACTGACCGAGGGCAAGGGTGAGGAGATCCCGGAGGACCGCGGCGTGTTCGCCAAGATCTACATCGGCAACGCCACCACCCTGGACAAGGAGTGGGCCTACGAGAGCCAGGCGCCCGAGGGCGAGGAGCTCCCGGCGGAGAAGCCGTGGAGCACGATCCTGAAGGACGCCAAGGTCGGCGACCGGATCGAGGCCATCGTCGGCTCGGCCGACCTGCTCGGCGAGGGCGGCAACCCGCAGATGGGCATCGGCAACCACGACACGCTGCTGGTCGTCGTCGACGTGGTGAAGCCCGCCGCCGACAAGACGCCGAAGGACGTCGACGCCTCCGAGTTCCCGAAGGTCGTCGAGAAGAACGGCAAGCCGACCGGCTTCGACTTCACCGGCATCGCCAAGCCGAAGGCAGACGACGGGCTCAAGCGAGCTATCGTCACCGAGGGTGACGGCGAGGAGATCACCACCGACCAGACGGTCACCGCCAACTACCTCGGCATGACCTACGGCGCCAAGAAGCCCTTCGACGAGAGCTTCAGCAAGGAGGCCGTGCCGTTCGCCCTCAACCAGGTGGTCGCCGGCTGGACCAACGGCCTGGAGGGCGTCAAGGTCGGCAGCCGTGTTCTGCTGCAGATCCCGCCGGAACTGGGCTACGGTGCAGAGGAGAAGCCGGGCCAGGGCGGCACGCCGGGGATCCCGGCCAACAGCACGCTCTACTTCGTCATCGACGTCGTCAAGGCCGAAGCCACCCCGGCGCCGCAGTAGAAGAGTCTCTAGGGGGAGAACACCGTGGCGGCGGGTAAGACCGAGCGGTTGATGAACCTGCTCATCATGCTGCTCGTGCAGCGTGACAACGTGTCGAAGGAGCGGATCCGCGAGGTCCTCTACCCGTCGTCCCACGGTGAGGCGTTCGAGAAGATGTTCGAGCGCGACAAGGAGGAGCTGCGCAGCCTCGGTGTGCCGATCGAGACCGGGGTGATCGACTCCTTCTTCGAGGACGAGATCGGCTACCGGGTCAGTCCCGAGCAGTTCGCGCTGCCGCCGATCACGCTGGAGGCCGACGAGCTCGCGGTGGTCGCCCTGGCCACCAAGGTCTGGGAGAACGCCTCGATGGCGGAGGCGACCACCGAGGCCGTACGCAAGCTCAACGCCGCCGGCCTCGAGACCGACGTCTCGGCGCTGGAGATCGTGCAGCCGCGGCTGGCCGCGGAGGAGGGCTCCTTCGACGTCTTCGTGGCCGCGACCCAGGACCGGCAGGTCGTCGAGTTCGACTACCGCGGGTCACGGGCGGCCGAGCCCTCCCACCGACGGCTGCAGCCGTGGGGCGTGGTGCGCTACTCGGGCCGCTGGTACGCCGTCGGCCATGACGTCGACCGCGACGACACCCGCATCTTCCGGCTCTCCCGTGTCCTGGGGGAGGCCCGGGCGGTCGGCGAGTTCGATGCCTTCGAGGTGCCGGCCGAGGTGGATGTACGCGATATCGCACGAACCCTGGCGCCGGCCCCGCCGACGGGGAAGGCGGTCCTGCTGCTGCGGCAGGGGAGCGGCTACACCCTCCGCAGGGCGGCCGACTCCACCGAGTCCGGGGTGAGCGGGCCCGATGGCCGCGACGACTGGGACCGCGTGGTGCTGACCCGGGTGCCCGCCGACCTGGTCGGGGCGGTGCTGGGCCACGGCCCCGACGCCTATGTCGAGGAGCCCGAGGACCTGCGCCGCGAGGTCGGGACGCGGCTGGAGCAGCTGGTGGCACGCTTGGACGGAGCCACACGATGAGCGTGACAGGTGCGTCGGGTGCCAAGGGGCAGGTCGGGCGCCTGCTGACGCTGGTGCCCTACCTCTACTCCCAAACCGACGACGTACGCCTCGACAAGGCGGCCGCCGACCTCGGCGTCGAGGAGAAGCAGCTGGTCAAGGACCTGCAGGTGCTCTTCATGTGCGGCCTGCCCGGCGGCTACCCCGACGACCTGATCGACGTCGACATCGACGCGCTGACCGAGCCCGACGGCGACCGGGTCATCCGGATCTCCAACGCCGACTACCTCGACCGCCAGCTGCGGCTCACCCCGATCGAGGCCACCGCCGTGATCGTCGCGCTGCGTGCGCTGCGGGGCGGAGCGGTGGCTGCTGCGACCAGGGAAGTCGTCGACCGTACGCTGGCCAAGCTCGAGCAGGCGGCGGCCGAGGGTGCCGCGGCGAGCGTCGACCCCGGCGAGGAGCCGCTCGACACCTCGCTCGTCCAGATCCATGCCGCGATCGCGACCGCGATCGACCAGGGTCGCCAGGTACGCATCGACTACTGGGTCCCCGCGCGCGACGAGGAGTCCTCGCGGGTCATCGATCCGCGCGCGCTGGTCTCGATCCGCGACATCGAGTATCTCGACGCCTGGTGTCACACCGCCGAGGCGCCGCGCAGCTTCCGCCTCGACCGGATCAGGGGCGCTGAGGTGCTCGACACACCTGTCGAAGCGAAGCCCGAGACGATCGGCTCCGTGGCCACCGACCCTGTGGGCGCGGCCGGGCTGCTGGAGCGTACGGACTACGGCACGGTCGTCCGGGTGCGGCTGGCTCCCGAGGCTCGCTGGGTCGGTGAGTACTACTCGGTGATCGACCCGGTCGAGCTGCCCGGCGGCGGGCTCGAGGTGGGACTGCGGGTCTACGACCAGCGCTGGCTCACCCGCTTCCTGCTCCGGCTCGCGCCCCACGCCGAGCTCGTGGCCGAGGACGCCCGAGGGGCGCGAGCCGACGCCCGAGAAGCGCAACCCGACGACCGAAGGGCGCAAATGAGCACAGAGTTCACTGAATCGTTTGCCGCGTCTGCGCGGCAGGCACTCGGCCTGTACCGTACGGGCGCGTAGACTTCTGGCGTTCCCCCTAGACGTAGATGAGGTAGTTCATGTTCACTCCATTGATCGGTATGCCGCAGGGAGCCGAGTGGCTCATCATCTTGGCGATCGTCATCCTCGTCTTCGGCGCCGCCAAGCTTCCTGAGCTCGCCCGCGGCACCGGTCAGGCGCTGCGCATCTTCAAGACGGAGACCAAGGGTCTTCGCGACGAGGACGAGAAGGAGAAGGGCGACAAGGCCGAGAAGCCGGCTGAACTGACCGCCTCCGAGCAGGAGCGGATCGCCGAGCTCGAGCGTCGTGAGGCCGAGATCAAGGCCGAGCGCGAGCGCCTCTCCGGCAACTGAGCCCACCTCTTCATGGCTCGTACCATCGCCGGTGTTGTCGCGATCCTCAGCGGCACCCCCAAGCACGCCATCGGCGACGACGGCCGGATGGCGCTCTCCGACCACCTGCGTGAGCTCCGCGCGCGGGTGATCAAGGCATCCCTGGCCCTGGTCGTCGGATTCGTCGTCGCACTGTTCTTCTTCGAGCAGCTCTTCGACCTGGTCATGGATCCGTACCTCCAGGCCGTCAAGATGATGGACCAGGAGGGCGGTGCCGCCTCGCTGAGCTCCGTCAACGGCGCCGCAGGCGGCTTCATGCTCTACCTGAAGCTGTGCGGCCTGGCCGCGTTCATCGGCACCGCGCCGATCTGGCTCTACCAGATCTGGGCGTTCCTGATGCCCGGCCTGCACGCCCACGAGAAGAAGATGTCGAGGATCTTCGTGGCCGTCGCCGGCCCGCTCTTCCTCCTCGGTGTGCTGCTCGGGTACGTCACCTTGCCCAAGGGCCTGGAGATCCTGTTCGCCTTCGTCCCTGACGGCCTGACGAACATCGTCGAGTTCAGCGAATACCTCAGCTTCCTGAGCCGTACGCTGCTGGTCTTCGGCATCGCCTTCGAGATCCCGGTCTTCGTGATCCTGCTCAACCGGATCGGGGTCCTGCCCGGCGCCGCCCTGGGCAAGTACCGCGCTTGGATCATCGTCGGTTCCTTCGTCTTCGCCGCCGTCGCGACCCCGTCGGGTGACCCGTTCACGATGACGATCATGGCCGGCCCGATGGTCGTCCTCTTCGGGATCTCCGAGGTCATCGCCCGGGCGCACGACAGGCGGAAGGCCAGCAAGCGCAAGGACATGATCGGGGATCCTGACGTCCCGTCGGTGATCTAGGACCGTGGCCGTCGTCGGGGCGACGGCTGCGCGCCACCTCGACGACGGCCACGGTCCACTAGTCTTCACCGGGTGACGCGTCAGATCGCCCTGCTCGCCAACCCCACCGCCGGCCGTGGCCACGCCGACCAGATCTTCGATGCGGTGACCGCGAGGCTGGCGGCCTCGGGGGCCGTGGTCGAGCACCTGATCGGTGACGACGCCGAGCATGCTCTCGAGCTGGCCCGGAAGGCGGCCGCCGACGGGGTCGACACGGTCGTGACCCTCGGTGGCGACGGCATGGTCCACGTCGCGGTCCAGGCACTGGCCGAGACCGAGGTCAGCCTCGGCGTCGTCCCGCTCGGGACCGGCAACGACTTCGCGCGTGCGCTCGGGATCCCGGCCGGTGACCCCCTCGCCGCCGCGGACGTCGTCGTACGCAACCACCCCCGTCGCATCGATCTGGGGCGTAGTGGGGACTCCTGGTTCGCGACCGTTCTCGCCGCCGGGTTCGACGCGGCGGTCAACGAGCGCGCGAATGCGATGCGCTGGCCCCACGGCGACCTCCGCTACACCCTCGCCGCGCTGTCGGTGATCCGTAGCTGGAAGCCGGTGCCCTACCGGCTCGAGATCGATGGCGTCGTGCGCGAGCAGGAGGCGATGCTGCTGGCGATCGCCAACACCGAGTCGTACGGCGGAGGCCTGCGGATCGCGGCGGACTGCGACCCCGCCGACGGCCTGCTGGACGTCATCCTCATCAAGCCGGTCTCGCGGCTGGAGTTCCTGCGCGTCTTCCCGGGCGTACGCCAGGCCAAGCACCTCACCCATCCGGCCTTCGAGCGCATCCACGCCCGCCGGATCAAGGCCTCCGCCCCCGGTGTGATCGCCTACAGCGACGGGGAGCGCCTCGGGCCGCTGCCGCTCGATGTCGAGTGCGTGCCGTCCGCTCTCGGCGTACTCGTGCCACCGCGCGCTTGATTGTCGGTGTCGGTCGATAGGCTCGGGGCCATGGACGCCTCGCCAGCGGAGAAGTACGCCGCGTATCAGCGTGACAAGGACTTCCCCGTCTTCCGGGACTTCGCCTCGCTCTACGACTTCGGGCTCGACGACTTCCAGATCGAGGCGTGCAAGGAGATCGAGCAAGGCAAGGGCGTTCTGGTCGCCGCGCCGACCGGGTCGGGCAAGACGATCGTCGGCGAGTTCGCCATCCACCTGGCGCTCGCGACCGGCCGTAAGGCGTTCTACACGACCCCGATCAAGGCGCTCTCCAACCAGAAGTACAACGACCTGGTCAAGCGCTACGGCCCCGACCAGGTCGGCCTGCTGACCGGCGACAACGTCGTCAACGGCGAGGCGCCGGTCGTCGTGATGACCACCGAGGTGCTGCGCAACATGCTCTACGCGGGCTCGCAGACCCTGATGGGCCTCGGGTTCGTGGTCATGGACGAGGTCCACTACCTCGCCGACCGCTCCCGTGGTGCGGTCTGGGAGGAGGTCATCATCCACCTGCCCGAGTCGGTCTCGGTCGTCTCGCTGAGCGCCACCGTCTCCAACGCCGAGGAGTTCGGCGAGTGGCTCACCACGGTGCGGGGTGAGACCACCACGATCATCGAGGAGAAGCGGCCGGTGCCGCTCTACCAGCACGTGATGGCCGGCCGGCGGATCATGGACCTGTTCGCCTCCTCCGACGTCGACGCGGCAGCCGGGTTCGTCAAGGAGGGCGCTCCGGTCAACGGCGAGCTGATGAGGCTGGCGCGCGACGACTGGGCCGCCGGACGGATGACGGACCGGCGTACGCCCAAGGACAAGCGCAAGGGCCGTGACTCTTCTGGGGGCAACCGGCGCGTGGGCAACGGGCGACGGGTCTGGATCCCCTCGCGCGTGGAGGTCATCACGGCCCTGCAGCGCGACAACCTGCTCCCCGCGATCAACTTCGTCTTCTCCCGCGTCGGCTGCGACGCCGCGGTCGGCCAGTGCATCCAGGCCAACCTGCGGCTGACCACGCCCGAGGAGCGCGACGAGATCTTCGCCTACGTCGAGGAGGCCTGCGCCGACCTGCCCGACGAGGACCGGCACGTCCTCGGCTACCACGACTGGATCGACGGCCTCTCCCGTGGCGTCGCCGCCCACCACGCCGGGCTGCTGCCGGCGTTCAAGCAGGTCGTCGAGGAGCTGTTCCTACGCGGCCTGGTGAAGGCCGTCTTCGCCACCGAGACGCTGGCGCTGGGCATCAACATGCCCGCCCGCACGGTGGTCATCGAGAAGCTCTCGAAGTGGAACGGCGAGGCCCACGTCAACCTCTCGCCGGGGGAGTACACCCAGCTCGTCGGCCGCGCCGGCCGTCGCGGCCTCGACGTCGAGGGCCACGGCGTCGTGCTCTGGCAGCAGGGGCTCAACCCGCGCGAGCTCGCCGGCCTGGCCTCGACGCGCACCTATCCGCTGCGGTCGAGCTTCAGGCCGTCCTACAACATGGCGGTCAACCTGGTGCACCAGTTCGGACGGGCGCGCTCGCGCGAGCTGCTGGAACAGTCGTTCGCGCAGTTCCAGGCCGACAAGGCGGTCGTCGGGCTGGCCCGCCAGGTGCGCAAGGCGGAGGACGCGCTCGAGGGCTACCAGGAGGCCGCGACGTGCGACCGCGGCGACTTCATGGCGTACGCCGCGATCCGCCGCAAGATCTCCGACGTCGAGAAGTCCTCCTCCCGCGAGCGGCGTTCGGACCGACGCGACGAGATCATCGAGTCGCTCTCGAAGCTGAAGATCGGTGACGTGATCGACGTGCCGACGGGCAAGTTCGCCGGCTATGCCGTCGTCCTCGACCCGGGCTTCGACCCCGAAGGGCCGCGTCCCTACGTGATCACCCAGGACCGGCAGGCGCGGCGCCTGGCGATGATGGACTTCAACGTGCCGATCGTCGCCCAGACCCGGCTGCGGGTGCCGAAGTCGTTCAACGGCCGCAACCCACAGATGCGGCGCGACATGGCCTCCCGGCTTCGGGAGAAGACCCGCGACCTCCGTCCGGTGCCCTACGAGGGGTCGCCGACCGCCCGCAAGGAGCGCAAGAGCTCGGCGGAGACCCAGATCTCCGAGCTGCGGCGCGAGCTGAAGATGCATCCCTGCCACGACTGCCCCGACCGCGAGGACCACGCCCGCTGGGCCGAGCGCTGGTTCAAGCTGTCACGCGACACCGACACGCTGCGCCGCCGGGTGGAGGCGCGTACGAACACCGTCGCGCGCACCTTCGACCGGGTCTGCGAAGTCCTGGTCGCGCTCGACTACCTCGAGGGCGAGACGGTCACCGAGCGCGGCACCCACCTGATGCGGCTCTACTCCGAGATGGACCTGGTCGCCGCCGAGGCGCTCCGCGAGGGCCTCTGGGACGACCTGACCCCCTCCGAGCTCGCCGCCGCGCTCTCGGTGCTGGTCTACGAGGCCCGTCGCTCCGACGACGCCACCCCGCCCCGCCTCCCCGGCGGCCGGGTCAAGGACGTCATCGCCGAGACCGTGCGGCTGTGGGGCCAGCTCGACGCCCTCGAGCGCGACCACAAGCTCGACTTCCTCCGCCAGCCCGACCTCGGCTTCGCCTGGGCCGCCTACCGCTGGGCCGAGGGCGACGAGCTCGACGACGTCCTCAGCGAGGTCGAGCTCGCCGCCGGCGACTTCGTCCGCTGGGTCAAGCAGCTCATCGACCTCTGCGGCCAGGTCGCCGACGCCGCCGGCGACGCCCCCCTGCGACGTACGGCCCGCCAGACCATGGACCTCCTCAAGCGCGGCGTCGTGGCCTACTCCTCGGTCGTCGAGTAGGCGACGGGCTGTCCCGTTTCGAGGACATGAGTCGGCGGTGGTCGCTAGGGTCCTCCCGTGCATGAGCAGGAGAAGGTCGTGGCCTTTGTAGGTCGGTCCTGGATCGTCTACATCGGCGGCTTCGTCCTTTCGGTTCTGGTGATCTGGGCCGCGCCGTTCCTCACCATCATCGAGGTGCTTCCCACGGCTCCTGGGCCGATCTTCGCGATCGGTCTCGTCATGGGAACCGCTCTCTTCGGGCTATGGCACCTGGGATTTCGGCGCCGTCTCGAGGTCGGCGAAGACGGGCTGGTGTTGTCGGGCAAGCGCGGTTCGCGGGTGGTTCCCTGGTCCGACCTCGTCGGCATCGAGCCGATGTTGAGCTGGCAATGGGTGCGCTGCCGCGACGCGAGCGGCTCCGTCACGCTCCACCTGACGACATCGAGGTCCTATCCGCGTATGCAGCACCTTGTCAGCCGACACAACGAGGAACTGGCCACGCGGCTCTGGTACGCCAGCCGATGACGACGGTGGGCCGGGCGGTTGGCGTGCGGCGCGCTCTGTGAAATAGCATGGGCGGGTGGATGTCTCTCCCTACGATGCCCTGTTGTTCGTCTCTTTCGGGGGGCCGGAGAAGGCCGAGGACGTGGTGCCGTTCCTGGAGAACGTGACCCGGGGGCGGGGGATCCCGCGCGAGCGGCTGGTCGAGGTCGGGCAGCACTACTTCGACCGGGGCGGGAAGTCGCCGATCAACGACCAGAACCGGGCCTTCCTGGCGGCGCTGCGCAGCGACCTGGCGGAGAACGGGATCGACCTGCCGGTCTACTGGGGCAACCGCAACTGGGACCCCTACCTGAGCGACACGGTCGCGCAGATGCGGGCCGACGGGATCAAGCGGGCGGCGGTCTTCGCGACCAGCGCCTACTCCTCCTACTCCTCGTGCCGGCAGTACCGCGAGAATCTCTTCGAGGCATGCGACAAGACCGGCGACGTCGAGAGCGCGCCGGTGCTCGACAAGCTGCGCCGCTACTACAACCACCCGGGCTTCGTGGCGCCGGTCGTCGACGGCGTGCTCGCCTCGATCGAGGACCTGCCCGAGGACGAGCGTGATGGCGCGCGGATCCTCTTCGTGACCCACTCGATCCCGACCTCGATGAACGACAACGCCGGCCCCGACGGCGGCGCGTACGTCGCCCAGCACCTCGACGTCGCCAAGGTGATCGCCGAGCAGGTCGCGCAGAGGCGCGGGGTCAGCCACGAGTGGGACCTCGTCTACTGCAGCCGCTCCGGCGCCCCGCACATCCCGTGGCTCGAGCCGGACGTGAACGACCACCTCGAGGACCTGGCCGGCAGAGACGTACGAGCTGTGGTGATGTGTCCGGTCGGCTTCGTCTCCGACCACATGGAGGTCGTCTACGACCTCGACACCGAGGCCATGGCCACCGCCGAGAAGCTCGGGATCCACGCCCGCCGCAGCCCGACCGCGGGGGAGGACCCGCGCTTCGTGGCTGCCGTACGCGAGCTGCTCCTCGAGCGTGCCGCTGCGGAGCGTGGGGAGGCCTCTGCGCGGCCTACCGTGGGCGACCTGGGCCCCGGGCCCGACCGGTGTCCCGCGGGCTGCTGCTTCAACCAGCGCTCGCAGCTGCCGACCCTGACGGGAGAGGACTCGCCCCAGTACTCCCGATGATCGGCCGCGGCATAGGGTCGGCCCCATGACAGATCAATCCGCCCCGAAGCCCGGAGACCTGCTCGCGCTCGCCGTGGCGACCGCCCGCGCGGCCGCCGATCTCGTTCGCGATCGGGCCGCCGGCGTGGTCGAGGTGGCTGCCACGAAGTCCACCGCGACCGATGTGGTCACTGAGGCCGACCGGGACACCGAGGCGCTGATCCGGCGACTGATCTCCCAGGAGCGTCCCGAGGACGGCTTCTTCGGTGAGGAGGGCGCCAGCGAAGGGCAGAGCACGAAGGGCACCAGCGGCGTCCGCTGGATCGTCGACCCGATCGACGGCACCGTCAACTTCCTCTACGGTCTGCCGAGCTACGCGGTCTCGATCGCGGCGGAGTACGCGGGCGAGGTCGTGGCCGGCGCGGTCGTGGACGTGCCGCGCGGCACCCTCTACGCCGCCTTCCGGCAGCCCGACGGATCGGTCGCCGCGGTCAAGGACGGCGAGCCCATCCGCGTACGTCAGCCTGCCGAGCTCGGGCAGCGGCTGATCGCCACCGGGTTCTCCTACGACGCCGAGCTCCGCCGGGTTCAGGCCGAAGCGCTGGTCCGGTTCCTGCCGGTCGTACGTGACGTTCGTCGCATCGGCTCGGCCGCTCTGGACATCTGCGGGGTGGCCGAGGGAACCCTCGACGGCTACCTCGAGGAGGGGCTGCACCTGTGGGACCATGCCGCGGCCGGCCTGGTCGCGGAAGCCGCCGGTGGTCGTTGGGAGGCGACGACCGGCATCGGCGGCCGCAGGTTGGTGATCGTGGCACCAGCCCACGGCTACGATGAACTACGGAAAGCGGCTGTTCAGGCCGGTTTTCTGCCGGTTGACTCGCTCCCGGGTGTCGTACCCGACTGAAAGCCGCTGGTTGATGTAGATCTATGACCGGCCGGGGGCCGGGAAGGTCCCGGAGCCCCGTCGGTACAGCCGCGTTCACCCACCCGAAACTCGATGCTCATCTATCCCCGTGATAGGGAATACCGCCAGATGACAGAACGTTTCGGCGACGCGGATCCGGTTGAGTGTGCGAAATCCGCATTGATGGTGCACAATCACGGGCCGTGCCGCTGCCCTCGGGGGCGCGCGGGGGGACTGAAGATGAGTGAGAAGGGGAGTGGCGCATATGGCGACGGACTACGACGCACCGCGTAAAAATGAAGAGGACCAGTCCGAGGAGAGCATCGAAGAGCTCAAGGCTCGTCGTCACGACAAGAACTCGGGCAAGGTTGACGAGGACGAGGCCGAGGCGGCCGAGTCGTTCGAGCTCCCGGGAGCCGACCTCAGCCACGAGGAGCTCGCGGTCGAGGTCAAGCCGAAGCAGGAGGACGAGTTCACCTGTATGAGCTGCTTCCTGGTCCACCACCGCAGCCAGCTGGCTGACGAGAAGAAGATGATCTGCTTCGACTGCGCGTAAGCGCAGTTGAAAGCGCCGAGTCGGCGCGTTTGTATAGTTTGCGCTAGCAAGCGCTCTGTGCAAACGCGCCGACTCGGCGAAAGCCCGACGCAAGCCGGGCCGATAAGCAAAGGCCGCACGGAGCCCGTGCGGCCTTCTTGCTATCTCAGAATCTGCTGACTCAGGACTCGTCCTTCTCCAGCTGCTTCGGCAACCGACCGACCGACTTGACGTAGTAGTTGGCCGCACGCCGCTGGGCGAACATCCGCGCGAGCGCGACGGTGGCGCCGGTCGCGGCCGACCAGAGCACGGCCTCCACGAGGCGTACGTCGGGGTCGGCGGGGTTCGCCGGCGGCTTGCGTCCGGTGGACGCCTTCCAGCCGGTGGAGAGGACCTTGTTCGTGGCCTTCGCGGCCCCGATTCCGCTGACGAGGGCCATGATCGCCCAGACCTTGTCAGCCTTGTCGGCTTTGTCAGCCTTGGTGGACTTGGACATACCTCGAGCCTAGGCCATGGCGGAGAGGTTGCCGCTCAGAGACTCGCTCGGAGCGCGTTGACGGTCTTCGCGAGCGCCACCGGGTGGCGGGTGAAGAGCAGCCAGTAGGGTGCCGGGTCGGCGGGGTCGTCGATGGTGACCCGCACCGCGCGCTTGAGATAGGGACGAAGGAGCAGGTACGCCCTGGCGTCGGCGTCGCGCCCCGCCAGGTGATGTGCCTCGGTCTCGTCGAGAGCGACCGCCTCACCGAGGAAGCGCGCCTCGATCCGGGCGGGCCCGGCACGCAGGACGCCGTCGGCGATCGTGATCCGGGCGTTGCCGTAGACGATCATGGCCAGCGCGAACAGGCCGACGATCGCCGCGGTGATGCCCCAGGCGAGCGCGGCCGGAACCCACAGGATGACCGCGATCCACAGGGTCGCCAGGAACATGACGCCCTGGACCCACCACCGCAGCGGCACGGTCAGTCGCTCGTCGTACGCCGGGGTGCTCACGAATCGTGAGTTTTTCACGTCGGTCAAGGGAGTCACGAATCGGGTGAGCCATAGAGCATCTAA
The DNA here is from genome assembly GCF_042719275.1 of Nocardioides sp. NPDC058538. Taxonomy (NCBI): domain Bacteria; kingdom Bacillati; phylum Actinomycetota; class Actinomycetes; order Propionibacteriales; family Nocardioidaceae; genus Nocardioides; species Nocardioides sp. NPDC058538. The sequence continues at coordinate 179,503 of NZ_JBHXNY010000004.1, read as the reverse complement.
GGTGCGGGTTGTGTCTGATCTCGAAGTAGCCCTGGTCCGTCTCGACGCGGAGCTGCCGCCGCCCGCCTACGCCCACCCGGGCGATGCCGGAGCCGACCTGCGGACGACTGTGGACGTGAGCCTGAAGCCGGGCGAGCGCGCACTGGTGCCGACCGGGATCGCGATGGCGCTGCCGGAGGGGTACGTCGGCCTGGTGCACCCGCGCTCCGGGTTGGCCGCCAAGCACGGGCTGTCCATCGTCAACGCCCCCGGCACCGTCGACGCCGGCTACCGCGGCGAGGTGAAGGTGGCACTGATCAACCTGGACCCTGTCGAGGCGATCGAGCTGCGCCGCGGCGACCGGATCGCTCAGCTGGTGATCCAGCGCGTCGAGCAGGCCCGGTTCGTCGAGGTCTCCGAATTGCCCGACTCCGTTCGTGGAGATGGGGGATACGGTTCTACAGGGGGCTTCTCCCACCGCTGAGGGATCAGTGTTAGATAAGTCTCCTCTTGAGAATCACCGCAACCTGAAAGCAGATGGTCGTGAAGTTCCGTCGCAAGTCCACGCCCTCCCACCGAGGAGAGCCATCTGCACCGGTCGAGCACGGGCCGATGGCCCCCGAGCGGCCGGTGCCGGCGGCTCCCGAGGTCGGACCGTTCGACATCGACTCCGTCCCCGACGGTCTGATCACCGGCGACTGGGTCGACCTCGGCTCGATGATGCTCGCCCCCGCGCCGGGCAAGGAGCTCCGCCTGCAGGTGGACGAGAAGTCCGGGCAGATCGCGGCCGTGATGCTGACCGCCGAGGACGGCGCCATGGAGCTGCGCGCCTTCGCCGCGCCCCGCAACGGCGACCTGTGGACCGAGTCGCTGCCGATGCTGCGCGAGGACGTCCAGCAGCGTGGCGGTGCCACCGCCGACCTGGAGGGTCCCTGGGGCACCGAGCTGATCACCCAGATGAAGGTCAAGCTGCCCGACGGCCAGCCGGCCGTCCAGCAGACCCGCATCATCGGCGTCAACGGCCCGCGCTGGATGCTGCGCGCCACCATGATGGGCCGCCCCGCGATGGAGCCGACCGCCGGCAAGGAGTGGGAGAAGCTCCTCGAGCGGGTCGTCGTGCGCCGCGGTGAGGGGGCCAAGCCCAAGGGTGAGGCGCTCGAGGTGAAGCTGCCGCCCAACGCGCGTCGCGTGGAGAAGTGAGCAGGTAGTGTCCAAGGGCCGGCTGCGGGCGAAGCTCAGCGAGTGGGCGAACACCGCCTCGATCGACGCGAGCGAGATCCGTGCGGCCTACGTCGCCAAGGATGTCGCCTCGATCGCCGACGCGCCCGACCGTGAGCCGGTGCGGCTGCGGGGGACGTTGCGTACGATCACACTGCGGCCCCGCGGTGGTGTCCCCGCCCTGGAGGCCGAGCTGTTCGACGGCTCCGGCACCCTGACGCTCATCTGGTTGGGACGCCGGCGCATCGCCGGGATCAGCCCGGGCCGGTCCCTGCAGGTGCAGGGCCGCATCGGCCGTACCGATGGCCAACGCATCATGTTCAACCCCCGCTACGAGCTGATACCGGACCCCAACGAGTGAGCCAACCACACGTGAGCCCCACCTCTGAGACACCTGCCGACGGCCAGGGCGACGAGCACGACCACAACCATCCGACGGTCGACACCGTCGAGGCGGTCGTACGCCGCCAGATGTCCGCCGGGCTGGGCGGTGTGCGCGGGATGCTCGAGGCCGGTGTGCCCGGACTGGTCTTCACCATCGCCTGGCTGGTGTTCAAAGACCTCAAGGTCGCGCTGATCGCCTCGGCCGCGACCGCGGCGGTCTTCCTGCTGGTCCGGCTCGTGCAGCGCTCGAGCCTGCAATACGTCGGCAACGCCATCTTCGGCATCCTCATCGGCTTCGCGGTGGTGCGGCTGGCCCAGTCCATGGGCGGCTCGGCCGAGGAGCAGGCGCTGGCCTACTTCCTGCCCGGCATCCTGATCAGCCTCGGCTACACCGTCGTGGTCGGCGGCCTGTGCCTGATCGGCTGGCCGATCTTCGGCTTCTTCATCGGCGTCGCCAGCGGCGATCCGCTCGAGTGGCACCAGGACAAGCAGATCGTGAAGCTGTGCTCGCGGCTGACCTGGCTGTTCCTGGCCCCCGGCGCGATCGGCGCGGCCATCCAGGGCCCGATCTGGTTCCTGGCCTGGAGCGGGTCGATCGACCGCGACTGGGCGATCCTCGCCCTCGGCATCCTCCGCACCGGCCTCGGCTGGGTGCTGCGGATCGCCTGTTACGGCACCATGATCTGGCTTCTCGCCCGCAATCACACGCCGGTCCAGGCCCGTCCCCAGGACGCCTGAGCCGGATGGAGCTCCGGGTGGTGAGGCCGACACACGGAAGCGTGTGGCTCTCCCTGCTCGCCACCCTCGAGATCATGACCGGTGCGGCCCTGGCCCACCTGGCCGCGGGCGGCGCTCTGCCGAGCGCCGGCTGGCTGGCCGCTGCGGCTCTGGCCGTCTTCGGCGCCGGTGTCGTGGTGCTGCAGCGCCGGGTCGGACTCCTCACCGGTGCCGTCCTGGCCGGCCTGTCCCAGCTCGGGCTCCACGAGGTCTTCGCGGCTTTCTCCGCAGCCCCCGGTGCCGAGCACCATCACGCGGTCGGCACCTCGCTCGGCTCCGCCGACGGTGCCGCGATGCTCCTGGCCCACGCCTGCGCCGCCTTCCTCTCCGTCGTCGTCTGGGTGCTGCATCGCAGGGCCCTCGCCGTGGCCGTACGCAGCCTGCCGACGCCGCGGGTCGCGGTCGCCGGCCGCCTGCTCGCCGAGTCAACACAGTTCGTCCCGCGACCGGCCCTGTGGGCCCATGTCTCTCCGCGAAGGGGACCGCCGAGGCCTGCCGGCCTCTGAGATCCCTCTGCGAGCACCACCGGGCGAGTCCCGGTGGCTGTCTTGCGTACCCGAAATTCGCGAGAGAGAAACCTCTAATGTCCGTTCCGACCCAGTTCCAGACCGCACCACCGGCAGAGCCACCGACGGAGGCACCCGGCGCCAGGCCCGGCTGGTGGCCGACGATCCGCCCGCTCGTGCTGCGGCTGCACTTCTACGCCGGGGTGCTGGTCGCCCCGTTCATCCTGGTCGCCTCGGTGACCGGGCTGCTCTACACGATCGCCCCGCAGGTCGAGCAGATCGCCTACCACGAGCTGACCCATGTCACCCCGGCCGGCGAGACGGTGCCGCTGGCCGAACAGGTCGACGCGGCCCGGGCGAGCCACCCCGACGGCGACATCCTCCGCATCGACGTGCCGCCCGCCGCAGACCGAAGCACCCGGGTCGTCTTCACCGACGAGACCGTGCCCGACGACTACGCGATGTCGGTCTTCGTCAACCCCTACACCGCCGGCGTGGAGGGCCAGGTACGCAGCTACGGCCAGTGGCTCGGTTTCCGCGCCTGGGTCGACGAGCTGCACCGCAACCTCCACCTGGGCGCTTTCGGGCGTCACTACAGCGAGCTGGCCGCGAGCTGGCTGTGGGTGGTGGCCCTCGGCGGGCTGATGCTGTGGATCGGCAAGGGACGCCGAGACCGGCGGGTGCGCCGGCTCGTCACGCCCGATCCGGCGGCCACCGGACGCTCCCGGGTGATGTCCTGGCATGCCGTCATCGGGGTGTGGGTCCTGCTGGGCGTACTGGCGCTGTCGGTCTCGGGGCTGACCTGGTCACGCTTTGCCGGGGCGAACATCGGCGAGGTGCGTACGGCGTTGTCGTGGACCGAGCCCACACCCGCGACCTCGCTGCACACCGGCGGCGCCGCGGACGAGCACGCGCACCACGGCTCCACCGGACCGGCGGCTCGCGCGGGTGACCCGGATGCGGCTTTCTCCGACGGAGCCGGTGTCGACGGGGTCCTCGCCACCGCGCGCGAGGCCGGGCTGGGCGATCCGCTCTACCTGGTTCCGCCGGCCGATGGCGCCAGCGCGTGGACGGCGGCGGAGAACAAGCGCGACTGGCCGACCAGCTACGACGCGATCAGTGTCGACCCAGCCACCGGCAAGATGGTCGACCGGGTCGACTTCGCCGACTGGCCGGTCATGGCCAAGCTGACCGACTGGGTCATCGGCGCCCACATGGGCATCCTGTTCGGCATCGTCAACCAGCTGGCGCTGGCGGCGCTGGCGATCGGGCTGATCGTGATGACCGTGCTCGGTTACCGGATGTGGTGGTTGCGGCGGCCCCGCGGAGCCGGCGGCCTGCGGTTCGGCCGGCCGGTGCCGCGCGGGGCGTGGCGCCGTCTGCCCTGGCCGGCACTCGTGGCCCTCGTCGCGGTCACCGGCGTGGTCGGCTGGTTCGTCCCGATGCTGGGGATCAGCCTGGTGGCGTTCCTGCTGGTCGACGCCGCACTGGGCGCGGTGCGCCGGCGCAGCTGAGTCAGGAGGCGGCGCAGGCGGCGCAGAGACCGAAGATCTCCACGGTGTGGTTGACGTCGGTGAAGCCGTTCTGCGCCGCCACCTTGTCGGCCCACGTCTCCACGGCCGGGCCATCGATCTCCACGGCCTTGCCGCAGCTGCGGCACACCAGGTGGTGGTGATGGGTCGTGGAGGCGTCGCCGCACAGCCGGTAGGTGGACTCACCGTCGGGCTTGTGGATCACGTCGGCGAGTCCGTCGTCGACGAAGATCTGCAGGTGGCGGTAGACCGTGGAGAGGCCGATCTTCTCGCCGTTGGCTCGCAGCGTGGCGTAGACGTCCTGAGCGCTGCGGAAGGTGTCCTCGGCGGCGAGAGCCTCCTTCACCGCGGCGCCCTGGTTGGTTGCGCGCCGCTTGACCTGCTGGGTTGGTGCCATGGGCGCCATGTTAGTCGGTATCGGTATGGATCCCGTGTCGAGCAGGGCGGTCGATGACACGGCGTGAGACACCTATGCCATAATGGGAACGATTCCCAATAAGACGAAAGGCTGCCATGTCACGCACGTGTCAGGTCACCGGAGCCCGCCCCGGCTTCGGAAACAACCGCCCCTGGTCCAAGAAGGCGACCCGGCGACGCTGGGAGGTGAACCTGCAGAAGAAGACCTACTACGTCCCCAGCCTGGGCCGGAAGGTCACGCTGCGGCTCAGCACCAACGCGATCAAGCAGATCGACGTACGCGGCATCGACGCCGTCGTCGCCGAGATGCGCGCCCGAGGGGAGAAGATCTGATGGCCAAGAAGTCCAAGATCGCGGCCGAGGCCAAGCGCCGCGAGATCGTGGAGCGGTACGCAGCACGCCGGGCCGAGATCAAGGAGCGCATCCGCACCGCCGAGCCGGGCTCGGCCGAGCAGGCCGAGGCCGTCCGCGCCCTGTCCCGCCTGCCGCGCGACTCCTCGCCCGTACGCCTGCGCAATCGCGACCAGGTCGACGGCCGGCCGCGGGGCTATCTGCGCAAGGCGGGCGTCTCCCGGATCCGGTTCCGCGAGCTCGCGCACAAGGGCCATCTGCCCGGGGTCACGAAGTCCAGCTGGTGAGTTCCTAACGAGAATCGTTTCGAGTCGGCGAGGCGCGACCCGGCCGTCGTCGGGCTGTGCTAGACACACGCTCCATGAGTACGAAGACCCCGGTGCGGGCGGCCGAGAAGTCTGGGTTCCGGCTGGGGCAGACAGAGGTCGTGGCGATCGTCCTGCTCGTCATCCTGCTCTCCCAGCGCTGGCTGCTGCCGCTGTTGGACCACGACCTGTTCAACACCTGGGGCACCATCTTCGTCGCCATCGTGGTGCAGTCGGCCCCGTTCCTGCTCGGTGGGGTACTGCTCAGCGCCGTCATCTCGACCTTCCTCTCGGAGAAGGCGCTGAGCAAGATCGTGCCGAAGAGCCCGGCGCTCGGTGTCCCGGTCGCCGGCCTGGCCGGGATCGGGCTGCCGGGCTGCGAGTGTGCCGCGGTGCCGGTGACGAACTCGTTGATCCGCCGCGGGGTGGCACCCGCGGTCGCGTTGACGTTCATGCTGGCCGCGCCCGCGGTCAACCCGGCGGTGCTCGTCTCGACCGCGGTCGCCTTCCCCGGCCAGCCGGTGATGGTGCTGGCCAGGTTCCTGGCCTCGATGATCACTGCCGTCGCGGTCGGCTGGATCATGCTCGCCCGCGGCAAGCTGCTGCTCGAGCGGCTGACCAACCTGGGCCGCGACGAGCACGCTCACGAGCGGTCGTTCCTCGGCAACGTCAGCCACGACTTCCTGCACGCCTCCGGCTTCCTGGTGCTCGGCGCAATGCTGGCCGCGGCGGTCAACACGTTCGTACCTCGCTCGGTGGTCAACACCGTCGCCGGTCAGGCGGTGCTCGGGATCCTCACGCTGGCGCTGTTCGCGTTCATCGTGGCGCTCTGCTCGGAGTCCGACGCCTTCGTCGCTGCCTCGTTCACCGCCTTCTCCGACACCGCGAAGCTGGTCTTCCTCGTCGTCGGCCCGGCGATGGACATCAAGCTCGCCTCGATGGAGGCCGGCCAGTTCGGCATGGGCTTCGCGCTTCGCTTCGTACCCTTGGTGATCATCACGGCGGTCGCCTCCGCCGTCGGCATCGGATGGTGGCTCCTGTGAGCGAGCGCCAGCGGGCGATCCATTCAATCAACACGCGGCCGCGTCCGTATGATCGCGCCTGCGCAACGGAGGTGGCCGCGTGACACGTACAACCCAGGCTTTGGTCGTCGGCTTTCTCGGGGCGGTCCTGCTGCGGCTCTCGCTCGGCGACGGCTATCTGAGGTACGTCACGGGCTGGATGAAGTGGCCGCTGGTCGCCACCGGTGTGGTGCTGCTCGGGCTGACCGTGTGGATGCTGCTTCGTCCCGCGTCGGGCGAGCACGACGGCGACGACCATGACCACGATGCCCATGACCACAAGGTCCCGGCGATGACCTGGCTGGCGATCATTCCCGGGGTGATCGTCTTCGTGGCCAGCCCGCCGTCCCTGGGCGCCTACCTCGCCGAGCGACGTGCCGACGACCCGGTCGCGGCGGCCCCCGATGCCGAGATCCTGCCGCTGCCCGCCTCCGACGGGCCGGTCGACGTCGAGGTCGCCGAGTTCATGTGGCGTGCCGGTGTCGAGGACGGCGCGACGATCAAGGACCGCGACGTACGCCTCACCGGCTTCGTCAGCACCGACGAGAACGGCAACTGGTACGTCACCCGCATCGCCATCGCCTGCTGCGCCGCCGACGCGAGCGCCTCGCGGGTGCGGGTCGAGGACTACGACGACGCCCCGGAGCGCGACTCGTGGGTCGCGGTCACCGGTCGCTGGGTCGAGGGCACCGCGCCGGGCGGCAAGTCGGAGACGGCCATCGAGGCCGCCTCCGTCGAGCCGCGCGAGGCGCCCGCCAACACCTACCAGTGAGCATCGATGGGTGACCCGAGGCGCTCCGGCAACCCCGCTCGCCGGGCGGAGGCGCAGCGTGAGCCGACCTGGCGCGACCGCTTCCCGCCACGGACGATCGTCGTCGGCGTGATCATCGCGGTCGCGATCGGCGTCGTGGTGCTCACCCGCGACCTCGGCGGTGGAGACGCACCGGCAGCCTCTGCCCCCTCAGGTGCGACCTCGTCGGCCGCTCCGGTCGCCGCCGGGCCGGTCGCGTCCCTCGAGGAGTTCTGCGGCGCCGTACAGACCATGGCGAACGCCCACGCGACCCAGATGTCCACCCCGAACGACGAGAACGAGACCGCGCTCGGTCTGGCGGCGACAAGTCTGCAGTCGATGGGTGTCCCCGAAGGTACGCCGGCGGCCGCTGTCGAGGGCGTGCGGATGATGATCGAGGACGCCCTGCGCACCGGCCGCGGTGAAGACCCGCTGGAGCGCAGCGAGGCCCAGAACCTCGCCTACGAGCGCCTCGGTGAGTTCCTCACCGAGACCTGCGGCGCCGCCTGACGCCTGGCGATCACCGGCGACGGAGCAGGACCACGGAGTCCTCGAGGGTGGATTCCTCGCCGGACGGGGTGGTCACGGGACGGTGCCGGTGTTCGAGGACGACCGTCTCCCAGCGCTCTTCGGGCAGGCCGAGCTCGGCCAGCTCCTCCTTGGCGTCGAGGAAGCGGTGCTCGTGCGCGGCGGCGTCTGCCCAGGGCGGTGCGGCCGCGTGGGAGGTGACCAGAAGGTGTCCGCCCAGGCTCACCAGATCGGCCGCGCGGCGCAGGATGTCGGTGCGCGGCAGCTCGACGGGGGAGTGGAAGAAGCTGGCGGTGACCAGGTCGTAGCTCCCGTCGAGGTCGGCCGGCGAGGAGAGGTCGGAGACGACGAACCTCGCCTGGTCCTCGCTCAGCCCCGCGGCCCGCGCCGCCTCGCGTCCGCGCATGGCGGCGTTCTCGGAGATGTCGATGCCGGTCGCTCGCCAGCCCCGCTGCGCCAGCCAGATCACGTCGGCGCCCTCCCCGGAGCCCAGATCGAGGGCCGTCCCGGGCTCCAGGCCGGCGGAGATGTCGCCGAGCACGGTGTTGACCTTGCCGGACCAGATCCGGTCGCTGCCGGCGTACCTCTCCTGCCAGAAGTCCACCGCGGCGGGCCCGGCCGAGGCCCGGTCGAAGTCGTCGGTGACCAGGGCCATGTTCACGACGCTGCCGGCCATGGTGCCGGCGCTCATGCTGATCGGGACGTTGGCCATCGGGTTGGAGACGTTGCCGACCGCCCAGATCCGGTCGCTGCTGGTCTTGCCGGTCGCGTCGACGGCGAGGAAGCTGCCGACCGCCGAGTTTTCGCGCGCGAGGCCGAGGTGGGTCAGGAAGTCGTCGTGCGGGCGCAGGGTGCCGGCGGTGAAGATGGCGCCGACCTCGGTGGTCAGCCCGTCCTCGGTGCGAACCGCGGTGACCTGGTCGCCCTCGCCGAGGACCTCGGTGACAGGAGAGGTCACGAGGGTGATCCCGCGCGACAGCAGCCGCTGCTCGTCGGCCTCCTCGAGCGGACCGAGACCCGCGGTGAAGACGACGACGTCGTCGCTCCACTGCCGGATCAGCTGCGCCTGGTGCATCCCGAGCGGTGAGGTGGTCAGGACGCCGATCCGCCGGTCGCGCACCTCCCAGCCGTGGCAGTAGGGGCAGTGCAGGACGGTGGCGCCCCAGCGCTCGGCGAGCCCGGGGATGTCGGGAAGCTCGTCGGTGACGCCGGTGGCGACGATCGCGACCCGGCCGGTGAGCCGCTCGCCGTCCTCGAGGAGGACGCTCACGCCCTCGTCGGTCTCGTCGAGGCGGGCGACCCGCCCAGGGCGGATCCCGACGTCGTATGCAGCCAGCTCCTCTCGTCCCTTGCGCAGCAGCTCTGCGGGGTCGATGCCCTCGTGGCCGAGGACGCCGTGCATGTGCGCCGCGAAGCGGTTGCGGGGGAGGCCGGAGTCGATCACGAGGGTCCGGCGGCGGGAGCGGCCGAGCATGAGAGCCGCGGAGAGGCCGGCGGCACCGCCGCCGATGACGATTGCGTCGAAGTGTTCGGTGTGTTTGGTGTGTTCGGTCATGCCACCAGTTCAGTGGCACAATGAAGGAACGGCAAGGGTTCTTGCAGAAATGGCAAATGGGAGATGGAGCACATGATCGACGAGCTCAAGCAGGTCGGGCCGCGGATCCGGGCGATCCGGCACAGCAAGGGATGGACCCTGGATCAGCTGGCCGCGATGGCGGAGATGTCGCCGAGCACGCTGTCGCGGCTCGAGTCGGGCAAGCGGCAGGCGAGCCTGGAGCTGCTGATCCCGCTGACCCGCCACCTCGGCGTGGGTCTCGACAGCCTGGTGACGCCATCGGTCCCGGACCCGCGGGTGCGCCGGCCGGTGATCCGCCGTGACGGCATGGAGATCGCACCACTGACTCCGGAGGGGTCGCCGGTCAACACCTTCAAGATCACCTACGAGCCGGTGACCGAAGTGCCGGAGCCGCGGGTGCACGACGGCTACGAGTGGCTCTACGTCATCTCCGGCAAGCTGCGGCTGCTGCTGGGCGACCGCGACCTGGTGCTGACCCGCGGCGAGGCCGCCGAGTTCGACACCCGGGTGCCGCACGCGATCTTCGCGACCGGGTCGCGCCCGGCGCAGGTGCTGAGCATCTTCAACAGCGACGGCGTACGCATGCACACCCACACCGCCGAGGGGTGAGTCTCGCCTCGATATGAGCGGGGCGTGATCCTGTGTGTAGAATGAGAACCGTTATCATTAACTACAGCGGGAGGTCCCCATGAAACAAGGCATCCACCCCGTCTCCGGGCCGGTCGTCTTCCGCGACCGCTCGGCGGACAAGCTCTTCCTGATGCAGTCGACGATCCTCGAGCGTCTGGCCGAGGACCACGAGCGGGTCACCTGGGAGAACGGCGAGACCTACCCGGTCGTCGACGTCGACGTCTCCAGCGCCAGCCACCCCTTCTGGACCGGACGCGGCCGCGTCGTCGACACCGAGGGACGGGTCGAGCGGTTCAAGCGCAGGTACGGGCGCGGCTGATGAGCGAGCGTCAGCGAGTGACCGTCGAGATTCTCAGCGCGCCGCGTTCGTATCCTGGTGCTCGCGCTACGGAGGTGGCGCGATGAGCGAGCGTCAGCGAGTGACCGTCGAGATTCTCAGCGCGCCGCGTTCGTATCCTGGCGCTTGCGCTACGGAGGTGGCGCGATGAGCGCGCCTCGTCCGCGGACGCCCCGCAACCTCTCGCGCCCCAAGACGCCGGTGATCCTGGTGAGCGGGGTCGAGGAGGGCGCGATGCTCTCGGCGACCATCTCGCTCCATCTCGGCCTTCCGGACGCGGTCATGGTGCGCCACATCATCGACCCCGAGCGCCAGCTCCTCACCCGCGTCGTCAGTGACCTGACCGGCGTGATCGAGCACGAGGAGATCAACCTCGCCCACGCCTGCGTGGCCTGCGCGATCCGCGAGGACATCGTGCCGACGCTCGAGCGCCTGGCGGCCCAGGGCCGTTGGGGGAGCATCGTGGCCTGCCTACCGGTCGCTGCCGAGGCGATCCAGGTCTGTCGGGTGCTCGCGTGGGCTCCGCGGATGGCTCCGCACATCTCGATCGCTGCCGTCGTCGCGGCGCTCGAGGGTGCGACCGTCGCCGAGGACCTGCTCGGTCCCGATCTCCTCGACGAGCGCGGGTTGGCCACATCCGAGGACGACCGTCGCGGTGTCGCCGAGGTCGCCAGTGCGATCGTCGAGTACGCCGACGTCGTCAGCATCACCGAGGCTCCCGATCCCGAGGAGGACTCGCTGGTCGCGACGCTCGCCCGGCCGGGTACGCCGGTGGTGACCGACTCCTCGCTCCTGGACGCCGCCGGCCTGGTCGCCGGCGTGCACCGTCACCACGCGGTCGAGGCGTGGGTCGCGGAGGTGCGCCGCAATGCGCTGCCGCCGTTGCCCGAGGGTGGCGCCTGGCGGCTCGACCTGCGTTCGGAGCGCCCGATCCACCCGGTCCGATTCCAGGAGGAGCTGGAGCGTCTCGGCGGTGGCCCGCGCCGCTCGCGCGGCTGCTTCTGGGTGCCGACGCGCCCCGACGACATCTGCGTCTGGGACGGGGCTGGTGGTCAGGCGAGCGTGGGGTCGACGCAGAAGTGGGGTCGCACCGAGCGGCTCACCCGGATCGTCGTGATCGGCATCGACGACGAGGCCGAGGAGATCCCGCAGGCCTTCGAGCGCGCCCTGCTCACCGACCAGGAGATCGCCCAGCGCGGCCAGATCTGGGAGGAGTCCTGGGACGGGCTCGAGGACTGGCTCGGCCCCATCGGCCGCGCAGCCTGAATCGCATCCACCACCCCGAAGGAGGCCGCCATGGCCGTACCCAAGCGCAAGATGTCGCGCAGCAACACCCGCCACCGCCGGTCGAGCTGGAAGGCGACTCCGGTCGCGCTCGTGCCGGTGACCGTCGATGGCCAGAGCTATGACGTGCCTCGTCGCCTGGTCCGCGCGGTCCAGCGCGGCTACGTCGACCCCGCCAGGCTCCGCTGAGAGCCTCTGCTGAGAGGAAGCCGATCCCGATGCCCAAACGACCGCTGTCTCCCGTCCGCAAGCGGCGCAAGCCGCAGCTGGCGCCAGACGTGACCTACGTCGACTACAAGGACGTGCAGCTGCTGCGTACGTTCATCTCCGACCGCGGCAAGATCCGCTCGCGCCGCGTCACCGGACTCACCCCGCAGCAGCAGCGCGCCGTGACCAAGGCGATCAAGAACGCCCGCGAGGTCGCGCTGCTGCCCTATACGAGCACGAAGGGATAGATCCCGATGAAGGTCGTCAACTCCATCCGGTCGCTGAAGAACCAGCCCGGCTCCCAGGTCGTACGCCGCCGCGGCCGGGTCTTCGTCATCAACAAGCGCAACCCGCGCCTCAAGGCACGCCAGGGCTGAGTCCGGTCCGCCCCGAATGAAGGCCCCGCAGCTCTGCGAGCTGCGGGGCCGACGTCTGTCGGCTGAGCCACCACCAACCAAGTTGCCAATGGTAATCATTCTCATTAGGGTTCGGGGTCCCCTGACTGGAAGGCAGCAACATGCACATCCGCCCCCACCTGCGAGGCGTCGCGGTCCTCGCGGCCGTCGTCCTCGCGGCGACCGCGTGCGGCTCACGAGCCGCGAGCCCGACCGACACGCTGCGCATCGCCGGACCGTTCGAGCTGCACAGCCTCGAGTCGTCCGCGGACGGCTACTTCTTCACCCGGCTCCAGGTCACCGAGACCCTGGTGACCGCCGATGTCGACGGCGCTCTCGCCCCCGGCCTGGCCACGTCGTGGGCGGCCGAGGACGACAACAGGACCTGGACCTTCGAGCTGGCCGAGGACGCCGAGTTCCACGACGGCGAGCCGATGACCGCCGAGAACGTCGTCGCCGTTCTCGAGAAGGTCGAAGCGGAGGCTGCCAGCCCGCTGGCCGATGTCGGGGTCGAGGCGATCCGCGCGGAGGGCGGCTCGGTGGTGATCGAGCTCGCCGACTCGTACGTCTCCCTGCCGGCGGTGCTCAGCCACTACAGCACCGCGATCCTGGCCCCGTCGGCCTACGACGAGGAGGGGAAGGTCGAGGACGTCATCGGCACCGGGCCCTACCGGATCGAGACGATCCAGATGCCCTCCCGCATCGAGACCGTGCGTGTCGCTGACTGGCGTGGCGAGGAGCCCGACGTCGAGAAGGTCTCCTTCCAGGCCGTCGGCCGCGCCGAGAGCCGCGCGGTGATGGCCACCAGCGACCAGGCCGACGTGGTCTTCGGGCTCGAGCCGGCCGGTCGCGAGCGGGTCGAGAAGACCGACGGCGTGGACATGGCCTCGACCCTGCAGCCCCGCACCATTCACATGAAGATGAACGCCGGCGACCCGGCGCTGAAGGACGTACGCGTCCGGCAGGCGATCAGCCTGGCGCTGGACCGGGACGCGATCGCCGAGGCGGTGCTGAGAGAGAAGGAGCTCGCCGCGACCCAGCTGATGCCGCCGACTCTGAAGGACTGGGACGCCGACCTCGAGCCGCTGACCTACGACACCGAGGGTGCCAAGGCGCTGCTGGCCGATGCGGGCTGGAAGGCCGGTGCCGACGGCACTCTCAAGAAGAACGGCGATCCGCTGCGGCTCGAGCTGCTGACCTACCCCGACCGGCCCGAGCTGCCGGCGCTGGCCACCGCCATCCAGGCCGAGCTCGCCAAGGTCGGCGTGCAGGTGGACGTCGAGGTCTCCAATTCCAGCGAGATCCCGGCCAAGCACGCCGACGGCACTCTTCAGATGGCGCTCGTCGCCCAGTTCTTCGCGTTGGTCACCGACCCGCTGCCGACCGTCGCCGACACCTTCGGCGAGGGTGGGTCCGACTGGGGCGCCATGGGCTGGAGCGACCCCGCCGTCGCGGAGGCCGTGGCTGCGCTGACGACGGGAGCCGAGGGTGCCGAGGGCGCCGCGCACCGCGAGACGATCGTGCGGGCGGCTCAGGAGCAGCTGCCGCTGGTCCCGGTCGCGTGGTACCGGATGAACGCCGCGGTCAACGACCGGGTCGACGGGTTCGTCCTGGACTCCCTCGAGACCACCTGGCGGATCACCGACGTCGAGCTGGCGTCGTGAGGACGCGGGTCGTCGGGGCCGTCCTCGTCCGGCGGGCGGCGCAGGCTCTCACGGTGGCGGTCGGCGTATCGGCACTCTGCTTCGTGATCACCCAGCGATTGCCGGGGGACATCGCCTACCGGATCGCGGCGGGGCGCTACGGCTACGACATGGTCGACGCGGCCGCGGCAGCCCAGGTGCGCGACGAGCTGGGGCTCGACCAGCCGCTGTGGCAGCAGCTCGGCGCGTGGGTGGTCGACCTCCTCCAGCTGGACCTGGGCCGGTCGCTGGTCACCTCCCAGCCGGTGCTCGAGGAGGTCGGCTTCTATCTGGTCGGCACCCTCCAGCTGGCCGCGCTCGCCATCATCTTCGCGGTCGTCCTGGGTGCCGGGATCGGGGTCGTCGCCGCGCGCCGGCCGGGCGGGATCGCCGACCGGTTCGCTTCGCTGTGGGTCGCCGGCGTACGGGCCGTGCCACCGTTCCTGCTCGGGCTGCTGCTGATGATCGTGCTCTCGGCGCAGCTGGGGCTCTTCCCGGCGGTCGGGCACGGCGGCGGGAGCATCGTGCTGCCCGCGCTGACCCTGGGGCTCGGGCTCTCCGGGCTCATCGCGCGGGTGACCAGGGACGCCGTCGTGGAGGTCCGCGGCTCGGCGTACGTGGAGTTCGCCCAGACCAAGGGGCTGGCCGAGAGGTGGGTGCTGGTCAGACACGTGGTGCGGAACGCCGCGGTCGTGCTGGTGCCGTACCTCGGGGTGCAGTTCGTCGTGCTGATCGAAGGAGTCGTCGTCGTGGAGAGCCTCTTCGCCTGGGACGGGCTGGGCCACTCGTTGGTCCACGCCGTCTTCTGGCGTGACATCCCGGTGCTGCAGGCGTCCGCGCTGGTGCTGGCGCTGCTGATCGTGCTGGTCAACACACTCGTCGACCTGGCCGTCGCCTGGCTCGACCCGCGGCCGCGGGGACGGGCGGTGAAGGCATGAGCATGCTGATGCTGGAACAGACGATCGGGGCCAGGCCCCAGCGTTCGTGGGCCCGGGTCGCCGCTGTCGGTGGGCTGGTCCTGATCGCCGCGTTCGCGCTGGTCGGGCCGCTGGTGCTGCCCGACCCGGCTAGCCAGGACCTGGCGCGCTACCTGCAGCCGCCGTCGCTGTCGGACCCGCTCGGGACCGACGACTACGGGCGTAGCGTCGCCTCCCGGGTAGCGCACGCCACCCGGGTCTCGCTGCTGCTCGCGCTGGTGTGCGTGGCGACCGCGCTGGTCCTCGGCTGCGTCGCCGGGGTCGCCTCGGCCTGGTTCGGTGGCTGGGTCGACGCGCTGCTGCGCTCGGTCTCTGAGGCCTTCGTGGCGGTGCCGGCGCTGCTCGTGGTGCTGCTGGTCTCGGCGCTGGCCGCGCCAGGGAGCATGGTGGCGCTCTACGTCGGGCTCGCGCTCGTGCAGTGGGTGGAGTTCTTCCGGGTGGTGCGGGCACGCAGCGCCCTGGTGCTCGGCTCGCCCGCCGTGGAGGCGGCAGGGCTGCTGCAGCTCGGCTGGACCCACGTCGTCCGCCGCCATCTGTGGCCGGCACTGCGCCCGCTGCTCGTGACGCTGGCCTCGCTCGGCATGGTCACCTCGATCCTGGCGATGTCGACGCTCGGCTTCGTCAAGGTCGGCCTCCAGCCGCCACGCGCGGAGCTGGGCCTGATGATCACCGAGTCGTTTCCGTTCTACGACGCGGCGCCGTGGATGCCGCTGGCCCCGGTCGGGGTCCTGTTCCTGCTCACCGTCTGCCTGCTCGGGCTGCGATCCCCGGAGGAGGGGCGATGAACCTGAAAGCCACCGGAGTGGTCGTACGCACCGGATCCCTCGTCCTCGCCGACGTACCCGAGGTGCGGATCGAGGCCGGGCGTGCGCTCTCGATCGTCGGCGAGAGCGGTTCGGGCAAGTCTGTCCTCGCCCACGCGCTCATGGGTACGCTGCCGCCCGAGCTGGCAGCCATCGGGTCGCTGACGATCGGGGATGAGTCCTTCGATCTCGCCGACCGGGACGGCCGGCGGAAGCTGTGGGGTCGCGAGGTCGCCCTGCTCCCGCAGGAGCCCGCGCTCGCGCTCGACCCGACGATGCGGGTCCGCGCCCAGGTCGCCGAGGGCGCACCGGGCTGGTCGCCACGCAGCGTCTCGGCGGCCCGGGCCGCCGATCACCGGCTGGGCCAGGTCGGGCTGGCTGACGCGGGCGGTGCCTACCCGCACACCCTCTCGGGCGGTATGGCCCAGCGGGTCGCGTACGCCGCGGCGACCATCGGCGGTGCCAGGCTGCTGATCCTCGACGAGCCGTCCAAGGGCCTCGACCGGGCGTCGGTCGACCAGCTCGCCGATCTGCTGCTCAGCCACCTCGACGAGGGTGGCCTGCTGCTCACCATCACCCACGACCTACGCCTGGCCCGCCGGCTCGGCGGAGAGGTGATGGTGATGCGCGAGGCGGCCGTGGTCGAGTCCGGGCCGGCCGAGGAGGTGCTGACCACGCCCACCGGCGACTACACCCGACGACTGCTGGCCGCCGAGCCCTCACGCTGGGACCACCCCTGGATGCGTTCACAGGCGCCTGGCGGGAGCGAGCTCCTGGTCGGCGCCTCGGGTCTCGCGAAGGCGTACGCCCACGGGCCGGTCTTCGAGGGTCTCGACCTCGAGATCAGGGCCGGCGAGCGGGTCGCGATCACCGGGCCCAGCGGCGCGGGCAAGACGACGCTCGGCAATGCGCTGCTCGGGCTGACCCGGCTCGACGCGGGGTCGGTGACGTACGGAGAAGGGGTGGGCCGGGGACGGCTGCAGAAGCTGTACCAGGACCCGGCGCTGTCGTTCCCGCAGCAGGTGAGCCTGGAGAAGGCGCTCGGCGACGTGATGCGGCGCCATGGTGTGGGGGAGGCGGAGGTGCGGGCGTCGCTGGAGCGGCTCGGCCTGCCCTACGAGATCCTGCGCCGCCGGCCGGGGCAGGTCTCTGGTGGTGAGCTGCAGCGGATCGCGGTCGTGCGGGCGATGCTGCCGCGTCCTGCGCTCGTCTTCGCCGACGAGGCCACCTCGCGGCTCGACCTGGTCACCCAGGAGCAGACCGTGGACGCGCTGATGAGCGAGATCGCCGAGAGCGGGGCCGCGCTGCTCCTGGTCACCCACGACACCGACCTGTCGGCTGCGGTCGCCGACCGGGAGATCGCACTCTGAGAACAGTCAGGAAAATCAAGGAAGGGCCGGGTCATGACGACCCGGCCCTTCTTAGGTGTCCAGGGACTCAGCCCTTGGCGACCCGCTCCTTGAAAGCGGAGCCGGCCTTGAACGCCGGGCCCTTCGAGGCCGGGATGTTGATCTCGGCGCCGGTCTGCGGGTTGCGGCCGGTGCGAGCCGAGCGCTCGCGCGACTCGAACGTACCGAAGCCGGGCAGCGTGACCTTGTCGCCGTTGGCAACGGCCGCGCTGATCGCCTCGATGGCGGCACCCAGGGCGGCGGAAGCCTGCGTCTGGGTGATCTCGGCCTGCTTGGCGATTTCGCTCACCAGGTCGGTGCGGTTCATGCGATCTCCTTTAATCGTTGATCCGAGCCGCAAAGGTTGACGAGATGCGGCTCGTCGCCAGCGTAGGCCAGACCTGGGGATCTTCAACGTTCACGCGCGGCGTGTTCCGCGTGGTTACGGGCTCTGCGGGCCCTCGAGGAGCCGCCAGCCCTCTGCTTGCGTACGTTCGCGCCAGAAGTCGAGGTAGCGGCCGCGGTGGGCGAGGAGCTCCTCATGGGACCCGCGCTCCACGATCCGGCCGCCGTCGAGAACGACGATCTGGTCGGCGGCGACGACCGTCTGGAGGCGATGGGCGATGACGATGACCGTACGGTCGGCGGAGAGCGCGGTGAGCGCCTCCTGGACCGCGGCCTCGTTCTCGGCGTCGAGGGCGGCGGTCGCCTCGTCGAGGAGGACGACGGGGGCGTCCTTCAGCAGCGCCCGGGCGATCGAGACCCGCTGCTTCTCACCGCCCGAGAGCGTGGAGCCGGCCTCGCCGATCCGGGTCTGCCAGCCGTGGGGGAGACGGTCGACGATGTCGTCGACGCGGGCCAGCCGGGCGGCCTCCAGCAGCTCGTCCTCGGTGGCGTCGGGCCGCGACATCATCACGTTGTCGCGAAGGGTGCCCTCGAAGAGGTAGACGTCCTGGAAGACGATCGAGACGCGCCGCATCAGCGCCTCGGTGCCGAGATCGCGTACGTCGACCCCACCGAGCATCACCGAGCCCGACGTGACGTCGTGGAACCGGGCGACCAGGCGCAGCAGGGTGCTCTTGCCTGAGCCCGAGGGCCCGACCACGGCGGTCAGCGAGCGCGGTGGCGCGGCGAGGGAGACCTCGTCGAGGACCCGGGCGGTGCCGTCGTAGGAGAAGGCCACGTCGCGCAGCTCGATGCCGCTGTCGGCCGGCTCGCCCGGCGTGGCCGGCTCGGGGAGCGGCTCGAGGGCGAGCACGTCGAGGACACGTCGCAACGAGCCCTCGGCGATCCGCAGCGCGCTGGAGAGCTCGCCGTAGTCGATGAGCGACTCCACGAACCGCACCGTGAGGACGAGGAGCCCGATCGCCGTGGCTGGGGCGAGAGTGCCGCCGAGACTGAGGTGGACGGCCAGCGCGATCACCAGGGTGAGCAGCGCCTGGATGGAGAGCAGCTGGATCCCCAGGCCACCGAACCCGGTCACCAGCAGCCGTCGCGAGGCTCGCTTCTGCTCCCGCAGCGCGTTCTCGACCAGCTCGTTGCCGTGGACGGTGCGGCCGAAGACACGCAGCGCCGGCTGGTTGAGCGCGAACTCGACCACGCGCGCCGAGCCCTCCGCCATCGCGGCGTCGTAGGCTCCTTCGCCGCGGCCGACGATCGTCGCGAGGAGCCGGGTGGTGGCGAGCACGGCGAGGACTCCGACGAGGAGCGCGAGCGCCAGGCGCCACTCCAGGAACGCCATCGCGACGACGACGGTGACGGGGCTGACCACCGCGGCGATCAGCGGCCGGAGCAGGTGGCCCGGCACCGAGGCGATGTCGGTGGCGCCCTTGGAGGCCATCCGGGAGAGCTGCCCGGTGCGGTCCTGGTCGTACCAGCCCAGCGGCAGCCGCACGGTGTGGTCGCCGAGCCGGGCCAGGGTGATGTCGAGCAGGTCGCAGGCCAGGTCGTAGCCGTCCATGTTGCCGACCGTCAGGGCCACGTGATGGGCCACGAAGAGGCCGGCGAGCACGCCCAGCCAGGTGGTCGCGGCGTCCCAGTCCTGGCGCAGAGCGGCGTCCAGGACCGGCACGACACAGGCGAAGGCCATCCCCTGGAGTACGCCGGTGGTGACGAACATCGCCACGACGCGGGCGAGCTGGCGGCGATGAGCGTGATCGAGGAGATCGGCGAGCAGGCGGACGATGGTGATCATGCCGACTCCTCCTCGGCCCAGCCGCCCACCGGGTGGGCGCGCTGGTCGGCGGCCCAGAGCCGCGCGTAGCGCCCGCCCAGGGCGAGGAGCTCCTCGTGGGTGCCGAGCTCGGCGACCCGACCCTCGTCGAGGACGACGATCTGGTCGGCCGCGGTGACGGTCGAGAGGCGATGCGCGATCACCAGCAGCGTACGTCCGGCGACGAGGCGGGACAGCGCCCGCTGGACGAGCGCCTCCGACTCGGGATCGGCCGCCGCGGTGGCCTCGTCGAGGACGAGGATCGGGGTGTCGGACAGCAGGGCGCGGGCGATCGCGACCCGCTGCCGCTCGCCGCCGGATAGCTGGCCGTCCTCACCGACCACCGAGTCGTAGCCTCGCGAGAGCTCGTCGATGCGGCCCGCGATCTGCGCGGCCTCGGCCGCGCGGCGTACGTCCTCGTCCGGTGCCCCGGGATGAGCGAGCCGGATGTTGTCCCGGATCGAGGTACGCAGCAGCCCGGTGTCCTGGAAGACGAAGGAGACCTGCTCGTAGAGCTGTGCGCTCGTCATCTCGCGCAGGTCCACCCCGGCGATCGTGATCCGGCCGGCGGTGGGGTCGGCGAAGCGGGGCAGCAGCTTGGCCAGCGTCGACTTGCCCGAGCCGGAGTGGCCCACGAGCGCGGTCACCGTGCCCGGTTCGAGGACCAGGTCGATGTCGTGGAGCACCGGTGGCGCGCCGGGGGAGTAGGCGAAGGAGACACCGTGCAGCTCGACCCGGGAGAGGTCTGGGGCCGGGCCCGGGTCGGCCGGCTCCGGAAGCTCGGGCTCGGCCAGCAGGCGCTGGATGCGCCGGGCCGCCTCGGTCGCCTCGCGCAGCTCGCGGGCGGCGTAGCCGGCGACGGTGACCGGCGCGGTCATCGCCAGGCCGAGGACGAGGAAGGGAACCAGGTCGGGCCCGGTGATCCAGTCTGCGCGAAGCATCCAGACACCGGCGCCGAGGACGAGCACCAGGGTCAGCGCCGGCGTCAGCGCGAGCTCCATCAGCAGCATCCCCAGGGCGGAGTGTCGCATCCAGGCCCGGTTGAAGCCGCCGAACCGGGTGGCGACCTCGGCCAGGCGCCGGTGAGCCTGCCCGGTCGCGCCGAAGGTCTTGATCTCCGCGATCCCGCCGGTGTTCTCGACCGTGGCCGCGGCGAGCTCGGCCAGCCCGGCGTCGTAGTCACGGTAGAGCGCTGCGGCACCCCGCATCGAGATCCGGAACCCGACCAGCCCGAGCACGAGCGGAACCAGGGTGACCAGAGCGAGCGGCGGAGAGACGATGAAGAGGTAGCAGGCCACGACGGCCGGCAGCGTGATCGCCGCGGTCAGCTCCATGACCGAGTGCGCGACCAGGTGGTGCAGCGCGGCGACGTCGTCCTGCACCGCCTTCTTCACGGTGCCGGAGTTGCGCTCGGTGAACCACGCCAGCGGCACCCTGCCGAGCCGGGCGACCAGCAGCCGGCGCAGGTGGATGGAGAGGTCGAGGTCGGCGACGTGGGAGAGCCAGGAGGAGCCCAGCACCGTCGCCAGGCGCACCAGCAGCGCCGCCACGCTCATCCAGACCACGACCCAGGCACGGGCGGTATCGACGGCGGCGCCGGACGCCGCGGGCAGCAGGATCCGGGCGAGCTCGACGATCCCGACCAGCGGCACCAGGCCGGCGACGGTCGAGACGACCATCAGCAGCAGGCTGGCGACCAGCCTTCCCCGGACAGGACGAAGCGTCTGGAGGAGGGGGGAGCGCGCCAACTGTTGTCCTGCCGAGATCGAGGGGTTGCTGCGTACGAGACCTAGGGTCTGTCTGGCAATCCGGATGCGCCGGCCGAGCGCCGAATTGCCGGACACACCCTGGTCAGCCGCCGTGACCGGTGGGGGCGAGAAGACGCTCGAGCTCGTCCTCCTTCTCGGTGGGCACGACGAAGAGGAGCTCGTCGCCCTGCTCTAGAGGCTGCTCGGGGGTGGGCACGTAGACCTGGCCGTCACGCAGCAGCGTGACCAGCGCGCAGTTCTCCGGGAACGGCACCAGACCGGTCGGCTTGCCGACGTAGGGGGAGTCGGCGGGCAGCGTGATCTCGACCAGGTTGGCCTGGCCCTGCCGGAAGGTGAACAGCCGCACCAGGTCGCCGACGGTGACGGCCTCCTCGACCAGCGCGGACATGATCCGCGGGGTGGAGACGTTGACGTCGACGCCCCAGGCCTCGGTGAAGAGCCACTCGTTGTTGGGGTGGTTGACCCGGCCGACGGTGCGCGGCACGCCGAACTCGGTCTTGGCCAGCAGCGAGCAGACCAGGTTGGCCTTGTCGTCACCGGTCGCGGCGATGACCACGTCGCAGTTGTCGAGCCTGGCCTCCTCGAGCGAGGAGAGCTCGCACGCGTCGGCGAGCAGCCACTCCGCGTCGGCGACCCGCTCGGGCTTGATCGAGCCCGGGTTCTTGTCGATGAGGAGCACCTCGTGGCCGTTGGTGATCAGCTCACTGGCGATGGACCTTCCCACGGCTCCGGCTCCCGCAATCGCTACTCGCATCAGTCTTCCTCGGGGCCGTTCTTGATCGTCTTGTACGCCTGCGCGGTGTTCTCCTCGCGCATGACGATGTGGAGCACGTCGCCCTCCTGGATCACGCTCTCGAGGACCGGGAGGACACCCTCGCCGAGCCGGTCGATCCAGGCGATGCGGCTGCCGGACTGGCGTTGGAACTTGATGGTCCGCTGGCCGACCCAGGACTCGGGCATGATGACCTGGTCGATGCGGATGTTGCCCGACATGTCGCGGAAGTCGGGTTCGGCGCCGGCCGGGAGGAGCCGGCGGAGCACCTGGTCGGCGGTCCACTTCACGGTCGCCACGGTGCTGATCCCGAGGCGCTGGTAGACCTCGGCGCGGCCGGGGTCGTAGATGCGGGCCACGACCTGCTGGATGCCGAACTCCTCGCGCGCCACCCGGGCGGAGATGATGTTGGAGTTGTCACCGCTGGAGACCGCCGCGAACGCCTCGGCCCGCTTGATGCCGGCCTTGAGCAGGACCTCGCGGTCGAAGCCCATGCCGGCGACCTTGTCGCCGTTGAAGCCCGGCCCGAGGCGCCGGAACGCCTCGGAGCTCTGGTCGATGACCGAGACCGTGTGGTTACGGTCCTCGAGGCTCCTGGCCAGGGTCGAGCCGACGCGGCCACAGCCCATGATCACTACGTGCACCGTGTCATGATTACACTCGTGCGGGCCGCGCGTCGCCTACGCCCTCGAAGTTGGCGTGTTCGGATGGGCGCGGCGATCCGGAAGCGCGCCGAAGCCGAGATGTGCCGTAGCGTCTGCCGTTGTGGGTGTTGGTGATGTCTCCAAGCGGATCCTGATCGGTCGCAAGCTCCGTAGCTCTCAGCTGGGTGAGACGCTGCTGCCGAAGCGCATCGCGCTACCCGTTTTCGCCAGCGACGCCCTCTCCTCGGTGGCCTACGCGCCCGACGAGATCTTCATCATGCTGGCGGTGGCGGGAGCCTCGGCGTACGCCTGGTCCTGGAAGATCGGCCTGGTCGTCGCCCTGGTGATGCTGACCGTGGTCACCTCCTACCGGCAGACGGTGCACGCCTACCCGAGCGGCGGCGGCGACTACGAGGTCGCGACGGTCAACCTGGGGCGTAAGGCGGGCGTGACCGTGGCCAGCGCCCTGCTGGTCGACTACGTGCTGACGGTGGCGGTGTCGATCTCCAACGCCGCGCAGTATGCCGCCAGCGCGATCCCCAGCCTGATCGGTCACGAGGTCCTGGTCGCCTCGATCGCGATCGTGCTGCTCACCGCGATGAACCTGCGCGGCGTACGCGAGTCCGGGACGTTCTTCGCGATCCCTACCTACCTGTTCATGTTCGCCATCCTCGGGATGGGCCTCTACGGCCTGTTGCTGCTGGTGAACGGCAACCTGCCCGAGGCGGAGAGCGCCTCCCTTCAGATCAGGCCCGAGGAGGGCTGGGAGGGCACGCTCAACCAGGTGGCGCTGGTCTTCCTGCTCGCCCGCGCGTTCTCGTCCGGCTGTGCGGCGCTGACCGGTGTGGAGGCGATCTCGAACGGGGTACCCGCCTTCCAGCGGCCGAAGAGCAAGAACGCCGCCACCACGCTGCTGCTGCTCGGCCTGATCGCGATCACGATGATGATGAGCATCATCGTGCTGGCCAACCAGATGAGCATCCGCTACGTCGATCCGCACGCGCTCGACAACCTTCGCACTGCCGCCGGCGACGCGGTCCCGGACGGCTACGAGCAGCACCCGGTGATCTCCCAGATCGCTGCCGGGGTGTTCAACGACTTCCCGCCGGGCTTCTACTTCGTCATCACCGTCACCGGCATCATCCTGGTACTCGCAGCCAACACCGCGTTCAACGGCTTCCCGGTGCTCGGCTCGATCCTCGCCAAGGACGGCTACGCGCCCAGGTCCCTCGGGGCGCGTGGCGACCGGCTCGCCTACAGCAACGGCATCGTCTTCCTGGCGGTGCTGGCGATCGCGCTGATCGTCATCTTCGAGGCCCAGACCACCAAGCTGATCCAGCTCTACATCGTCGGCGTCTTCGTCTCCTTCAACCTGAGCCAGCTGGGCATGATCCGCCACTGGACCCGCCACCTCGCCACCGAGCGGGATCCGAGCGAGCGCCGCCGGATGCAGCGTTCGCGGGCGATCAACACCTTCGGTCTCGGGATGACCTCGGTCGTGCTGGTGATCGTGCTGATCACCAAGTTCCTCGCCGGCGCCTGGATCACGATCCTGGCGATGGGCTTCTTCTACGTCGTCATGCTGGGGATCAGGCGCCACTACGACAACGTCGCTCGCGAGCTGGCCGCGGACGAGCAGGACAAGGTCATGCCGACCCGGGTCCACGCGATCGTGCTGGTCTCCAAGCTCCACAAGCCGACGCTGCGAGCGCTGGCCTTCGCCCAGGCGACCCGGCCCAACGCCCTCGAGGCCGTGACCGTCTCGACCTCTGACTCCGACACCGCCGAGCTGCTGAGGCAGTGGGACGAACGCAACCTGCCGATGCCGCTGAAGGTGCTCCACTCGCCCTATCGCGAGCTGATCCGCCCGGTCGTGGAGTACGCCTCGGCGATCCGGGACGCCAACCCGCGTGGCGTCGTGGCCGTCTACATCCCCGAGTACGTCGTCGGCCGCTGGTGGGAGCAGTTCCTCCACAACCAGACGGCGCTGCGGCTCAAGGGCCGGCTGCTGTTCACCCCGGGCGTCATGGTCATCTCGGTGCCCTACCAGCTCGCCTCCGGCAAGGAGCGCGCCGAGGAGCTGCGCGAGGACTACTGGCTCGCACCCGGCCTGCGCCGCGGAAGCGGACGCCGATGAGCCGCCCGCAGCGTCCCGCGCCCCGTGGGCGGCGGCCGCGTCCCAAGGCCTCGAAGGGCGAGTCGTACGTCGGGCGGCGCTTCGAGGTCGAGGTCGGCCCGGTCGCACACGGCGGACACTTCGTCGCCCGCGTGCAGATCGAGACCGGCACGTCCAGGGAGGGCTCCCGCGTCGTCTTCGTACGCCACGCCCTGCCCGGTGAGCAGGTGGTCGTCGAGATCACCGAGGGAACCGCCGGCGACAGGTTCTGGCGAGGGGACGCGGTCTCGGTGGTCTCGGCCGCACCGGATCGGGTCGTTCCGCCATGCCCGTACGCCGGTCCGGGCCTCTGCGGGGGCTGCGACTTCCAGCACGTCTCCGTGCCCGCCCAGCGCGAGCTGAAGGCGACCGTGCTGCGCGAGCAGCTGGTCCGCCTGGGTGGCCTGTCGGCCTCGGACCCGCTGGTGTCCGAACTGGCCGTCGAGGCAGTCCCTGGGGATGAGGACGGGCTGCGCTGGCGGACCCGTCAGCGCTACACGACCGCCCCGGGTGGCGGCCGAGGCATGCGGAAGTACCGCTCCCACGACGTCATCCCCGTCGACGACTGCCTGATCGCCACCACCGACGCCCGCGAGCCGGGTGCCGGGACGGTCGTGGAGCAGGTCGCGGTCGAGGGAGCAGAGCACTCCTTCGAGGTCTCCGCAGACGGCTTCTGGCAGGTCCACCCCGGTGCGCCCGCGGCCCTGGTCTCCGCGGTGCTCTCCGCCCTCTCACCGGCCCCGGGCGACACCGTCCTGGACCTCTACGCCGGTGTCGGCCTCTTCTCGGCCTTCCTCGCCGACCGGGTCGGTCCCACCGGACGTGTCGTCGCCGTCGAGGGCGACCAGACCGCCTCCGCGCTCTCGGTCGGCAACGTCCCGACCGCCGAGGTCAGCGCCGGCGATGTCGCCACCGTGCTGGGCCGCCTCGAGGAAGGCACCTTCGACCTCGTCGTCCTCGATCCGCCCCGTGAGGGTGCCCGACGGAAGGTCGTCGAGGCCGTCGTCGCGCGTTCGCCTCGGAAGGTCGCGTACGTCGCCTGCGACCCCGCCGCACTTGCTCGCGACGTCGCGATCTTCGCCGAGCACGGCTACCGGCTTCGCTCGCTGCGCGCCTTCGACCTGTTCCCGATGACGCATCACGTCGAATGCGTCGCGCTGCTCGCTGAAGCCTGACTCTGACCTGAGGCGCAGCGCGCGATGTAGGCATCTCGCCCGCAGCGGGTGACGCGGCGGCGACCTGGGCCTGCGACGGTATAGAGAGACCGTTTTGCTCTGCCAGGTGGTGCCCATGACCAGTCTTTCACTTCGCACCCGCCGAGGATCGAGCTGACCGAACGCATCGAGGAGGTGAGCAACCGTGACCGCGGGTGATTCCCAGGAGACACAGACGGACTCAGTACCGAAGACGAACTGGTTGCCGCTGGTGGCCTTGGCCATCGCCCAGTTCGTCATGGTGCTGGACCAGTCAGCGATGAACGTCTCGATCAGCGCGCTGGTGGCGGACTTCGACACGACCGTGACCACGATCCAGGCGGTGATCACCCTCTACTGCCTGGTGATGGCGATGTTCATGCTGACCGGCGGCAAGATCGGCGACATCATCGGTCGGCGCAAGACGTTCGTCATCGGTCTGGTCATCTACGCGTGCGGTTCGGCGATGACGGCGTTGGCGCCGTCGGTGGCCATCCTGACGCTGGGGTGGTCGGTGCTGGAAGGGCTCGGTGCGGCCCTGGTGCTCCCGGCGATGGTGGCACTGATCGCAGGCAACTTCGAGGGCGCCTCGCGGAAGGCGGCGTACGCCGTGATCGGCGGAGTCGCCGGTGCCGGGATCGCCGTGGGGCCCATCCTGGGCGGTTGGGCGACCACCGAGTACTCGTGGCGGATCATCTTCGCCGGTGAGGTGCTGTTGGTGGCCCTCATCCTGGTGATGACCCCGAAGGTGGTCGACGCAGTGAGGACCGGACCGGCACCGAGACTCGACATCGTGGGCACCGTACTGTCTGCCACAGGTCTCGGCCTGGTCGTGCTCGGGGTGCTGCAGTCGAGCACCTGGGGGTGGGTCAAGCCGACAGAAGACTCCCCGGTGACGCCGTTCGGCTTCTCACTGACGGTATTCGTGATCGGCCTCGGGGCGGTCCTGTTGTGGGGCTTCAAGGCGTGGCAGGCTCGCCGAGAGAGTGGTGGACGCGACCCGCTGGTGCACCTCGGGCTGCTGAAGATCGCGCCGCTGCGATCCGGCCTGGTCGGCCTGTTCAGCCAGAACCTGATCCTGATGGGCATCTTCTTCACGATCCCGTTGTATCTGCAGCTGGTGATCGGGCTCGATGCCCTGGATACAGGCCTCAGGATGCTGCCCGTCTCCATCACCATGTTCCTCGCCTCGGCAGCCGGCTCTCGGCTGTCGCGCCGCTTCCCCATCCGGTCGATCGTGCGGGCTGGTCTGGCGACCAGCATGGTCGCAGCCGTGCTGCTCTTGGCCACGATCGAGCCGGAGCTGGACAACTCGAGCTTCGCCTGGTCGATGGCGGTGCTCGGCGTGGGGATGGGTCTGATCGCGTCGCAGCTCGGCAACGTCGTGCAGTCCTCGGTCGACGCGTCGGGTCGGGGAGAGGCCGGCGGGCTGCAGTTCACCGGCCAGCAGCTCGGCTCGTCACTGGGTGTGGCCCTGCTGGGGGCGATCGTGCTGTCCGGGCTCACCAGCGCTTTCGTATCCAACATCTCCACCGATGACCGGATCAGCAGCGTGGTCTCCGAGCAGGTCGGTGTGGCTGTCGGGTCCGGAATCGACTTCGTGTCCGCTGACCAGATCGGAGCAGCTGCCCAGAAGGCTGGCCTGGACGAGCCGACCACCGAGGCGCTCGTCGAGGGCTACGAGTCCGCACAGCTGCAAGCACTCAAAGCCGGGCTGCTCGCCGCGGCATTCCTCGCCCTGCTCTCACTGGCCTTCACCAGGGACCTGCCGCATGAGGTGCAGAAACAGAAACCGGCCCCAGAGGGGAGTGCGGCGGGAAACGTCTGACGCCTACTTGGGCGGTCGCGCATGGGTGCGTGCACACCATCGGGCTACCCGCGCTCGATCCCCAAGTGTTCTGTCGTGGGCAAGCACGTTTCGGGCACACCACGACTCAGCGCGGAGCGGCGGCAGTTATGTTTCGGCAGGTCAGCAAGCGGAAGCCGTGCCGGCGAGCGCTCATGTCGGTGACGCGGGTGCGGCGAGCGCGGACGCATAGTCCGTTGCGGGTATGGCGAGATGCCGGTACAGATTCATCCTGTGAGCGATGACCTGTGGGGGACCGCCCGGCTCGACCTGAAGGCGTATCTGAATCGGATCGGGGTGGCCGAGCCGCCCGGCCCGTCCCGGGAGGCGCTGGAGGAGATCTACAACGCCCACCTGCGTACCTTCACCTTCGACAACATCGACGTCCTGCTCGAACAGCATCCCGGCGTCGACCTTCCCGACGTGCAGGGAAAGTTCGTGGGCCGGGGGAGAGGCGGCTACTGCTTCGAGCACGGCACGCTGTTCGCGGCGGTGCTGGACCGGCTGGGCTTCGCTGTCGAGCGGCGGCTGGCGCGGGTGGGCGCCGACCCGACCGCGGCGGGACGTACGCATCTGGTGGTCGTCATCGGCCCTTCGACAAGCTCAGGACATCGCCTCGACGGCGAACGGCTGCTGGTCGATCCCGGGTTCGGGCTGAGCCTCTGGCGTCCGATCCCGCTGGTCGACGGCGCGGTCGACGCGGTCCAGGGCGTCACCCACCGGGTGCGGTGGAGCGAGCACGGCTGGGCGCTGGAGCGGTCCAAGGACGACGGCTGGGAGCTCATGCACACCCACGACGAGGCGCTGGTGGTGCCCAGCGACGTCGCGATCGGCCACCACTACACCAGCACCCACCCGTCGGTGCACTTCCGTCACCGGATGATCGTGACCAGGCTGCTCGAGGACCGACACCTCAGCCTCACCAACAACACCGTCACCATCCGTCGTGAGGGCGAGGAGACCGAGCACCGAGAGATCGGGCTCGACGAGGTGATGGGCTTCGTCGAGGAGCTCGAGGTGCCGCTCACCGACGACGAGCGGGCCCGCCTCAGTGAGCGGCTGAAGACGCTGGACTAGCGACTGGCGTCGTCGGTGATGATCCGCATCGCCATCGTCGGGTCCTCGGAGAGGTCGGTGATCAGCTGCCGGCGGTCCAGGACGGCCTCGTCCAGGTGCGGGCCGAGAGTGCCGAGCAGCTCACCGGTCGTGGTGGCCGGCATCGCGTTGAGCACCCGCGGCCCACGGCGTCCGGAGTAGGGCACCACCCGAGCCAGGGCCCCGGCCACCGACCGGGTCGCCTCCGCGAACGGTGCGGTGATCGGGTCGGTGATGGGACCGAGCCAGTCGGCGGCACGCTCGGCCTCGGCGAGGGAGGTGCGCGCCTTCAGGTCCGCGAGGCGTACGTCATCCAGGGCCTGCTCGAGACGACGCTGCTCCAAGAAGGCGAGAGCGACCGCGACACCGGCGCTGAGCACACCGAGCAGCGCGAGGCTAGCGACCAGCATGGACCTTGACCTCCGCCACCACGCCCTCGTCGGCGAGCCGCTCGCGCAGGGACTCGGCGGCCTGGTCGTAGACCATCTTCGAGAGCAGCGCCGGCCGCACCTTGTGCAGCATCGAGGCCGCCTTGGTCTGGGTCGAGGCCAGCTCGAGCGGGTTGAGGATGCGGATGCTCAGCAGCCGGTCCTCGGGCGGGAGCTCGGCGTAGGCGGTGCGCGGGGCCGAGAGGTCGGCCTGCTCCAGCCGCCACAGCAGACCGATGGTCTCGGCGCGCAGCGCCTTGTTGGCGCGACGCAGGCGCCAGGCGACAGCGGCGGCGGCCACGGCGATCACCAGCGCCACGAGGGCGATCAGGGTGCTCAAGGCTCTCCTCGCATCACTAGTGCCCGACGAGCAGCGGCCCGGCGGGTCTGGTCGGACCAATCATGGAGCATCCGAGGATCGCTGTCAGCGGCGGTGGTCACAACACGGCGCGCCGGGGTGATTCGAAATATCGTTCGACATCATGTATCTTGATATCAAGAGATCGGCGGCGTGTCCGTCGGTAAAAGGTTAGGTGAGCCTTTGTTTTCCCGGCGTAGGTAGCCGGGGCAGGATGGGCTTCAAAGACTTGAATTCGTACGTCACTGTGGACGCGAGCAAGGAGATGAACGCGTTGGCCAGCAAGGACAGCTTCGGTGCCAAGAGCACCCTGGACGTGGACGGTAAGTCCTACGAGATCTTCCGCCTGGATGCGGTCAAGGGTGAGGGGCTCCCCGAGGGTGCTGTCGCGTCACTCCCATACTCGCTGAAGGTGCTGCTGGAGAACCTCCTGCGCACCGAGGACGGCGCGAACATCACCGCCGACGACATCAAGGCGCTGGCGGGCTGGGACGAGACCGCCGAGCCCGACAAGGAGATCCAGTACACGCCGGCGCGCGTGATCATGCAGGACTTCACCGGCGTGCCCTGCATCGTCGACCTGGCCACCCTGCGCGAGGCCGCGGCCGAGCTCGGTGGCGACCCGACCAAGATCAACCCGCTCTCGCCCGCCGAGATGGTCATCGACCACTCGGTGATCGCCGAGGTCTTCGGCACCCCTGAGGCCTTCGAGCGCAACGTCGAGATCGAGTACGAGCGCAACCGCGAGCGCTACCAGTTCCTGCGCTGGGGTCAGACCGCGTTCGAGGACTTCAAGGTCGTCCCGCCGGGCACCGGCATCGTCCACCAGGTCAACATCGAGCACCTGGCCCGCACGGTCTTCACTCGCGAGGTGGACGGCGAGCTGCAGGCCTACCCCGACACCTGCGTCGGCACCGACTCGCACACCACCATGGTCAACGGCCTTGGCGTCCTCGGCTTCGGCGTCGGCGGCATCGAGGCCGAGGCCGCGCTGCTCGGCCAGCCGGTCTCCATGCTGATCCCGCGCGTGGTCGGCTTCAAGCTCAACGGCGACCTGCCCGAGGGCTCGACCGCCACCGACCTGGTGCTCACCATCACCGAGATGCTGCGCAAGCACGGTGTGGTCGGCAAGTTCGTCGAGTTCTACGGCGACGGCGTCACGGCGCTGCCGCTGGCCAACCGCGCCACCATCGGCAACATGAGCCCCGAGTTCGGCTCCACCATCGCGATCTTCCCGGTCGACGAGGAGACCATCAACTACCTCAAGCTCACCGGCCGCTCTGAGGAGCAGCTGGCGCTGGTGGAGAAGTACGCCAAGGAGCAGGGCCTCTGGCACGACCCGGCCGCCGAGCCGCGCTTCTCGGAGAAGCTCGAGCTCGACCTCTCCACGGTCGTCCCCTCGATCGCCGGCCCGAAGCGCCCGCAGGACCGCGTCTCGCTCACCGACGCCAAGACCTCTTATCTGGGGCACCTGCCGACGTACACCTCCAAGGCAGTAGACGCGAAGATCCCGGTCACCCTGGCCGACGGTCAGCAGTTCGACCTGGAGAACGGCGCGGTCACGATCGCCTCGATCACCTCCTGCACCAACACGTCCAACCCGTCGGTCATGATCGGCGCGGCGCTGCTGGCCAAGAAGGCCGTCGAGAAGGGCCTGACCCGCAAGCCGTGGGTCAAGACCACCCTCGCGCCGGGCTCGAAGGTCGTCACCGACTACTACGACAAGTCGGGCCTCACGCCCTACCTGGAGAAGGTCGGCTTCAACCTCGTCGGCTACGGCTGCGTGACCTGCATCGGCAACTCGGGCCCGATCATCCCTGAGGTCTCGGCCGCGGTGAACGAGCACGACCTCGCCGTCGTCTCGGTGCTCTCCGGCAACCGCAACTTCGAGGGTCGCATCAACCCCGACGTGAAGATGAACTACCTCGCGTCGCCGCCGCTGGTCATCGCCTACGCCCTGGCCGGCAACATGAACCTGAACCTGTTCGAGGACCCGCTGGGCCAGGACCAGGACGGCAACGACGTCTTCCTCAAGGACATCTGGCCGACCCCGGCCGAGGTCGAGGAGACCATCGCCACCGCGATCTCCTCCGACATGTTCACCAAGGACTACGCCGACGTCTTCGCGGGCGACGAGCGCTGGCAGAACCTGCCGACCCCGACCGGTGACACCTTCACCTGGGACGAGGAGTCGACCTACGTCCGCAAGGCTCCCTACTTCGACGGCATGGCCAAGAGCCCGGCGCCGGTCACCGACATCGAGGGTGCCCGCGTGCTGCTGAAGCTGGGCGACTCGGTCACCACCGACCACATCAGCCCCGCGGGCAACATCAAAAAGGACTCGCCTGCCGGCAAGTACCTCATCGAGCACGGTGTCGAGCAGCGGGACTTCAACTCCTACGGCTCGCGCCGAGGCAACCACGAGATCATGATCCGCGGCACCTTCGCCAACATCCGGATCAAGAACCAGGTCGCCCCGGGCACCGAGGGTGGTTACACCCGCGACTTCACCCAGCCCGAGGCTCCGGTCAGCTTCATCTACGACGCGGCGCAGAACTACGCCGCGGCCGGCACCCCGCTGGTCGTCCTCGGTGGCAAGGAGTACGGTTCCGGCTCCTCGCGCGACTGGGCCGCCAAGGGCACCTCGCTGCTCGGCGTCAAGGCGGTCATCACCGAGTCGTTCGAGCGCATCCACCGCTCCAACCTCATCGGTATGGGTGTCATCCCGCTGCAGTTCCCCGCGGGCCAGAACGCCGACAGCCTCGGCCTGACCGGTGAGGAGACCTTCTCGATCTCCGGCATCACCGCGCTCAACGAGGGTGTCACCCCGAAGACGGTCAAGGTCACCACCACTGCACCTGATGGTGGGGTTGGCGTCGAGTTCGACGCGGTCGTCCGCATCGACACCCCCGGTGAGGCCAACTACTACCGCAACGGCGGCATCCTGCAGTACGTCCTGCGCAGCCTGGTCAACGCCTGAGTCTGATCTGCCGAACGGCCCGTCACCCGAGTGGGTGGCGGGCCGTTCCCCATCCCGTCGAGCCGTCAGCCAGGTCGGCCGAGGCGTCACGTACGTCGGTCGAGGTGGCAGCGGTGTGCCGTCTCGACCGGCGCGAGTGACGTCTCGGCCGACGGGGGTGACGCCTCGGCCGACGGGGGTGACGCCTCGGCTTCAGGTGAGAGAGGCGATCCTGGCGCGGCTGTCCTCGTGGAGTGCGGCGAGGAGGGCATCGGCGGCCTCGCCGTGCTCGGCGGTGGCGGCGGCGATCTCCGCGACGGTCTCGTCGGAGAGTCCGGCGAGGATCGGGTCGACCACGGAGGGCTCGTCGATGAAGAGCGCGAGCTGGAGGATCTCGGCGCCCGAGGCGCCGTCGACGACCTCGAGCGACGTCTCAGGAGGTACGACGCCGGTGAACCTGGCCAGCGTGAGCAGGTGTCCCGCGCCGAGCAGGCGGCGGCCGACCTCGACGACGAGCGCGCTGTCGAGCTTGGCGATGATGCCCTCGACACGGCTCGGGTCGAGGTGGACGGAGAGCTCGGCGAGAAAATGCGGCTTCAGGTGGCCGGCCAGCTTCGCGGCGTCGGTCGGATCCATCACCGCGGCCACCCGGGCGCTGAGCATCGGGCCCATCGCGATCTCGGTGATCTTCGCGGTGACGGCCGCGGGAAGCTTCTTGCTGACCGCGGCCAGCCCCTTCACCCGGGACTCGTGACGGCTGAACATCGCGTGCGACACGATCCCGCGCAGGTCGCGGAGGTTGTCGGGGGAGGTGGTGGCGAGGAAAGCGAGCTCGGCCTCGTCCACGTGCATCTCGTGGGCGAGCTTGGTGATCTCCAGCCCGCTGGTCAGGGCGGTCATCGGCTACCTCCGAGCATCTTCTGGACGACCCCGCGCAGCATCTTCGGCACCAGCTTCAGCGCCTCGTCGAGGGAGGCGTCGAAGGCCTTGTCCTCCGCGGTCATCGCGCCCTGGACCAGATCGTCGAATCGGCCCAGCTGCTGGTCGTCGTACGCCTCCAGCGGCGCGAGCCGCGTGGCCGGTACGCCCAGCGTGGCAGCGAGCCGGTCGAGTCCCTCACTCATCGGTTCCTTCCCGCCGGCGGTGCACCTTCGGCCCCCGGCGGCGCCACTATATGCAGGCCGAGGTGGGGCGTGCCGGGTTTGGATAGTGTTTCGACATGCTCGTCGCCTTCTCGATCGCCCCCACGACCACCGACGACCCCGATGGCTCGGTGGCCGCGTCTGTCGCGGAGGCGATCCGCATCGTCCGCGAGTCCGGACTGCCCAACGAGACCAACGCCATGTTCACCAACCTGGAAGGTGAGTGGGACGAGGTCATGGGTGTCATCAAGCAGTGCGTCGACGCGGTCGCCGCCGTCTCCCCGCGGATCGGGCTGGTGCTCAAGGCCGACATCCGGCCCGGCTACACCGGCCAGCTCACCGCGAAGGTCGAGCGGATCGAGCAGGAGCTTGACCGAGACTAGAGACCCCGGGCCATCGCGTCCTGTCCGGTCTTGATGGCCTCCCGGATCCGGGAGTACGTCCCGCAGCGGCACACGTTGCGGATCGCGTCGAGGTCGGCCTCGGTGATGGCGCGGCCGTCCTTGCGGACCTTGTTGACGAGGGCGACGGCGGCCATGATCTGGCCGGGCTGGCAGTAGCCGCACTGGGCGACGTCGTGCTCGAGCCAGGCCTCCTGCATCGGGTGCAGGCCGTCGCCGGGCGCGGTGTCGGCAAGCCCCTCGATGGTGGTGATCTCGTCGTCGGCGCCGATGTCGGCGACACGCACCGAGCACGGGTTGAACGCCTTGCCGTTGATGTGCGACGTACAGGCCTTGCAGACGTTGATGCCGCAGCCGTACTTCGGGCCGGTGACGCCGAGGACATCGCGCAGCACCCACAGGATGCGTACGTCGTCCTCGACGTCGACGGTGACGGTCTCGCCGTTGAGCTGGAAGGTGTGAGAAGGCATCGAAGACCTCAGAACGTGTAGGCGAGGCCGTCGGTCGGCGACTCGGGGACGGACGGGATGAAGGACTTGGGCTCGAAGTGGAGCGGCTCGTTGAAGTTGATCGGGAACTCCGTCGGCATCTTCCCGGTCGCCCGGGTGTAGGCACAGGCGACCGCGGCCATGGAGGCGGCCACACCTGCCTCACCGACACCGCCCGGCTGGCTGCCGTGCGACTCCATGACCTCGCACTCGAACTCGAACGGCACGTTCCACTGCCGGGTGTAGGCCGAGTTGTCCCAGCTGGCCTCGAGGAAGTGACCGTCGACCAGGTGGTTGCTGTAGGTCAGCGCCTGGCACATGCCGTCGGAGAAGCCACCCATCATCTGGGCCTTGACCCCGGCCGGGTTGATCACCAGGCCGACGTCGGCGACCACGACGGCCTTGGTGATCCGAGGTCCGGTGACCGCGTCGCGCACCTCGCGGTTGACCGTCTCGGGGCGGCAGTCGATCTCGACGAGGACGGCGGTGGCGCCCTTGTACTCCTTGTGGATGGCGATGCCCTGCGCCGTGCCGGCGGGCATCGAGCGGCCCCAGTCGCCGAGCTCGGCGGCGCGGTCGAGCACCCGCTTGACGGTGTCGCTCTTGAGGTACCTGCGTCGGAAGGCGACCGGGTCCTGCTTGAGCTTCTTGGCGAGCTGGTCGACCATCAGCTCGCTGGCCGTGGCGACGTCGGGGGAGTAGATGTTGCGTACCGAGCTGGTGTTGAACCGGTCGACCGCGGGCTTCGGCTCGTTGAGCAGCTGGGTGACGACCCCGAAGTTGTAGGGCAGCTCGGTGGCGAGCATGAAGATCGACTCCGAGAAGGTCAGGTTCGAGAGACCGGTCGGCAGCGCGGCCGCCTCGGCGGTCAGTCGCTCCCCGAGCCCATGGGTGAAGTCACAGGCCACGCTGGCGTGGCGCTGCTCGAAGGTGAGGATGCTGCCGGCCAGCACGGTCGCCCGGATCTGGGAGACCGCCATCGGGTGCACCCGGCCCTGGCGCGGCTCGTCGGCGCGGTGCCACATCAGCTTGACCGGCGCGCCGAACGCCTTGGACGCGTGGGCGGCCTCGACGGCGGCGTCGCTGAACAGCTTGCGCCCGAAGGAGCCGCCGCCCTGGACCACGTTGACCGTCACGCTGTTCTGCGGGATGCCGAGCGCCTTGGCGATCCTGCCCTGGGCGTCGATCGGTGACTTCAGGCCTCCCCAGACCGTGGCCTTGCCGTCGCGTACGTCGGCGACCGCGCAGTTGGGCTCGAGGGCCGAGCCGCTGCGGAAGTGGAAGGTGAACTCGCCGTCGACCGAGGTCGCCCCGATCTTCGGCACCGCCAGCGGGATCTGGCCGGCCTTGAGCTCTTGCTTGATGTGCTTGGCCGACATCGTGGTCACGGTGCCGGAGTTCCAGGTCACGTCCAGCGCGCGTACGGCGTCGATGCACTGACCGAAGGTCTTGGCCCGGACCGCGACGCCGGTGGGGACGATCGCGACGTGGGTGACGCCCGGCATCGTCTCGACGTCGCCCTTGTTGTTGATCGAATCCGGCGTGCCGTTGAGCTCGGGGGCGCGACAGATCATCGTGGGCAGCGCGTTGGGGACGTCGAGGTCCATCGCGAACTTCTTCTTGCCCGTGACAGCGGCGCGCGCGTCGACGCGGCGATGGGGCTTGCCGACGACGGTGTGCTCGGAGGTCTCCTTGAGCTCGACCTCGACCTTCTCGGTC
Organism: Nocardioides sp. NPDC058538; assembly: GCF_042719275.1. Lineage (NCBI taxonomy): Bacteria > Bacillati > Actinomycetota > Actinomycetes > Propionibacteriales > Nocardioidaceae > Nocardioides > Nocardioides sp. NPDC058538. The sequence goes on along the minus strand of NZ_JBHXNY010000004.1, from coordinate 143,195 downwards.
GTCGGCTGAGCCGCCTTGGCGGCCGCTTCGCCGTACGTCACCGAGGAGCCACCCGGGACGCTGATCACGCCGCCCTTGGCGATCAGCTGCGCCGCGGTCGTCCCGAGCAGGATCGCGGCTGCCTCGAACATCGCCTTGCGGGCGATGGCGGCGGCGACGCGGACCGGGGTGTACATCGAGATGATGGTGTTGGACCCGCCGGTCAGCTGGTTGAAGAGCAGCTCGGGACGGGCCGGCGCCAAGGTGACGTGCACGTGGTCGACCGGAAGGTCGAGCTCCTCGGCGATCAGCATGGCCACGGCCGTGGTGATGCCCTGGCCGACCTCCATCCGCGGGAGTGCGAAGTGGGCGTGCCCCTTCTCGTCGACCTCGATCGCGATCAGGTTCGAGGTCGGCATCGCGCAGTGGGTGAGGAAGTCGTTGAGGTCATAGACCTCGGGGATCTGTGGCACCGACGGGACCGGTGCGGCGTGGGCGGCCGGCGGAGCCAGGCCTAGGTCTGCGGCTGCGATCAGCGTCGTGCCGCCGATGACGTATCCGACGAACGATCGTCTGGAGACCCGTGCAGGGCCCTCCGGGTTGTGCGTCCCCATGTGTAATCACTCCTGGCGTGGGCAGGGTCCGAGTTTTGTGACCCCCGACACATAGCACCATTCACCAGCCAGATCTCGGTTGGGAAGGGCGCGTCGGGAAATGTGTGAGGGCGCGACAACGCGGATGGAGACAGATCACAAACCGGTTGGAGCGTGACTGCCGCCACACTCGTGCGTTGATCTGGTTGACGCCGCAACCGCCAGCGAAACACCGAGGGAGCGCGATGAGCACGGAGCCGATCAAACGCATCGTCGCGGGCATCAGGGAGGATCTCCCGCACACCGTGGAGCTGTTCCTCAAGCACAACTGGGACCAGGTGCTGGCCTACGGCGTCAGCCCCGATCCCGAGCTGCGCAAGGAGGTCGGCGACCACGCCGAGGCGGTCTTCCTGGCGGTGCTCACCACGCTGGAGGAAGGACGGGCGGCCGTACGCGAGGACTTCCAGTTCACCGTGGACCAGGCGACCCGGCGGGTTCGTCAGGGTGTCGCGCTCGCCGACTTCCTGCAGGCATTCCGCATCGGCCAGGTGGCGCTGTGGGAGCGCATCGTCGAGATCGCTGCCGCCGACCCGGAGACCAGCCGCGCGGCGCTCCCGGTGGCCTCGCACGTGATGCAGGTGATCGAGGTCGGCAGCACGGTCGCGGCCGAGGCCTACCTCGCCGCCCATCAGGTCGAGCTCGCCGAGGGTGACCGGATCCGCCGGGACCTCGTCGAGGACCTGCTCGCCGGGCGCGGGGCCCGGCCCGGCCCGATGCTCGAGGTGGCCCGCCGGTGCGGGCTCGAACCCGACGACCGGATCGTCGTCCTGGTCGCAGTGCCGGTGCGGCGGCTACGCCCGGGACGGAGCCTGCGGGAAGCGCTGCGGCACGTGCGCACCGTGCTGGGCCCGGCGCGGGAGGGGGTCACGGTGATCCGCCAGGAGCAGCTCGTCGGGATCCTGCCCGTCGCGACCGACGACGTCAGGACGATCGTGCCCGACCTGAGGCGCATCTACCGCCAGCTCGCCCGGGAGGGATTCGAGCTGGCCGTGGGCGCCAGCACCGTGCACACCGGCCTGGGTGCGGCACCTGCTGCGTACTCAGAGGCCGCGATCGCTCGCGACGTCCTCGGCGCGGATCCCGGCGTGGTGGCCCTGCCGATGATCTCGACGGTCGACTACCTGGTGCTGCGCGAGGATCCGACCGCGCGCCGCCTGGTGCGCCCGGCGCTTCGCCAGTTCGTCGAGGAGGACCTCGCGCGTGACAGCGTGATGATCGAGACCATGCTGGCGTACGTCGCCTGCGACCTCAACGCCAAGCTTGCCGCCGAGCGTCTGCATGTCCACGTCAACACCGCCTACCACCGTCTCGAGCGGATCGCCGAGCGAACCGGCTGCGACCTGCGCCGGTTCGCCGACGTCGAGGAGCTGATCTTCGCGATCCGGCTCCTCACCGAGCCTCGCGGCGTGGCGAGGGCCTAGGCGGCGGCCGGCTTGCGGCCGTAGAACCAGTAGACCGCCGCGCCGAGCAGGTTGGTGCTGCCCCACAGCCGCCACAGCGTCCGCGGCCCGCGGATCTCGTCGTCGGAGCGCGTCTGCAGGTCGCGAAGGATCACCGGAGCGACTGCCGCCTGGGCCACGAGCGCGCCGGTGGTCAGGATCGTCTTCTGCTTCTTGGTCAGTGCCATGGAGCCAGTCTTTGCCTTGGCTTGTGTCCAGTCAAGGAACGTACGTTTCGAGCGTGTTCGAGAACCCGGATGCGCCGGCCGGGCGCTGCCCAGTGCGCACGCTCGCGGCGTTCTCGTCGGTCGACGGCCAACGCCGGGCCGCCTCCCTCCTCCGCCTTGCGATCGCACGCACTGGACAACGCCCGACTCGACGCCGGGTCCCCGAACACGCTCTACAGGAGTGTCGGCAGGTCCGCGGTGGAGGCGAGCAGGTGAGTGTGGGGCTCGGTGGCGAGCCGGTCGTGGGTGAAGGAGCCGGTGGCGACGCCGACGACGAAGCCGGCTCCGGCGTTGGTGCCGGCGCCGAGGTCGTTGGGGGTGTCGCCGGCGACCAGTACGCGGCGTACGTCCTGGACGCCGGTGGCCTCCATGCAGTGGAAGACGAGGTAGGGGGCGGGGCGGCTGGCGGCGACGAGGTCGGAGGTGACGACGGCGTCAACGGTCGACTCGGGGTCGGAACCGACGGTCCAGCCCAGGCCGTCGAGGATGGCGGCGGCGATCTCGGTGGAGTAGCCGGTCTGCAGGGCCACCTTCACGCCGCGTGAGCGCAGCGTCGCGAACATCTCGAGGACTCCGGGGAAGCGCTGCGGCGGGGTCTCTCGGTAGGCGGTGACGAGGCGCTCGCCGAAGCCGTCGAAGATCTTGTCGACCTGGGCGGTGGTCGGGTCCTGGCCCAGCCCGCGCAGCAGCCCCTGGATCGCCTCCCACTTCGAGGTGCCCTTCCACCGCAGCAGCAGGTCGTGGGGGACCGGCTCGCCGGCGGCGTCGGCGACGGTCGACTCGAGCACGTCGTAGACCAGTCCGCCCTCGTCGACGGTGGTGCCGGCCATGTCGAGGGCGGCTAGGTCGAAGCGGAGCCCGAGACGGTCGGCAGGGTCGTAGGCGGTCACGAGATCTCCTTGAGGATGCGTACGTCGGTGCGGATCCCCGCTGCGGACGGGCGGGTGTTGTCGATGGTGAACGTGACCCGGTCGGGCCGGTAGCGGTCGTCGGCGTACTCCAGCGGCGTGCCGTCGGTGGCGGTCGCCCGGCGGCGCTCGCGCAGCAGCGGGCTGCCCACCGCGATGTCGAGCAGGTCGGCGTCGGTCTCGTCGGCCGCCACCGCGTCCATGGTGGGGCGCGCGGCGTGCAGGTCGACGCCGGCCGCGATCAGGTGGGCGTAGAGCGAGCCGGTGTCGGGGTCGAAGTCGAAGAGCAGCCGCCCGACGCGCTCGACGAAGGTGCTGCGCTCGAGCATCGCGGGACGACCGTCGAGAAGACGGAGCCGGAGCACGTCGACCACCGGGTCACCTTCGTCGATGTCGAGCGCCTCGGCGGCAGCGGCGGTGGCGCCGCGCCGGGCGACCTCGATGGTGCGCTGGCCGGCGGTGTGGCCGATCTGCTGCACCCAGGCGCTGAACGAGATCAGCTGCTCGAAGGGCTGACCGAGTGCGGTGTCGCGCACGGTCGGCGGACGTCCTTGGCCGCCGCTGAGCAGGCCCTCGCGGCGCAGGCTCGCCAGTGCCGTACGGATGGTGCCGCGGGAGGCGCCGAACTGCTCGCACAGCTGCGCCTCGGAGGGGATCGGGGCGCCGGTCGGCAGCTCGCCGGCGGTGATCCGGGCACGGATGGCCTCGGCGACCTGGACGTGCAGCGGGCTACTCATGGGCAGCAGGCTACAACTTGATCAGACAAGTGTGATGAAGCGCTTCGTGAACGCACGGATAACGCTCAGCGGACCCAGCAGTGCGCAGGAGAACGACCGGTTAACTTGTCTGTACATGTTCGTCGAGCCTGTTGACCAGGGCTGCCGCGAGACAGAAGTGTTCGGGCCGTGCCAACTCATACGACCACCCCCGACGGTGCCGCCGACCTCGTCGTCGTCGGTGCCGGGATCGTCGGCCTCGCGCATGCCGTCGAAGGGCTCGCGCGCGGCCTGAAGATCCATGTCATCGAGCGGGACGAGCGCGCCGTCGGCGCCTCGATCCGCAACTTCGGGCACATCTGCACCACCGCCCAGTCGGGCCAGTCGCTCGCCTATGCCCTCACGGCCCGCGAGCACTGGCTCACCCTCGCAGCTAAGGCGGGCTTCGGTCTCCGGAAGACGGGCACGGTCGTCGTCGCGCGGACCGAGGCCGAGATGGCCGTGCTCGAGGAGTTCGCCGGAATCCGCGGCACCGAGCAGGCCCGCCTGCTGGACGCCGACGCGACCCGCGAGCTGTTCCCGCCGGCCACCGCGGAGGTCCTCGGCGGCGCACACCTGTCGCTCGACCTGAGGGTGGATCCGCGCGAGGCGCTGCCCGCGATCGCCGCGTGGCTGGAGTCCGAGGGCGTCCGGTTCAGCTGGTCGACCCACGTCGGTGCCATCGACCCGGCCGCCGGTGGGATCGACGTCCGCACCAGCCGCGGAACCATCCGTTCCGCCCGGGTCGTCCACGCCGCCGGCCATGACATCGACCGGCTCTTCCCGCAGGTCGCCGAGGAGGCAGCCGTACGCCGCTGCCGGCTGCAGATGCTCGAGGTCGCGCCTCCGGGCGATGTCGAGATCGGGCCGGCGGTGCTGACCGGGCTCTCGATGCTGCGCTACGGCGGGTTCGCCGAGACCACGGCGGCCGCCGACGTACGCAATGAGCTCGGGGCGACCGCGCCCGAGCTCCTCGACGTCGTCATGAATCTCATGCTCACCCAGCGGCCCGGGAGCGGCGGCCGCCCCGGCTCGATCGTCCTGGGCGACACCCACCACTACGACCGCACCCACCTGCCCTTCGACGACGAGCACGTCGCCGAGCTGGTGCTGCGGGAAGGGGCGCGGCTGCTCGGGGCTCCGCTCACCGTCCGACGTCGCTGGCGAGGGGTCTACGCGGACTCCCCGCGGACCGACTTCCTCGACACCGAGCCGTTCCCGGGCCTCCGGGTCGTCTCGGTGACGTCGGGCATCGGCATGACCACCGCACTGGGACTCGCGCCCACCGTCCTCGACCAGCTGTTCTGACCACAGGAGAAACCTCACATGTCCCCCCTGCGCTCCCTCACCGCCCTCGCCGGCGCCGCCACACTGACTCTCGCCCTGGCCGCCTGCGGCAGCGAGGCGACGACCGACAAGGCCGCCGCGGGCGGCGAGGTCGGTCCCGACCAGATCTGCCCCGACGGCACTCTGAAGATGGGCGTCGAGCCCTTCGAGGACCCCAAGAACCTGATCCCGGTCTACGAGACCCTGGGCGAGGCCCTCGGCGAAGAGCTCGGCTGCGAGGTGGAGGTGCAGATCTCCGACACGTACGTCGCCGAGATCCTGGCCATGCAGAACGGCAAGCTCGACATCGGCCAGTTCGGGCCGCTGGGCTACGTCTTCGCCCAGAAGCAGGCCGGCGCCACGCCGCTGGCCTCCTTCGCGGGCGAGGACGGCAAGGTCTCCTCCTACACCGGTGGCATCTGGGTGCCCGAGGACTTGCCGATCAAGTCCGTCGAGGATCTCGCGGGCACGACCCTGGCGCTGTCCGAGTCCGGCTCCACCTCCGGTGACGCGGTGCCGCGCAAGGCGCTCATCGACGCCGGGATCGAGAAGGACGTCAAGGCCGAGTACGCCGGTGGTCACACCGAGGCGCTGCTGGCCCTGGTCAACGGCAAGGTCGACGCCGCCGAGATCAACAGCCAGACCCTGGCCTCGGCGACGGCCGAGGGCCAGTTCGATGAGTCCGCCTTCCGCCAGGTCTGGAAGTCCGAGCCGATCCTCAACGACCCGATCGCGGCAGGCCCGAACATGACCCCCGAGGTGTCCAAGGCCGTGCAGGACGCGCTGCTGAACCTGCCGGCCGAGTCGGTCGCAGAGATCGGCGAGTACCTCGACTTCACCCCGCCAGCCGGCAAGCCGGCGCTGGTGGCGGTCACCGAGGAGGACTACCGGCCGGTGTCCGACCTCGCCGAGGCGCTCGACCTGACCACGGACGACCTCTGATGGGCGCTGATCACCTCTCCGGTGCGGCCCTGCGTATCGACGGCCTGAGGAAGTCGTTCGGGGAGAAGACGGTCCTGGACGGCCTGACCTTCGAGGTCGCCTCCGGGGAGGTGGTCAGCCTCCTCGGAGCCAACGGCTCCGGCAAGTCCACCTCGCTGCGCTGCGTGGTCGGTCTGGAGCGTCCCGACGGCGGCACGATCACGGTCGACGGCCTCAGGGTCAAGCCCGGCGAGACGACGGGAGCGAGGTCGAGCGAGGGAGTAACCGCGCGAAGCGCGGAGGCGGTGCCGACGGTCGCGATGGTCTTCCAGAAGATCCATCTGGTGCCCCGTCGCAGCGTGCTCGACAACGTCTGCGCGGGTGCGCTCGGGCGGCTCGGTCTGAGCCGGTCCTGGTCGGTGCTGGCCTTCTCGCGCGAGGTGCAGGCCGAGGCGATGGCCTGCCTGGACCGGGTCGGTCTCGCCGACCGGGCCCGGGAGAAGGCGGGTCGTCTCTCCGGTGGCCAGCAGCAGCGGGTCGCGGTGGCCCGCGCGCTGTGCCAGCGCGCCAAGGTGCTGCTCGCCGACGAGCCGGTCTCGGCGCTCGACCCGGCCGCCTCCGAGCAGGTGATGAACCTGCTGCGTTCGCTGGCCGACGACGGTCTGGCGGTGGCGGCGGTGCTCCACCAACCCGACCTCGCCCGCCGATTCTCCGACCGGATCCTCGGGCTGGCCGGGGGCCGGCTCGTCTTCGACAGCAACAGCGCCGAGGTCACCGACGAGACCGTGGCCGGGCTCTACCGGCCGGCGCTGGAGGCGCTGGAGGCCGCTGAGATGAGGGAGTACGCATGACCAGCCTGACCAAGGCCCCCGAACCGCGCCTGGACATCCCGCCCCGCTTCCGGCCCTCCGGCATCGCCGTCGGGGCGGCGATCACGGCCGCCCTGGTCCTCGTGCACTGGTACGCCGCGGTGCAGACCAACACCTCGCCCAAGGAACTGCTCGAGGGCTGGCGCGGCCTGTGGAACTTCCTGTTCGGGGTCGACCGCACCTACCCGAACGGCAGGACCATCCATCAGGACGGTGCCTTCCCGCTCGATCTGCGCTGGTCGGAGACCATCCGGCCCGGCCTGGAGTACTGCCTGCTCACGATCTGGATCGGCCTGCTCGGCACGACCCTCTCGATTCCGGTGGCGCTGGGGTTCGCGGTCATCTCCTCGCGTACGACCAACCGGTTCGTGCCGCTGTGGCTCCTGGGTCGCGCGGTGATGTCGGTGCTGCGGGCCGTGCCGGAGACCGTCTACGCGCTGATGTTCATCGCCGCGGTCGGCTTCGGGGCGTTCCCGGGTGTGATCGCGCTGGCGATCCACAACGTCGCGGTCATGGGCAAGCTGTGGTCCGAGGCGATGGACGAGGTGGACCAGGGGCCGGTCGAGGCGCTCCGCGTGGCCGGAGCCTCGCCCGCGCAGTCGGCCGCGCACGCCGTGCTGCCTGCTGTCATGCCGTCGCTGCTCGGCCTGCTCCTCTACCGCTTCGACACCAACGTACGCAGCTCGGTCATCCTCGGCACGGTCGGAGCCGGCGGCATCGGGTTCTTCATCAAGACCGAGGTGGACAGCTTCCACTTCGACACGATGATGACCTACGTCTGCATGGTGATCGTCCTGATCATCGTCATCGACCTGTTCAGCGCCTGGCTGCGCCGGAAGGTCGGCGCGGTCTGATGGCACGGCTCATGGCACGGGTCGCGGTGTGGCGCGGTGGCGCCGAGGTGAGGCTGGAGACCGTGGGCCTGCCGGTGCCGGGGCCGGGGGAGACGCTGGTCGAGATCGACCTCGCGACCGTGTGCGGCTCCGACCACCACACGGTCTCCGGGCGGCGTCCCGGAGCCTGTCCGAGCGTCCTCGGGCACGAGGGCGTCGGCCGGATCGTGGGCACCGGCCGGCGCGTGGTCTGGGGCGTCACCGTCTCGTGCGGGACCTGCGACCGCTGCGGGCGGGGGCTCACCGCGAAGTGCCGCTCGGTGCGCAAGCTCGGCCACGAGCCCTACGAGCCGGCCTGGCCGCTGTCGGGCACCTACGCGACCCACGTGCTCCTGCCCGCCGGCACCGCCGTCGTGCCCGTCCCCGACACGTTGGCCGACGAGGTCGCCGCGCCGGCCGGCTGCGCGACCGCCACCGTGATGGCGGCCCTGGAGCGGGTCGGCTCGCTGGGCGGCAAGCGGGTGCTGGTGATCGGCGCCGGGATGCTCGGGCTAACCGCGGTCGCCGCTGCGGCCGACGCCGGGGCGGCCGAGGTCGTGGTGAGCGACGTCGAGCCCGTGCGGCTGGAGCTGGCCGTCGGCTTCGGCGCGACGTCGACGCTGTCCGCGGGGCAGGCGCTTCCGCCGGTCGACGTGGCGATGGACTTCTCCGGCGCTGCCTCGGCGGTCGAGGCGGCGCTCGGGGCGCTCGACATCGGCGGGTCCCTCGTCCTGGTCGGCTCGGTCTCCCCGGGGCGCGCGATCTCGGTCGACCCCGAGGCGATCGTGCGGGGCTGGCGGTCGGTCAGCGGCGTACACAACTACGAGCCGCGCCACCTGGAACAGGCGGTCGCCTTCCTCGTCGCGTCCGATCGTCCATGGGCGGAGCTGGTCGAGGAGCCCGTCGGGCTCGAGCAGGTCGGTGACGTACTGACGAGGGAGCTGGGCAGACCGCGGGCATCGGTGCGGCCGCGGGAGGACTAGGCTCGCCCCTCATGACCGAGTTCGCCGCCGTGATCCTTGTCGACCGTCGTGGCTGGGTGCTGCTCCAGGAGCGCGACGAGCATCCGACGATCGCGCCGGAGAAGTGGTCCTTCTGCGGCGGCCACCTCGAGTCCGGGGAGGACCCGCTGGCCGGAGCTGTCCGCGAGCTCGAGGAGGAGACCGAGGTGCGCCTGGGCCCCGAGGCCCTCGAGCTGGTCGCCGTCCAGGAGCTCCGCCACCCCGAGACCGGCACCGACGACAAGATCCACCTCTACGCCGCCGGCGTCGACCTCACCGACGCCGACATCGTGTGCCACGAGGGTCGCCAGATCGTCTTTGTCGACCCCGTGAAGGCGCCTGACCTGGACCTCAGCGACTCGGCCCGGATCGGGCTGACGCCGTTCCTCGGATCGCCTCAGCACGCGTCGCTATCCGGGTCGAAGTCCTTCAGGGTCGAGACGTAGAATCCGGGCCATGGGTCTCCTCGAACGCATCGCCGCGCCGCAGGATCTTCGTGATCTCTCCGACGACCAGCTCGAGCTCCTCGCGAGCGAGATCCGGGACCTGATGATCCGGACCGTGGCCACCAACACCGGCCACCTGGGGCCGAACCTCGGCGTGGTCGAGCTGACCCTGGCCATGCACCGGGTCTTCGACAGCCCGCGCGACAAGATCGTCTTCGACACCGGTCACCAGTCCTACGTCCACAAGCTCGTCACCGGCCGGGCCGGCGACTTCGGCACGCTGCGCCGCGAGGGCGGGATGAGCGGCTACCCGAGCCAGTCCGAGTCCGACCACGACGTGGTCGAGAACTCCCACGCCTCCACCGCGCTCTCCTACGCCGACGGGCTGGCCAAGGCCTACACGATCCGCGGCGAGGACCGCCACGTCGTCGCGGTGATCGGCGACGGCGCGCTGACCGGCGGGATGGCCTGGGAGGCGCTCAACAACATCGCGATCCAGCACGACTCCAAGCTGGTCATCGTGGTCAACGACAACGGCCGCTCCTACACCCCGACCATCGGTGGCCTGGCCACGGCGCTGACCTCCCTGCGCACCAACCCCCGCTACGAGGTCCTTCTCGACATGGTCAAGCGCCGCCTCAACGCGGTGCCGGGGATCGGCTCGATGGCCTACGACGCGCTGCACGCGGTGAAGAAGGGGCTCAAGGACGCGGTCGCGCCCCAGGGTCTGTTCGAGGACCTCGGCCTGAAGTACGTCGGCCCCGTCGACGGCCACGACCGGCACGCCGTCGAGCAGGCGCTGACCTCGGCCAAGCGGTTCGGCGGTCCGGTGATCGTGCACGCGATCACCCGCAAGGGCTACGGCTACGACCCGGCCGAGCGCCACGAGGCCGACCAGTTCCACTCGCCGGGTCCCTTCGACGTCCAGACCGGCGCCGAGAAGCCCAAGGGCCGGATCTGGACCGACCACTTCTCCGACGCGATGGTGCGGCTGGGGGAGAGCCGCCAGGACATCGTCGCGATCACCGCGGCGATGATGCACCCGGTCGGCCTCGACGCGTTCCAGGCCAGGTTCCCCGAGCGCACCTTCGACGTCGGCATCGCCGAGCAGCACGCCGCCACCTCGGCCGCCGGCCTGGCGATGGGTGGCCTGCACCCGGTCTTCGCGGTCTACGCTACCTTCCTCAACCGTGCCTTCGACCAGGTGCTGATGGACTGCGCGCTGCACCGGGCCGGGGTGACGTTCGTCCTCGACCGATCCGGCGTGACCGGCGACGACGGCGCCTCCCACAACGGCATGTGGGACATGTCGCTGCTCCAGGTCGTCCCCGGGCTCCGCCTGGCCGCGCCGCGCGACATCGCTCGCCTCAACGAGCTCCTCGACGAGGCCGTCGAGGTCGACGACGCGCCCACGGTCGTTCGCTTCCCGAAGGGCCCGCCGCCCGAGGACATCGCCACGATCGCCAAGCTCGGCGAGGCCGACGTGCTCGTGCGCAACGGCACCAAGGACGTCCTGGTCCTCGGCGTCGGCTCCATGGCCGAGGTCGCCGTGGGCGTCGCCGAGCGGCTCACCGCCCAGGGCATCGGCGTCACCGTCGTCGACCCGCGCTGGGTCAAGCCGATCGACCCGGCCCTCATCGAGGCGGCCGCCGACCACAGCCTGGTCGTCACCATCGAGGACAACGGCGTCGCCGGCGGTGTCGGCGCGTCCTTCCTGCAGGCCCTGACTGCTGCCGACGTACGCACCCCGGTGAAGATCCACGGCATCCCGCAGGAGTTCCTCGACCACGCCAAGCGGCCCAAGATCCTGGAGAGCATCGGCCTGACCCCCCAGGCGGTCGCGCTCGACACCATCGAACGTCTGGGCGCCCTGACCCCCACCCCCCTGCCCCGAGACGTCAGTTTCTGACGCCGAGACGTCGAATTTTGACCCTACGGGGTCGGTCTCTCTGGTCGAGCCCCTGGCGAAGATCGATCGTTCTGGGCTTAGGGTGGGTCTGTCGGGGGCGACGAGGGCCCTCGGTATCGTCACCACACAGCACTCGGGGGATTCAATGCTCTATGACGACCTCGTGGCCGAGTTCCGTTGGTCACCTGAGCAGATGTCGGCGCCGTTCGACCTCAGAGCGGCGGACGAACAGATCCGCAAGAAGATCGAGGGCCGGCGCGGCTCAGCGCAGGCCTCGGGTCGCCAGCAGCGGCCCCGTGCGCGGCAGAACATGGGCAAGCCGGAGACGGCGGTCGGAGGCGGCAAGGTGGCCACCGACAAGGCCTGAGTCCCTACTGAGGTGTGTCCGGGACTGACCCGGCCCAGCATGGGACCGCCCCCGACCGATCAGATCGGTCGGGGGCGGACTTGCGTCGGTCAGTGGAACTTCTTGCCGGTGACCTTCTCGGAGATGCCCTCGCGGTCGAGGAGCTGGGTGATGCCGCCGTTCCAGAACTGGAAGCCGGCCCCGGTGATCATCGCCAGGTCGATGTCCTCGGCGGCCTGGGCGACGCCCTCCTCGAGCATCCGGCCGATCTCGTCGGCGATGGCCTCGAGGGCCTGCTGGCGGGCCTCCTCGGCGGTCTTGACCGTGTCGCCGGAGACGAGCAGCGCCTCGACCTCGGGGTCGAGGGTGCGCCCGTCAGGACCGAAGAAGGAGCTCTTCTTGGCCTCGACGACCCGGTGCAGGTTCTCGGAGAGGTGGAACCGGTCCGGGAAGGCCTTCGCGAGCGTCTCGTTGTTGTGGTACGCGATCGCCGGACCGACCAGGCCGATCAGCGCGAACGGGCCCATCGGCGCGACGCCGGCGAAGGCGGACTCGACGACGTCGATCGGGGTGCCCTCGTCGGCGACCTTGGAGACCTCGCCCATGAAGCGGCCCAGGAGCCGGTTCACGATGAAGGACGGGCTGTCCTTGACCAGGATCGAGGTCTTCTTCAGCGACTTCGAGACGGAGAACGCCGTGGCCAGGGCGGCATCCGACGTCTTCTCGCCGCGGATGATCTCCAGCAGCGGCATCACCGCGACCGGGTTGAAGAAGTGGAAGCCCACGACCCGCTCGGGGTTCTTCAGGTCGGCCGCCATCTCCGTGATCGAGAGGCTCGAGGTGTTCGTGGCGAAGACCGCGGTCTCCGGCGCGACGGCCTCGGCGTTGGCGAAAACGGTCTTCTTGACGCCCATCTCCTCGAAGACGGCCTCGATGATGAAGTCGGCGTCGGAGAAGGCCTCCGCGTAGTCGATCGACGACGTCACGAGCGCCTTGAGGCGGTTGGTCGCGTCCTGCGAGGCACGGCCCTTGGCGAGCTTCTTGTCGAGCTCGGCGTGGACGTACGCCACGCCCTTGTCGGCACGGTCCTGGTCCAGGTCGACCATGACGACCGGCACCTTGAGACGCTGGACGAAGAGCAGCGCGAACTGCGAGGCCATCAGACCGGCACCGATGATGCCGACCTTGGTGACCTTCTGCGCGAGCGCCTTGTCGGGGGCGCCGGCGGGACGCTTGGCGCGCTTCTGCACCAGGTCGAAGGAGTAGAGCGAGGCGAGCAGCTGCGGGGTCTTCGACATCGCCACGAGGGCGTCGTCCTCGGCCGCGAAGCCCTCGTCGCGGGTCGCCGTCTTGGCCAGGGTGAGCAGCTCGACGGCCTTCTTGGCGGCCGGGGAGGCGTCGCCGGTCTTGGCCCAGGCGAAGAAGCTGGCGTTCTTGGCGGCCTCGTCCCAGGCCTCGCCCCGGTCGATCTCCTCACGTTCAACCGACACGGCGCCGGACAGGATGCCGTCGGCCCACAGCAGCGACTGCTCGAGGTAGTCGGCGCCGCCGAACATCGCGTCCGCGATGCCCAGCTCGAAGGCCTCGGTGCCCTTGAGCACCTTGCCGTTGTTGAGCGGGTTCTCGATGAAGACCTTGGCGGCCTTGGCCGGACCGATCAGGTTCGGCAGCAGGTAGCCGCCGCCCCAGCCCGGGATCAGGCCGAGCATGACCTCGGGCAGGCCGACGGCCGGCACCGAGTCCTGGATCGTGCGGTAGTCGGCGTGCAGCGCGACCTCGAGGCCACCGCCGAGCGCGAGCCCGTTGATGAAGCCGAAGGACGGCTTCTTGACGCCGTTGGCGCCGTCACCGAGCTTGCGGAAGACCGCGTGACCGAGCTCGGCGATCGTACGGATCCCGTCCGGGCCGCCCGCCTGCAGCGAGGTCAGGTCGGCGCCGGCCGCGAGGATGAACGGCTTGCCGGTCACCGCGATCGCGTCGATCTCGGGATCAGCAAGGGCCGCGTCGTACGCCGTGTTGAGCTCGACCAGCGACTTCGGCCCGAACGTGTTCGGCCGGGTGTGGTCGTGTCCGTTGTCGAGGGTGACCAGGCCGAGGACCTTGCCGGAGGGCAGGGTGACCTTCGCCAGCTTGGCCGCGGTCACGACCTCGTCGTCGGAGAAGAGCTTCTCGACATCAGCGAGAAGGGTGTTGATGTCAGTCACTTCGACTCCCCAGTCCAGTTCGGGTTCTCCCAGATGACCGTGCCGCCCATACCCAGGCCGATGCACATGGTGGTGAGGCCGTAGCGGACCTCGGGGCGCTCCTCGAACTGGCGCGCGAGCTGGATCATCAGCCGCACACCGGAGGAGGCCAGCGGGTGACCGAACGCGATCGCGCCGCCGTACGGGTTCACGCGCTCGTCGTCCTCGGCGATGCCGAAGTGGTCCAGGAAGGCGAGCACCTGGATCGCGAACGCCTCGTTGACCTCGAAGGCCTCGATGTCGTCGATCGTGAGCCCGGCCTTGGCCAGCGCCTTCTCGGTCGACGGGATCGGGCCGACGGCCATGACCTCGGGGGCGACGCCGGCGAAGGCGTAGGACACCAGCCGCATCTTGATCGGCAGACCGAGCTCGCGGGCGACGTCCTCGGAGGCCAGCAGCGAGGCGGTCGCGCCGTCGTTGATGCCCGCCGCGTTGCCCGCGGTGACGCGGCCGTGCGGGCGGAACGGGGTCTTCAGCTTGGCCAGGTCCTCGGTGGTGGTGCCGGGACGCATCGGCTCGTCGGTGGTGGCCAGGCCCCAGCCGTTCTCGGCGGAGCGGGTGGCGACGGGGACCAGGTCGGGCTGGATCTTGCCGTCGGCGTACGCCTTGGCCGCCAGCTCCTGGGAGCGGACGGCGAAAGCGTCGGTGCGCTCCTTGGTGATCGCCGGGTAACGGTCGTGGACGTTCTCGGCGGTGTTGCCCATGACGAGCGCCGAGGGGTCGACGAGCTTCTCGGAGATGATCCGCGGGTTGGGGTCCACGCCCTCACCCATCGGGTGGCGGCCCATGTGCTCGACACCGCCGGCGATGACGACGTCGTAGGCACCGAAGGCGATGCCGCCGGCGGTGGTGGTGACGGCGGTCATCGCGCCGGCGCACATCCGGTCGATCGCGTAGCCGGGGACGGACTGCGGGAGCCCGGCGAGCAGGCCGGCGGTGCGGCCGATCGTCAGGCCCTGGTCGCCGATCTGCGTGGTCGCGGCGATGGCGACCTCGTCGATCCGCTCGGGGGGAAGCTCGGGGTTGCGGCGCGTGAGCTCACGGATGAGCTTGACGACCAGGTCGTCTGCGCGGGTCTCGGCGTACTGGCCCTTGGCCTTGCCGAAAGGTGTGCGTACGCCGTCGACGAAGACGACTTCTCGCAGCTGTCGGGTCACCGTGTCACTCCATGTGGGTTGCCGGTCGGTTGTCGCCTGGCGGCGCTGTTGGTGCGGGCACGGGTGGTGCCCGGCGCCTACATTACCCGCTAGTAACAACGGCCGCACCGAGGGGGAGGTCACACGGCCTCTCGCAGCTGAGGTCGCCGGTCTCCGCGCGTCGGCTTGGGAATAACTGGGGCGTCCAGGATGCTGCGCTGTCGTCATGTGGAAGCGTGTATTGAGAAGGTTGAGCCCCAGGGTCGCGATCCCTGGCGAGGCGAGCGACGACGAGGCCCACGAGGGCCGTACGCAACGGGAGGAGACACCGATGGCCGGATCACGACTGGTGCACATCGTTGACGACCTGCCCGAGGAGATCATCCTGGCCGGAGGTGACCAGCTTCCGCTGGTGGTCGTCCTGGACGGCTTCCTCGACGCGGGCAAGGCCGCCGAGCGGGCCGCGGCTCATCTGATCCAGACGTCGAGGCGAGCGCCGGTGGTGGCGACCTTCGATGTCGACGAGCTCCACGACTACCGGGCCCGCCGACCGGCGATCTCGTTCGTCAGCGACCACTACGAGTCCTTCGATGCGCCGCGGCTGGTCGTCCGGCTGCTCAAGGACACCGGTGACAATCCCTACCTCCTGCTGCACGGCCCCGAGCCGGACAACCGCTGGGAGGCCTTCGCCGGCGCCGTACGCGAGGTCATCGAGCGCCTCGGCGTGACCGAGGTGATCTCGCTCGCGTCGGTGCCGATGGCGGTGCCGCACACCCGCCCGCTGACCGCGACCAGGCACGCCAACGACCCGGCACAGGAGCTCGCCGGCCAGGTCTGGGAGAGCCCGTGGAAGGGCGAGATCCGGATCCCGGCCTCAGCCCAGGCCCTGGTGGAGGTACGCCTGGGGGAGTGGGGCCACCCTGCGGGCGGTTACGTGGTGCACATGCCGCACTACCTGGCTCAGAGCGACTTCCCGGCCGCTGCGGTCGTGCTCGTCGAGGAGCTCGAGCGCGCGGCCCGGCTGACGATCCCGGTCTCCGACCTGGAGGCGGAGGCCCAGCGCCGCGAGGAGGAGATCGCCTCCTACATCGAGGACAATGCCGAGGTGCGGGAGGTCGTGGCCGCTCTCGAGCAGCAGTACGACACCTTCCAGCGCGGCGAGGAGTCCGGACGCTCGTTGCTGGCACCCGACGAGCCGCTGCCGACCGGTGACGAGCTCGGTGAGCAGTTCGAGCAGTTCCTGGCCGGGCTCAACGGTCCCGACCCCGATGACAGCCCTGAGAAGGATTGAGAGAAACTCAACGCATGACGACCGACGCCGTAGCGGCGGATCAGGCAGTGGCCGAGCTGGTAGGCGTGCTCGACCTGGTCGAGATCGACAAGGACCTCTTCCACGGTGCCACCACCACCCGCAACTCGCGGGGGCGCGCCTACGGCGGCCAGGTGGCAGCTCAGGCGCTGATGGCCGCGGTGCGGTCGGCCGACCCGGCCTTCACGGTGCACTCGATGCACTCCTACTTCCTGCTGCCGGGCGACCCGTCCTACCCGATCGTCTACGACGTCGAGCGGATCCGCGACGGGCGCTCCTTCGAGACCAGGCGGGTCCGGGCGCGCCAGAAGGGGCGCGACATCTACTACCTCACCGCCAACTTCCAGCGTGAGGAGTCCGGGTTCGAGCACCAGGATGCGATGCCGTCGGTCCCGGCGCCCGAGAAGTGCATCGACTTCCTGAAGATGATGGCCGACTCCGGCAGCCCGGAGGCCGTCTCGCTGGCGGGCGAGTGGGAGGCGGTCGAGGTGCGTGCCGTCGGCAACTCGCTGCTCGGCATCAAGCCCGATGCGGTCCATCCCGCGCAGCAGCGTCTCTGGATCCGCCTGGGCGCCTCGCTGCCCGACGATCCCGACATCCAGCGTGGTGCCTTCACCTGGGCCTCCGACATCTCGCTGCTCGGCGCCTCCCTCGCGGCCCACTCGCTGGACCACAAGGGCATCCAGATGGCCTCGCTCGACCACACCATCTGGTTCCACCGCCCCTTCCGTGCCGACGAGTGGTGGCTCTACGACCAGGAGAGCCCCTCGGCCTACGGTGGCCGCGGCCTCTCCATCGGCCGGGTCTTCACCGCCGACGGCATCCTGGCCGCCACGGTCGCTCAAGAGGGCCTCATCCGCCCGCCCCGAGCCTGACCCTTCGTCGACTCGGCTCGTCTGTCTCACCATCGCGCCCAGAAATAGGTCGGCGCACTATCGCACACCTTGGTCGCCTGCCGCGATAGCGCACCCGAACCGCGGGCTAAGGTGGCGCCGTGGATCAGATCACCGTGTACGAGAAGCCGACCTGCACGACGTGTCGGAACCTGTTCGTTCTCCTCGAGGAGGAGGGCGTCGACTTCGAGAAGGTCGACTACCACGTGCTCGGCCTGCGGACCGAGGAGGTCAAGGACATCCTCGCCAAGACCGGCCTGAGTGCTCGTGACGTGCTGCGGAAGCGGGAGCCGGTCTACAAGGAGCTGGACCTGGGCAATCGCGACCTCTCCGAGGATGAGCTGGTCGCGCTGATGGTCGAGCACCCTGCTCTGCTGCAGCGCCCGATCGTGCTCAAGGGCGACCGCGGCGTGCTCGCCCGGCCGATCGAGAAGGTCCGCGAGCTCTTCTGAACCTCAGGCACGCAGCCGCTCGACCGGCTGGCCGGTCGTGCGGGTGATGAGATCGACGTCGTTGTCGGCGTGGAGGACGGTGAGACCTGCCTCCTCGGCGACCGCCGCCACCAGCAGGTCAGGCACCGACGGCGCCCGGTGGCGGCCGTCGCGCAGCACGATGCGCTGGATCTCCAGCGCCCGTGCCTCCGTACGCGGCGTGAGGGTCGCGAGCGGCATGTGGATCACCGGCACGTCCTCGACGAGATCGGACCACTCCCGCTCGGATCGGGCCAGATGGCCGATCTCGAGCAGTGTGGTGGTGGTGATGCGTACTTGTCCCAGCTCGATCAGGCGGGACCACTTCTCAGCGTCGGGGCTGGTGGACATCCGGGCGAGGGCCGACCGGTGCATCAGCCAGGGTCGGGCTACGACCATGCGTCACGCATCAGACCCCGGTCGGCGAGCGGGGCGAACTTCGCGAAGTCGCCGCCGGCCACGGGTCGCGCCGGTGGCAGCGGACGCAGAGCGTCAGGCGTGAACCATCGGCGGAGATACTCGTTGCGGGTGAGCCCGAGCCGCGTCGCCTCGGTGTCGATGCGCGCGAGCTCGTCATCCGAGAGTCCTCGGATCAGTACGTCGGACATGTCTGTCCACCTCCTGGACGCAAGATGGTAGCCGAGGCCGGGGCGTCGAAGTGGGATCAGGGCCGGGTCGCCCGGTGGACCCAGGTGGACTCGACCTCCATGCCGACGTGGAGATAGAGGTCGAGGGCGCCGGTGCGGGAGTCCGTCGACAGGGTCGCGCGTGTGGCTCCGTGAGCGCGGGCAGCACCGAACGCGTCGGCGAGGAGCGCCTGGGCCAGGCCGCGGTTGCGCTGGTCCTTGTGGGTGGCCAGCCTGCTGACGTACCCCTCCCCGCCGTCCTCGGTCATCACCAGCACCGCGGCGGCGACCACAGCGCCGTCCGGGCCCGTCACCACGCGGACGTTCCACGGCTCGGCGCCTGGCCGTTCGATGGTCGTGGCGACCCAGTCTGCGTAGGGCTCGCGTTCGCGCTCGGACCACTCCAGGAAGGCGTCCTCGATCACGGTCCACACCTGCTCGTGGTCCTGCTGCGTGGCGGCCCGGATGGCGTACGCCTCCGGCAGCTCCCGCACCGGGATCGCCGCGTCCGGCGGCAGCGCCAGCACCCAGGACTCCCAGCGTGGGAACCAGCCCAGGGACTCCAGCAGCCGGTCGCCAGGTGAGCCCTGGGGGACCGGCATGCCGATGACCGGCTCCCCGAGCTCACCCGCCTTCGAGGCGAGCCAGCCGGCCAGGGCGGTGCCGAGACCACGGCCCCAGTGGTCTGGATGTACCGCGGCATCGGCCCGGGAGCCACCGGAGCACTCCGCGTAGCCGACCAGGTCGCCGTCGGCATCGATGACACCGACCGTCCGGGCGGAGACGTCGAAGGAAGGCCGCTGCCACTCCGAAACGATGTCGGCCAGCTCGATGACGACCTCGCCGACGGTGGCCAGCTCGTTGGCGGCCATCACCCTGGTGACGGTGGCGGCATCGGCCAGCACCAACGGCCGCTCGGCATAGCCGGTGGGAAGGGTCATCGGGGTCATGAGACACACGGTCCCACCTGCTCACCCTGAGTCGCCACGGGTTATCGGGTCAGCGGCGTACGGTAGGCGTTAGCAGCCGTCCTCCACGCCGGCTCGGCGGCGCCGACCCCCGTCAGGAGCAAACGATGTTCCGGATTCGTATCGCCCTGCTCGCCGCGGCAATGGTCGCGGCCCTCGTCCCAGCCACGGCCGACGCACACACGGTCTTCCCCAAGAGATTCGACCTCCCGCCCGGCTTCCAGCCCGAAGGCATCGCGATCGGAGGCGGGCCGACGGCCTGGTTCGGGTCGCGCGTGGACGGCGACATCTACCGCGTCGACCTGCGCACCGGCCGCGGCAAGGTGGTCTCCCAAGGCCCCGGCACCGCCACCGTCGGCATCAAGGTCGACCGCCACGGTCGCCTCTTCGCCTCTGGCGGCCCCAGCGGCACCGCCCGGGTGATCGACACCCGCACCGGCCGTCTCCTCGCCGACCACCAGCTCACCACCGCGACCAGCTTCGTCAACGACGTCGTCCTCACCCGCCACTCCGCGTGGTTCACCGACTCCCAGCAGGCCCAGCTCTACGCCGTGCCGCTCGGCCGAGGCCCGGTCCGGACCCTCCCGCTCACCGGGGACTGGGAGCAGGTGGAGGGCTTCAACGCCAACGGCATCACCGCCACTCCAGACGGTCGCGGCCTGCTGGTGGTCAACTCGACCACGGGTCTCCTTCACCGCGTCGACCCGCGCACCGGCGCGACCAGTGTCGTCGGCCTCGGTGGGGCCAGCCTCACAAGCGGCGACGGCATGCTGTTGCTCGGCAGGACGTTGTACGTCGTCCGCAACCGCCTCAACCAGATCGCCGTCATCCATCTGGACAGGTCCGGCTCCCGCGGTGTCCAGGTCGATACCCTGACGAGCGACGACTTCGACGTGCCGACGACCGTCGCCGCCTACCGCGACCGGCTCTACCTGCCCAACGCCCGGTTCACCACCACCCCGGAGCCCGACACGCCCTACTGGGTCACCGCCGTTCGCCGCTGAACCGCAAGCCGGGCTCAGAGCGCGGTCGTACGCCCCACCAGATGGAGCGTGTCCGACCCGCGCCTGTGGAGCGAGAAGTCGTAGCCGTCCAGGTCCTTGAGCGACCCGAACGCCACCGAGGACGGCAGGAAGACCGGCTTCTTGAAGGCGACATCGACCCGCACCGCGCCCGGGAGCCGGTTCTCCAGCGCCGCGATGCAGCGCGCCTTGGTCCACATCCCGTGCGCGATCTGGCGCCTGAAGCCCAGCGCCTTCGCGGTCAGCGGGTAGAGGTGGATCGGGTTGTAGTCGCCGGCGACCTTGGCGTAGCGCCGCCCGAGGTCGGCCTTGAGCGGGAACACGGGACCGGACGGGTCGACCTCGATCAGATCTCGGCCCGGAGTCGGACCCAGCCAGGTCACGTCGGCGTTGCGCTTCCCCCGGACCAGGTACGTCGAGGTGGACTCCCACGCGACCTCGCCCTCGACTGTCGCGACGGTCAGGAACCGGTACGCCTTGCCGACCGGGTGCGGCTCGGGCTGCCCCACGGTCGCGGTGACCGCGACCGCCTCGCCGACCGAGATCGGGCGGTAGCCGCTGATCGAGTTCTCGATGTGGACCATCCCCATCGCGGGCGAGGGGAAGTCGGGCGAGGACATCAGCGCCATGTGCAGCGGGAAGGCCAGCATGTGCGGGTAGGGGAGCGGCACGGTGTCCTTGATCGGGAAGCCGCACAGCTCGGCGTACGCGTCGACCGCCGTCCGCTCGAGAGCGACCGGCTCGCGGGTGAGGCTGAGCTCCTCGTAGGCGACGCCGGTCTTCTTGATCCCCGGGAGCGCGTTGATGCCCGGGATGGCCGGCAGCGCCGCCCGGACGAGCAGGGCGGGACCGGACCTGCCGGTGAAGCTGGGCTCGGTCTTGGGCGTGCTCATCAGGCCCCCAGCATCATCTGGCCGCAGACCCGCACGACGTTGCCGTTGACGCCGGTGGAGGCAGGCGAGGCGTACCAGGCGATGGTCTCGGCTACGTCGACCGGCAGGCCGCCCTGGGCCATCGCGTTGAGCCGCTGGCCGACCTCACGCGTCGCGAACGGCACCGCTGCGGTCATCTGGGTGATGATGAAGCCCGGCGCGACCGCGTTGATCGTGATCCCGTCGGGAAGCTCCTCGGCCAGCGAGTCGACGAAGCCGATGACGGCGGCCTTCGAGGCGCCGTAGGAGGTCTGGCCGAGGTTCCCGGCGATGCCGGCGATCGAGGAGACGCCGATGATGCGGCCGTTGGGGCGGACCAGCTTCTGCTCGAGCAGCTCGGCGGTGATCCGCTCGGGCGCGGTGATGTTGATCTCGAGCACCTTGCCGAACCGGTCGGGCTTCTGGTTTGCGAGCTTCTTGTCGAGGGTGACGCCGGCGTTGTGCACGACGATGTCGACGCCGCCGAACTTCTCCTGGAGGTATTCCGCGATCTTGGCGGGCGCGTCCTCGGCAGTGATGTCGGCGGTGATGTAGTCGGGGGTGACCTTCTTCAGGTCGTCCTCGGCCGGTGGGATGTCGAGACCGACGACGGTCGCGCCGTCGCGCTGCAGCACCTTGGCGATCTCCTCGCCGATGCCACGGGCGGCGCCGGTGACGAGCGCGACCTTGCCGGTCAGCGGCTTCTTCGGGTCCACCTGCTCAGCGGCGGGGGAGGCGTTCTTGGTGCCGATCCGCACGACCTGGCCGGAGACGTAGGCGCTCTTCGGGGAGAGCAGGAAGGCCAGCGTGGAGAGCAGCGAGCCCTCGAAGCCCTCGGCGACATAGACGAGCTGGACGGTGCCGCCCTTGCCGATCTCCTTGCCGAGGCTGCGGGTGAAGCCCTCCAGAGCGCGCTGGGCGACCCGCTCCGCGCCCTCGAGCTGCTCGGGCGGGGTGCCGATCACGACCACGCGCGGGTTGTTCTCCAGGCTGCGAAGCACCGGGGTGAAGAACTCCTGCAGCGCGACCAGGTCGGCGGTCGAGGTGAGGCCGGTGGCGTCGAAGACGAGGCCCTTGAACTTGGCGCCGGCGGTGGCGGAGTCCGTCGAGGTGATGTCCAGCTCGCCGAGGAGCCCGCCCAGCGACTCGGCCAGACGACCACGCCCGCCGACGAGGACGGGGCCCTTCACGAGCGGGGCACCGGCTGCGTACCGCTCGAGCTTGGCGGGGCTCGGCAGCCCGAGGTTCTTGACGAGGACCTTGCCGATCGCCGACTGGGTGAAGCTCTGGTACTTGTCGCTCATGGTCTCTCTGATCCTTCTGGACGTGGTCTCTGAGGCGTACGTTGGTATGTTACTGGCCAGTTGTAACTACAGGTGTAACTCGGTGTCCACTTTTCGTGATCTCCCTGACATACCCTTCTCCAAAGCGCTTCATCAGACAAGGATGAACTCATGACCACCACTCGTCGTGTCGCCATCGTGGGCGGCAACCGTATTCCTTTCGCCCGCTCCAACGGTGCGTACGCGACCGCGTCCAACCAGGAGATGTTCACCGCCGTCCTCGACGGCCTCGCCGCCCGCTTCGGCCTCGAGGGCGAGCGCATCGGTGAGGTCGCCTCCGGCGCGGTGCTCAAGCACTCGCGCGACTTCAACCTGACCCGCGAGTCGGTTCTCGGCTCCAGGCTGGCCCCCGAGACGGCCGCCGTCGACCTGCAGCAGGCCTGCGGCACCGGCCTCCAGGCCGCGACCTACATCGCCAACAAGATCGCGCTCGGCCAGCTCGACTCCGGCATCGCGGGTGGCACCGACACCACCTCCGACGCGCCGATCGCGCTGGGCGAGAAGCTCCGCAAGGTCCTGCTCGAGGCCAACCGCGCCAAGACCAACATCGACCGCGTCAAGGCCTTCGCCAAGCTCCGCCCCGCCGACGTCATCCCCAACATCCCGGCCAATGTCGAGCCGCGCACCAAGCTCTCGATGGGTGAGCACGCCGCGCTGACCGCACAGGAGTGGGGCATCACCCGCGAGGCCCAGGACGAGCTGGCCGCCGCCTCCCACCAGAAGCTCGCCGCTGCGTACGAGGCCGGCTGGTTCGAGGACCAGATCACCCCGTTCCGCGGTCTGGAGAAGGACAACAACCTGCGCCCGGGCTCGACCGTGGAGAAGCTCGCGACGCTCAAGCCCGTCTTCGGGGTCAAGGGCGAGAACCCGACCATGACGGCCGGCAACTCGACGCCGCTGACCGACGGCGCCTCTGCCGTGCTCTTGGCGAGCGAGGAGTGGGCCGCCGCCAAGAAGCTGCCGGTCCTGGCCTACTTCGTCGACGCCGAGGTCGCCGCTGTCGACTACGTCGCCGGCGGCGAAGGCCTGCTGATGGCTCCCGCCTACGCCGTCCCGCGCCTGCTCGCCCGCAACGGCCTGACCTTCGACGACTTCGACTTCTTCGAGATCCACGAGGCGTTCGCATCCCAGGTCCTCTCCACCCTCGCCGCCTGGGAGTCCCCGGACTTCTGCAAGGACAAGCTCGGCCTCGACGCCCCGCTCGGCACCGTCCCGCGCGAGAAGCTCAACGTCAAGGGCTCCAGCCTCGCCGCCGGCCACCCCTTCGCCGCCACCGGCGGCCGGATCATCAACAACCTCGCCAAGCTGCTCGACGAGAAGGGCTCCGGCCGCGGCCTCATCTCCGTCTGCGCCGCCGGCGGCCAGGGCGTCGTCGCCATCCTGGAGAAGTAGAACCTCGCGCCGAGGCGACCCGAGTCAGCCGAGGCGTCACCCCGGTCGGTCGAGACGGCGCTCCGGTCGGTCGAGGCGGCGCTCCGGTCGGCCGAGTTGGCACCTGATTGCCAACTCGGCCGTCGTACGTGACGTCTCAGCCCTTCGTCCGTGGCGCTGTAGAACCCTGCCCGGCCGAGACGTCAACCCCGTCGTTCGAGACGTCACTCGCGTCGGCCGAGTTGGCATCTGGCTGCCTCCTCGGCCGACGTACGTGACGCTTCGGCCGACGGGAGAGACGCCTCGGCGAGGGCTACTTGGCGGTGAGGGCCAGGGCGGAGGTGACGAGGAAGTCGCGGACCTGGTCGGGGGAGACGGAGCCGACGGTGGGTACGCCGGGCGCGGACTCGGAGACCAGGATGCCGACGCGGGCGAGCTGGAGGGCGCCGAGGCCGGAGGCGTAGAGGGTGTTGGCGAGCAGGTTGGCGTCCTTGACGTGGAGCTCGCCGGTGGCGGCACCGTCCTCGAAGACGGTGGTGAGGATGGTGAGGCAGCCGTTCATCGCGCGGCCCAGGCGGAACAGGGCGCTCTCGGAGAGCTCGTCGAGCAGGTCGGAGCCGCTGCGGCGCATCAGCGTCTGGGCGCAGTCGACGAAGGCGGGATGCTCGATCCCGTAGTCGACGAAGGTGCCGACGACGTCGCGGACCACGTCGGTAGGCGCGCTGTCGCCCTCGGTCGCGGTCAGCATCCGCCCGCGGAGCTCGTCGAGGTAGCCGACCAGGGTCAGCGCGAAGATCTCGTCCTTGCCGGTGAAGTGCCGGTAGACGATCGCGCGGTTGATGCCGACCGCCTTCGCGATGTCCTCGATCTGGGCGTCGCTCACTCCGCGCTCGTCGAAGAGCTTGCGGGTCGCGGCGACGATGTCTGCCTCGCGCGCACGGCGCCGGGCGGCGGCGGCCGAGCGGCGGCCGTCAGACCCGGAGCCGGGGGCCGAAGCGGAGCCCGAGGCGGACTGGGAGGTGCTTGTTCGGCTGCTCACAAGAACACTGTACGCGGTGTGCAACTCGGAGTTGCACTGTGAGTGTCCGTCCTCACATCGGCCTAGTGGAGCAGTGCTCGGCGGGCCCCCGCGACGTCGTCGGTGGTGACGTAGTCGACCCCCGAGACCGCGGCGCGGAGCACGGACGCGGTGCTGACCGCCGGCCAGGTGCCGACCTCGGCTCCCTGGCTGCGGTAGCGGTCCACGAGAGCCGGGTCGAGCAGCCGGGTGTGGAGGTGTACCTGGGTGAACTCGCCGTCGTGGAGATCCGTGGGATCGGGCTCGTCCTTGACGGCGACCGTCTCCATCCCGGTCCGCTCGAAGCCGGGGAAGTCGAAGTGGCTCGCCTCGAAGCTCATGAAGATCGCCTTGTCGCCGTGGCCCTTCCTGGAGACCCAGTCCGGACGCAGCGAGACGACCTTGCGGTAGAGCGCGCGCATCTCGGCGGCGCTCTCGCCCTTCAGTTCGACCACGAGCTGGACCCGGTGGCCGTGGAGTCGCTCGGCCGACTCGATGGCGTCGAAGGTCTCCTCGATGGTAGGCACCCGGACACCCCGGAACCGCGACCCCATCCACGAGCCCGCGTCGAGCGACTGCACCTCGGCGAGGGTGAATTCTCGCGGGCTCGCCCTCCGGCGCTCGGGGAAGCGGTCCTCGACATCGGTCGTACGCCTGAAGTCGCCGTCGTGCAGGAGCACCCACTCGCCGTCGGCCGTCGGCTGGAAGTCCATCTCGATGAAGTCGGCACGTTGCCGCACGGCGCTGCGGAACGCGTCCAGGGTGTTCTCCGGGTGGTTGAGCGAGTCGCCGCGCCAGGCCATCACCCCGACCGGTCTGCTCCCGAGGGCGTAGACGGCCGCCGAGGACCCCACGAACGCCGGCGCCCCGTGATGCGCCCGGGCGATCGTCCGGAATCGCGTCTTCGCCACCTCCCGGGTCCTGAAGGCGTACGCCGCATGGCCGGTCGGACCGGTGGTGAGGTGGGCGATGTTCGTCCACCCGTCGCCGCTGTCGCGCTGGAGGGTGAGGACCCGTCCGGGGCGGGCCGGAGCGGCGAAGAGGGTGAGTCGCACCGCGCCTCCGGCACGCACCGACCTCGCCATGCTGGTCGTGACGGCCTGCTGCTGCCCGAAGAGCGTACGCGGGGCCGAGACCCGCTCCGCCCAGTTCCGCCCCTCACGCGCGACGCCGGGGGCGAGGACTCGCCAGCGCATCCTCCATGAGGACTGGCTCACGACGAAGGAGTAGTGACCGGTCCGTGCGGCGAACTGCTTCTGTACGGGCTCCCAGTCGCCGTCGTGGTAGCGCTGCAGCCGGACCACCCGGCTGACGCTGGGCCCGAGCGAGCCGCTCAGCCTGAACGACTCACCCAAGATCGGCCGGGAGACGCTGGCGCTCGGTGCGGCGACCGAGAGCTCGGTGGAGGCGCCGGTGGCGGCTGAGGCCGGGCTGACGGCGGCAGGCCCCAGGATCAGCGTCAGCGTCGCGAGAATCGCAGCGAGGCGGGCATAGGCGTGTGGGGGCACGCGCAGTGAGGTTAAAGGATCGATCGGGGCCACCTGCACCCGGTATCCCGATCAGGTCACTGAAGATACATTCTGACGGTGTCGATCGTGTCGGCATCGGCGGCTGTCTTGTCGTCGCGGTAGCGCACGACCCGCGCGAACCGCAGCGCGACGCCGCCCGGGTAGCGCGTCGAGCGCTGCACCCCGTCGAAGGCGATCTCGACCACCTGCTCGGGGCGGACCTTCACCTGCCAGTCGTCGGTGCCCCCGACGGCGAGCTCGGTGAAACGCTCGGTCTGCCACGCCAGCATCTGGTCGGTCATGCCCTTGAACGTCTTGCCGATCATCACGAACTCGCCGTCGGCGCCCCGGGCGCCGAGGTGGATGTTGGAGAGCCAGCCCTTGCGACGTCCCGAGCCCCACTCGATGCCGATGACGACCAGGTCGAGGGTGTGGACGGGCTTGACCTTGATCCAGCCCGAGCCGCGCCGCCCCGCCTCCCAGGGCAGGCCGACCCCCTTGACGACGACGCCCTCGTGGCCGGCGGCGAGTACGTCGGTGGCGAACCGCTCCGCCTCCTCGGTGTCCACGGTGACCAGCCGCGGCGCCCGATGCCGCTCGGGGACGACCCGGTCGAGCTCGGTGAGGCGCTGGTCGAGCGCCAGGTCGATGAGGTCGCGGCCGTCGACGTGGAGGATGTCGAAGAAGTACGGCGCGACGACCGTGTCCGCCGCCGACCGGGTCGCGGTGCGGGAGGCGGTCTCCTGGAACGGCCGCGGCCGCCCGTCGGGACCGAGCGTCATGGCCTCGCCGTCCAGCACCAGCGTGTCGGCCGGGAAGGAGGCGACGATCTCCGCCACCTCGGGCAGCCGCGCGGTGATGTCCTCCAGGGTGCGGGTCGCGATGCGTACCTCCGAGCCCGACTTGTGGGCCTGGATCCGGATGCCGTCGAGCTTCGTGTCGACCACGACCGCCTCGCCGAGCTTGGCCATCGCCTCCTCGACCGAGCCCGCCGACGAGGCGAGCATCGGCAGTGCGGGCCGCCCCACCACCAGGCCGACCTCGGCGAGTGCCTCTTCGCCGTCGAAGGCCAGCCCGGCGACCACCACGGTCGAGCCGGCCAGCATCGCGGCGCGGCGTACGGCGGGCAACGGCACCCCGGCGGCCACCGCGAGCGCCTCCTGCACCAGCGAGTCGAGCGCCCCTTGGCGTACCTCGCCGGTGACCACGCCTCGCAGCCACACCTGTTCCGCCGTGGTCGCCGCGCCGAAGAGCGTCTCGGCCTCGGCGGCCCGGGCGACCTGCGATCCTGAGCCCGCCAGCAGCGACATCCGCTCGAACGCCTCGTGCACGTCGCTCACCGTGAGCGTCGCCTCGGCCTCGGGCGAGGGGAGTGTGGTGAGCGAGCGCCACCCCAGCCCCGTACGTCGCTGCAGCAGCGTGCCGGCGAGGTAGGCGGTCACCACCGGCAGCTCGTTGCGCGTTGCTGCGCCGAGGCACTCCGCCAGCGCGGCGACCTTCGCCTTCCGCGACCGGGTCGCGGCGACGGCGTTCGAGGTGGAGACGATGTCGGCGAGCAGCATGCCTCCAGTGAACATCACACCACCGACAGTTCCCAGGAACGTCAGGCGGCCGCCGCCTGGTTCGGATCGCGACCGAGAAGGCGCAGCGCGTCGCCCCAAGGGTCTTCTCCGCCCGCGGCGAGCGGTGCGGCGAACACCGGTGTCCCACCCGGTCTCGCAGCGATCTGCCGGGCCATGTCGAGGACGACGGTGACAGTGGCGTCGGTCGGCCGGTAGGTCTGCCCGAGTGCCGTCGCAACGTCCCAGGCGTGCACGGCGGCGTCGAGGAGCTGCATGCCCAGTGCGACCGTGACGGTCGGGTGGAAGCCGAACTCGGCGAGGTGGATCGTCGCCTCCGGGTCGGCGGTGCCGAACGCGTTCCGAACCCGGGTGGCCGAGTCCTGCCACGTCCGAGCGACGTCGTCGCCGACGACCGGCACGGACTCGTACGCACCCACCGGCGCGTCGCCGTCGGCGACCGCGATGGTGAAGCCGAGGTTCTGTCCGACCATGTGGCCGAACAGGTCCGCGAGGTCCCACCCCGCGCACGGGGTGGGCGCCGTCAGATCGCCGGCCCCGGAAGCCAGCACCGTGATGTCGTCTAGGGCGCGGTCGTAGGCAGTGAGCATCTCCGTAAAAGTAAGCATACGTAGATCGTAAGCAGACGTAGATGATAAGTCGAGCGGTTAGGATTCTGCGGTGGATCGACCCGAGCTCGGCTTCCTGCTGTCCCGTCTGATGCGCGAGGTGATGGCCCGCGAGAAGCCGATCCTCGACGCCGCGGGGCTGGAGATGTGGGACTACGCGGTGCTGAGCGCGCTGGCCGACTCGGATGCACCCACCCAGGCGCAGCTCGCCGCCACGACCGGCCGCGACAAGACGCGCCTGATCGGCAACCTGGACCGCCTCGAGGCCCAGGGCATGGTCGAGCGCGAGCCCGACCCGGCCGACCGCCGCAACCGGATCGTGTCCCTGACCCCGGCCGGCTCTCGGGTCCTCCGCAGCTGCCGCGACGCCATCGGCGCCATGGAGACCGAGCTGCTGGCCGATCTCGACCCGGCCGACCGGGCGGCGTTCGAGCGCGCATTGACGGCCCTCGCCCGATGACGCTCGCCGCCGCCCAAGCCTGGCTCCTGGAAGCGCTGCCCGCTCTGCTGGCCCGGCACCGCGTGCCCTCGGCGGCTGTCGGAGTGCTCCCGGACGGCCTGGTCATCGCCCACGCGCTCCACGGCGTACACCGGGTCTTCGGCTTCACCGGCCGCGACCCCGCCGGCCGGGCGACCCATCTGACCACCAGCCGGGTCTTCCCGCGGGCTAACCTCGGGATATGAGCGCGCAGCGGACGGTCCGTCCCGGCTACGCCGTCGGCCTCGCCTCGATGCTGCGGCCGCTTCGGCGTGGGCTGGGCGACCCGACGTACAAGATCCTCGGCGAGGATCACTGGCGAGCCATCCGTACGCCACAGGGCCCCGCCACGCTCAGGCTGCGCCAGCGCGACGCCGAGGTGGAGTCCGAGGCCTGGGGAGAGGGCGCGGAGTGGGCGCTGGAGCATGTCCCCGGACTGCTGGGTGCGGGCGACCGCCCCGAGAAGTTCCATGCCGACGACCCGCTGCTCGCGGGCCTGCTGGAGCGCTTCGAGGTGCCACGCTTCGGGCGTACGGGACTGGTGATGGAGGCGCTGGTGCCCTCGATCATCGAGCAGAAGGTGACCAGTAACGAGGCGTTCCGCGGCTTCGGCAACCTGGTCAGGCGCTTCGGTGAGGTCGCCCCCGGCCCGGGCGCCGACCACGGGCTGCGCCTGCAGCCGACACCCGAGACGCTCCGGACCATCCCCAGCTGGGACTGGCTGCGCCTGCCGGTCGATCCGGCCCGGTCCAAGGCCGTCCTCCAGGCCGCCCGGGTCGCGAAAGCGGTCGAGCGGACCGCCGGTCTCCCGGGTGAGGAGGTCGAGCGGCGACTCACCACCATCCCGGGCATCGGCGAGTGGACCGTCGCCGAGGTGCGCCAGCGCGCGCTCGGCGACCCGGACGCGGTCAGCTTCGGCGACTACCACCTGGCCAAGGACGTCGGCTGGGCGCTGACCAACGAGGCCTGGGACGACGACCGGCTTCGCGACTATCTGGAAGCCTTTCGCCCGCATCGTGCTCGCGTGGTCGCGCTCATCTATCGAGGTGCCGGGAAGCGGCCTCGCCGGGGGCCGAGGATGTCGCCGCGGACGCATCTGCCTTCTTGACCACCTGATTTACTGCCGAGTCGACTCGACAGGCCCGCGCGTCAGAGCAGGGGGCGTAGGGGGGTCAGGACCAGCTCGGTGAACTTGCGGTGGATCTCGCGGGAGGCCCACTCGTCGGCGGTCAGCTCGATCGCGTTGGACTCGTCGCGGGAGAAGATCTCCTCCATCTGCTTGGCGACGTCGCGGTCGAAGATCTCCAGGTTGATCTCGTAGTTGCCGGTCAGCGAGAGCCGGTCGATGTTGGCGGTGCCGACCGTCGACCAGAAGCCGTCGACGGTGGCGGTCTTGGCGTGGATCATCGCGTCCTTGAACCGCAGGATCCGCACTCCTGAACCGAGCAGCTGGGAGAAGTAGCCGCGCGAGATCCAGTCGACGACGATGTGGTTCGACTTCAGCGGCAGCAGGATGCGTACGTCGACCCCGCGCTGCGCCGCGGCCTTGAGCGCGTCCACGAAGTCCTCGTCAGGGACGAAGTAGGCGGTGGTCAGGTAGATGTTGCGGGAGGCCCGGTTGATCGCCTCCAGGTACATCGACCGGATCGGGAACATCCACAACCGGGGCACGTTGCGGTGGAACCGGAGATCGGGTTCCCACGACGGTGCGGTCTCGATGAGCAGCGGCCCCTCGGTGCCGTTGCTGTGGGTCAGCGGGTGCGGCCGCCGCCGGTTGAGGTTCCAGAAGTCGGCGAAGGCGCGCCGCAGGTCCCATACACCGGGGCCGGTGATGCGCACGTGCGTGTCGCGCCACTCGGTGGCGTACGCGGTCCCGATGTTGTAGCCGCCGACGAACCCGACCGTGTCGTCGACGACCAGGATCTTGCGGTGGTCGCGTCCGTAGCGGGAGAGGTCGAAGAAGCGCCACCCCGCCGCGTAGGTGGGATAGCGCAGGACGTGCATCCCCTCGGGGAAGCGCTTGAACCGGGAGGGCACCACGAGGTTGGCGAGCTCGTCGTAGATGCAGTAGACGTCGACGCCTCGTTCCGTCGCCGAGGCCAGCGCCTGCTTGAACCGCTGGCCGACCTCGTCGCCCTTCCAGATGTACGTCTCGAGGAAGATCTGCTTCTTCGCGCCGTCGATGGCGGCGATCATGTCCTCGTAGAGGTCGTTGCCGAACGTGTAGGTGGTGACCGTGCCGTCGCCGACGCTGTTGGTCAGCGGTGGCGTCACCGGGAACGGCTTGCCCCTGAGGCCGCGCTTTCCTCGGGTGCGGTAGCCGTCAACGAGGCTCATCACGACAGCCAGCGCCACCGGCACGCCGAAGACGGCGAGGAGCAGGCGGCGTAGGAACCTCATGACGCCCC
Source organism: Nocardioides sp. NPDC058538 (assembly GCF_042719275.1). Taxonomy (NCBI): domain Bacteria; kingdom Bacillati; phylum Actinomycetota; class Actinomycetes; order Propionibacteriales; family Nocardioidaceae; genus Nocardioides; species Nocardioides sp. NPDC058538. The sequence continues at coordinate 111,613 of NZ_JBHXNY010000004.1, read as the reverse complement.
CCGGCGACAGTCTCATCACAGTCCCCAATCTAACTGGCTCGGCGCGGCGAGACACACCGGTGCGGACTTCTGGCCCCGTCGAGGGCTCCGGCGGGTGCGATCGCACGTTCAGACCCGGCATGCGAGAGCAGGCCTTCTCCGACCGTGGCGCAGGGGTGGTGGATCCTGTGATCCGCGTCACCTACCGGCCGGTAAGTCGTTGTGCAGGAATACCTCCCACCCTGTTCCCGGGCATGTCGCGGCGGGTCGTTGCCCTCAGAACTGAAACATGTTCTACTACAGGCTTGAAACGTGAGCCGAGTCACAAGACCACGCGAAAGGTGAAGGATGGCAGTGCAGTTCGCATCGCTGGTCCGAGGTGTCGGCGGGATGGGCCTGATGACCGGAGAGGTCGTCAAGGGGACGTTCACTACCAAGTTCCAGATGCGGGAGTTCCTCGAGCAGGCCTGGTTCATCACGAGCGTCACGTTGCTGCCCGCGGTGCTGGTCTCGATCCCGTTCGGGGCGGTCATCTCGCTGCAGGTCGGCAACCTCGCCGGCCAGCTCGGAGCGCAGTCGTTCGCGGGGGCGACGGCGGTGCTCGCGGTGGTCAGGGAGGCGGCGCCGATGGCGGCCGCGCTGATCATCGCCGGGGCCGCCGGGTCGGCGATCTGCTCCGACATGGGATCGCGCAAGATCCGTGAGGAGATCGACGCGATGGAGGTGCTGGGCATCGACCCGGTGATCCGGCTGGTGATCCCGCGGGTCCTCGCGTGCCTGTTCGTCTCGGTGATGATCAACGGGATCGTGATCGCGACCGGCATCGGTGGCGGCTACTTCTTCACCGTGATCATCCAGGGCGGCTCGGCCGGTGCGTTCCTGTCGAGCTTCACCGCGCTGGCCAGCCTTCCCGACCTCTACATCTCGATGGTCAAGTCGGCCCTGTTCGGGTTCTTGGCAGCGATCATCGGCGCCTACAACGGCCTCAACGCCCAGGGTGGTCCCAGCGGCGTCGGCCGAGCGGTCAACGAGGCCGTGATCATCGCGTTCATGATGCTGTTCGTCCTCAACTCCATCATGACCGCTGTCTACTTCCAGATCGTTCCTCAGGACGGGTTGTGATCCCCCGGTGACCAACACGATTGCCCAGGTGGGCAACCAGATCGTCAAGGAGCAGCGCCATGCCGTCGAGGGCTATGGCGACCAGCTGCTCTTCTACGTCAAGGCCCTGGCCTGGGCGCCCCGCACCATCCGCCGCTACAAGCGGGAGGTGCTCAACATCCTGGCCGAGGTCGCCTTCGGTGCCGGCGGCCTGACGATGATCGCCGGCACGGTCGGCGTGATCGCGTTCATGGCCTTCTTCGCCGGGTCCGAGGTCGGCATCCAGGGCTACGCCAGCCTGAGCCAGATCGGCGTCGCGAAGTTCTCCGCCTTCATCTCGGCCTTCTTCAACACCCGCGAGGTCGCCCCGCTGATCTCCGCGATCGCGCTGGCCGCGACCGTCGGCTGCGGCTACACGGCCCGCCTGGGCGCCATGCGCATCAGCGAGGAGATCGACGCCCTCGAGGCGATGGGCGTACCGAGCCTTCCCTACCTGGTCACCACCCGGATGATCGCCGGGTTCCTGGCCGTCATCCCGCTCTACATCGTCGCCCTGTGCGCCTCCTACCTCAGCCCGCGGCTGATCACGACGCTGATGTACGGGCAGTCGGGCGGGACGTACGACCACTACTTCCTGGCGTTCCTGCCACCGATCGACATCCTCTACAGCTTCCTGAAGCTGATCATCCTCGCGGTCGCGATCATCCTGATCCACTGCTACTACGGCTACACCGCCTCCGGCGGCCCGGCCGGGGTCGGCATCGCGGTCGGCAAGGCGATCCGTACGTCCATCGTCACCGTCGTCGTCGCGGACTTCTTCCTGAGCTTCGCGATCTGGGGCTCGACGACCACGGTCCGGATCACGGGATGAGGTGGGCAGCCAGATGTTGATGGGCATCCAGCGCGACACCCGCGCCGAACACACCAAGCTCTTCGTCTCCGGGATCGCCTTCACGGTGACCCTCGCCCTGCTGATCACGCTGTGCATCGCGATCTACCAGAAGGCGTTCGTGCAGTTCACCACCGTCAGCGTCGAGGCCGACCGGGCCGGCCTGCAGCTGCCTCGCTATGGCGACGTACGCATGCACGGCGTGATCGTCGGCCAGATCCGCGAGATCGACCAGGACGGCAAGAAGGCCGTCATCGAGCTCGGTCTGGAGCCGGAGCAGGCCGAGCAGATCCCCGCCAACGTCAGCGTCGCGATCAAGCCGACGACGCTGTTCGGGCAGAAGTACGTCGAGTTCATCGACCCCGAGGGGGAGCGCACCGGCGCGCTGAGCGACGGCACCGTGATCCCCGCCGACCGGGTCCGCACCAGCGTCGAGCTCGACGTGATCCTGGCCCGGCTCTTCCCGCTGCTGAAGTCGATCCGTCCCCAGGACCTCAACAGCACCCTGCACGCCCTCGCCACTGCGCTCTCCGGCAACGGGGAGAAGCTCGGCGAGACCATGGTCCAGCTCAACGACTACCTCGAAGAGATGAACGTCCACCTCCCCACACTCGAACGCGATCTCGAGGACATGGCCGACGTCGCCGAGACCTACTCCATGGCCGCGCCCGACCTGGTCAAGGTCCTCGAGAACACCACGACCACCGCCAACACCGTCACCGAGCAGCGCGCCCGTCTGGGCGGCCTGCTGACCTCCGTGACCGGAGTCGCCGACACCTCCAAGAACCTGCTCGCCGAGAACGAGAAGGCGATCAGGTACGAGACCGAGCTGGCGGTCCCGCTGCTCAAGCTGCTCTCCGACTACTCACCGGAGTACACCTGCCTGCTCAAGGGCCTCGACGACTACACCGAGCTGCTGGCGACTGTCTTCCAGCAGAACCGCGTGCGCCAGACCATGGTCCTCGACGGCACCCAGAAGCCGGCGTACGGCCGTGACGACCGCCCCGAATGGGGCGAGATCGGCCACGGCCCGTGGTGCGACGGCCTGCCGAACCCGCAGGTGCCGGCCGGCCCGAACGAGCTGGAGAACGGCACCGAGGACGTCCCGTGGGCACCCGGGAACGGGGGTCTGCAGTGAACAAGCGCGATCTGAAGACCGCGGCGGCCGGGACCAAGCTGGTCATCTTCACCGTCCTCTCGATCATCGTCACCGGCACCCTGGCCTCGATCATGGGCAACGTCGGCTTCGGCGACCGGGTGCCCTACCGGGCCGAGTTCACGACCGCCTCGGGCCTGAGCGAGGGAGACGACGTACGCGTCGCCGGCATCACCGTGGGGGAGGTGCGCGCCGTCGAGATCGAGGACGGCGACCACGCGATGGTCACCTTCCGGGTCGACAGGACGGTGCCGCTGACGACCGCCAGCGGCGCCCAGGTGCGCTACCTGAACCTCGTCGGCGACCGCTACCTGGCGCTGACCCAGGACGCCGGTGCAAAGGACGCCGGAGCGGATGCGAGCCCGTTGCGGCAGGGGCAGGCCATCGCGATGGCCAACACCACCCCGGCGCTCGACCTGACCGAGCTCTTCAACGGCTTCCAGCCGCTCTTCCAGGCGCTGCAGCCCAAGGACGTCAACAAGCTCTCCCTCAACCTGATCCGGGTGCTTCAGGGGGAGGGTGGCACGGTCGCCAGCCTCCTCTCGGAGACGGCCGAGCTGACCAGTGCGCTCGCCGAGCGCGACCAGCTGATCGGCGACGTGATCACCAACCTCTCCAAGACGCTCAACACCGTCAACGAGCACCACACCGAGCTGGCTGAGCTCATCCAGCAGCTCAGCGGCTGGATGAAGGACCTGGCGCGCGACAAGGAGGCGATCGGCGACTCGATCTCCTCGATCGGCGACCTCACCGACGAGTTGGCCGGGTTGCTCACCGACGTACGCCCGTTCCTCAAGGAGGACATCAAGCAGCTCAAGCGGGTGGTGGACATCCTCAACAAGCCGGGCAACCAGAAGCTGCTCGACAAGACGCTCGAGCGGCTCCCGGAGACCCTCGAGTCGCAGGCGCGGATCGGCAGCTACGGCTCCTGGTACAACTACTACCTCTGCGACCTCGACTTCTCGATCAAGCTGCCCTCGCTCGGTGAGCTGCTCGACAACTCACCCGCCGTCAAGGCGATCCAGAAGCAGCTCGACAACGTGGCCTTCTACAGCCGCGCAGAGAGGTGCAAGCTCTGATGGCACATCACAGCGACACCCAGCTCAAGCGCACCGGCGTGATCACGATCGTGGCGATCGCGCTGGCGCTGACCGCGGCGTTCAACCTGCGCAAGCTGCCGTGGTTCTCCGGCACCACCTACCAGGCCGAGTTCTCCGACACCAGCGGCCTGCACGTGGGCAACCGGGTGGAGATCGCCGGCATCCGGGTCGGCCGGGTCAGCGACATCGAGATCGAGGGCGCAAAGGTGGTCGTCTCCTTCTCGGTCGAGGGCACCGAGATCGGCCATCGCAGCGAGGCCTCGATCGGCGTGCTCAACCTGCTGGGGGAGAAATACCTCGACATCACTCCGCAGGGCGGCCGCATGCTCGATGCCGGCTCGAAGATCCCGCTGGCCCGCACCAGCGCCGGCAGCGACATCGTCGGCACCTTCGGCGATCTCGCCGAGACGACCGAGGCGATCGACACCCCGCAGCTGGCCAAGGCGCTGACCACGATGTCGGGCACGCTCGACAAGGCCGGGCCCGAGGTGCAGGGCGCCTTCCAGGGCATCGCCGCGCTCTCCCAGACGATCGCCGCCCGCGGCGACGAGCTGGAGTCGCTGCTGGAGGACGCCGAGAAGGTTGTCCAGCTCGTCAACCAGCGCAAGCAGGACATCGTCAGCGTGATGGAGAACGGCGACCAGGTCTTCGCCGAGCTCATCCAACGCCGGCAGGCGATCCACCAGCTGCTGGTCAACGCCACCGCCCTGGCCGAGCAGCTGCAGGCCCTGGTGAAGGAGAATCAGAAGCAGATCGGGCCCGCGCTGGACGCGCTCAACCAGGCGCTGAAGTTCCTCAACGCCCGCGACGAGGACCTGACCAAGACCATCCAGAACTACGGGCCGTACGCGTCGATCCTGATCAACATCATCGGCACCGGCCCCTGGTTCGACGCCTACCTCGCCAACCTGACCGGCATCGTGAGCGGCGAGTTCGTGCCCGGACGACGACCAGGGATCGTGGAATGACAAAGAACTTCTGGGGCCGAAAGTGGGCCGCGTTGCCGATCGCGCTGGTGGTGATGTGCGGGCTGCTGCTCGTCTCCGAGGTCGCCGCGCCCGACACCAAGATGGTGACCGTCAGCTTCCCCCAGGCGGTGAGCGTCTATGAGGGCTCCGACGTGGTCATCATGGGCGTCAAGGTCGGCAAGGTCACCTCGCTGGAGCCGAAGGGCGACCACGTGGACGCGGTGATCGAGTACGAGAGCGACTACAAGCTCCCCAAGGACGTGAAGGCGGCGATCGTCACCCCGACGCTGGTCGCCGACCGGTTCGTGCAGCTGACCCCGGCCTACACCGGAGGGCCGGCCATGGCCGACGGCGGGGCGATCCCGATCGAGCGTACGGCGGTCCCGGTCGAGCTCGACCGCATCTACGCCAGCCTCTCCGAGCTCACCACTGCGCTGGGACCCAACGGCGCCAACAAGAACGGCGCGCTGAGCGACGTCCTGCGTGAGGGCGCCGACGCCCTGGAGGGCAACGGCAAGATCGGCAACCAGGCGATCGCCGACATGTCCGAGGCGGCGCAGGTGCTCGGCGGCAACTCCGAGCAGCTCTTCAGCACCCTCTCCCAGCTCTCCGAGGTCACCCGGACGCTGGCCCGCAACGACGACACCACCGAGAAGTTCCTGACCGACCTCGGGACCGTCTCCACCCAGCTGGCAGGGGAGAGCGACGAGCTCGACCAGGCGCTCGCCGCGATCGCGCAGGCGGTCAAGGTGACGAAGTCCTTCGTCGAGAACAACCGCGACGCCCTGGTCGGCGACGTGAAGGAGCTCAACAAGACGCTCAACATCTTGGCCAAGGAGAAGGAGACCCTCGGCACCGTCATCGACCTGGCGCCGCTCGGGATCGGCAACCTGGCGGAGTCCTTCGACCCGGCGTCGGGCTCGGTCGGCTTCCGGCTGCAGGTCGGGCCGATCGGCTCTGATCTGTCCAACATCCTGTGCATGGTCGTGGAGAACGACAAGATCCCGGGGGCCAAGGAGATCTGCGCCCTGTTCAAGGCGCTGCTGCCGACCGGGTCGACCGCACCGGCCGGCAAGGCGCTCACCGATGCCAGCGCCCCCACCGACCGCGACACCGCCACCGGGCTGCCGCTCGACACCGGCACCCAGTCCAAGCAGCCGGAGGTGGAGCCCGAGGTGGTCACCCAGGGTGGCATCACCGAGCTCAGCGGCTCGCTCCAGGACCTGATGTCGGGAGGCAAGAAATGAAGCGCTCATGGGCAGTCATCGCCATGCTCGGCATCGTCGCGGTGGCGAGCGGGTGCGGCGTACAGGCCTATGACCTGCCGCTTCCCGGCAAGGAGGTCGGCGAGGGTGACGGCTACGTCGTCACCGCGGAGTTCAACGACGTCGTCGACGTGGTGCCGCGCACCAAGGTGATGGCCAACGACGTACCTGTCGGCCAGGTCGACAAGGTCGAGCGGGAGGGCTGGCACGCGAAGGTCACCATGACGCTGCGCAAGAACATCGAGCTCCCGGCCGACGCGCTGGCCAACGTACGCCAGACCAGCCTGCTCGGCGAGAAGTACATCGCCCTGGTGGCGCCCGAGGGGTCCACCATCGCCAGCGCCGGGAAGCTGGGCGACGGCGCCACCATCGGGCTCGAACGCACCAACCGCAACCCCGAGGTCGAGGAGGTGCTCGGAGCGCTCTCCTTCCTGCTGGCAGGAGGCGGCGTCGGGCAGCTGAAGACGATCAGCGACGAGCTCAACACCATGATGGACGGGCGCACTGGCGACATGCGCGCGCTGCTGGGCAACCTGGAGACCACGGTCGCCTCGCTCAACCAGCAGAAGGGCTCCATCATCAAGGCGATGGAGCAGGTCGACCGGCTGACCCGCACCCTCAACAAGGAGTCCAAGTCGATCGAGGCCGCGATCGACTCCTTCGGTCCGGCGCTGGAGGTGCTCCGCCAGCAGCACGCCGACCTGCTGAAGATGATGAAGTCGCTCGACAAGCTGGGCGTCGTCGCGACCCGGGTGATCAACCAGAGCGGCGCCAACCTGACCACCGCGCTCGACGAGCTGGCACCGACGCTGCGTGAGCTCGCCGACGCCGGTGACTCGCTGCCGCGCGGCCTGATGATGGCGGCCAGCTTCCCGTTCCCCGAGAACGCCTCCGGGCTGGCGATGGGTGACTACTCCAACGCGCTGTTCCACATGGACCTCGACCTCGGCAAGCTGGTCGGCAGCCTCACCAACGGCAAGTCCAGCGGCATCCTCCCGCAGGTCTTCCAGATCTGCCTGTCCTACTCCAAGGGCTGCGAGGCGATCCAGCCGCTGGCCAAGGCGCTGTGCGACCTGACCAACCTGCAGCTGGTCTGCTCGGTGGTCGGCAAGGAGGACACCGCGGCGAAGCCGGGCGAGAAGACGCCGAAGCTGCCCGACATCTCCGACCTGCTGCCGAAAAGCTCGACCTCTACCAAGACGCCGGGGCTCAACGATCTGGTGCCGGAGATCGCCGAGGGTCTCTCGGGCCCGACCGAGACCGAGTCGCCGACGGCCGAGCCGACGACCGGAGGCCTGGCCGGCCTCCTCGGACTGCTGGGAGGCGGTAGCTGATGACACGGAGCGTCCGGAACAAGCTGGTCATCTTCCTCATCCTCGCCGCGGTCGGGATCTTCTACGTCTCGGCCGCCTACCTCGGCCTCGTCGACCGGGTCCTGGGCCGCCACGTGGACGTGTCGGTCGACCTGCCGGCGTCAGGTGGCCTCTACGAGGGCAGCGAGGTCAACTACCGCGGCGTCGGCATCGGCCGGGTCGCGTCGATGACCGTCACCGACGAGGGCGTACGCGCCGAGCTGGAGCTCGACCCCGGCACCGAGGTTCCGCGGGACGCCGAGGTGGAGGTGCACAACCTCTCGGCGGTGGGGGAGCAGTACATCAACTTCATCCCCGACTCGGCCGCCGGGCCCTACCTCGCCGAGGGCGACGTCGTGACCGCCGGGCCGGAGTCGATGCCCGGCACCACCGACGAGCTGCTCACCGAGCTCAACAGCTTCACCACCTCGATCAACGGCGAGGACCTGAGCACCGTCGTCGCCGAGCTCGGCACGCTGTTCCGCGGCAACGCCGAGAACCTGCGTACGCTGCTCGACTCGGGCTCCACGCTGGTCGACGAGGCCTCGGCGCACCAGAAGGAAACGATCCGTCTCCTCAACACCAGCCAGACCGTGCTCCAGACGCAGAAGGAGCACAGCGGCGACATCCGCGAGTTCGCCGACGGGCTCGAGGAGGTCACCGCGACCCTGGACAAGCGCGACCCGGAGCTGCGCGAGATCCTGCAGGGCGGCGAGGCGACCGCGGTGCAGGTGCAGTCGCTGCTCGACGGTCTGCAGCCGCTCCTGCCGGTCTTCCTGGCCAACCTCAGCACCGTCAACGAGGTGCTCACCGCCCGGCTGCCCGCGATCGAGCAGACCCTGGTGACCTTCCCGCGCGTCGTGGCGACAGGGTGGACCGGCTCGCCCGGCGACGGCTACGGTCACCTGTCGATGGGCTTCGTCTACACAACACCGCCGTGCCAGGAGGGCTACAAGCCCGCCGACCAATGGATCCCCGGCACCGTGATGGAGGACCAGCCGCTCTATCCGGCCAAGTGCACCGACGAGCGTGCCCAGCCCGGCTACGAGGGCGACAACCCGATCATGCAGCGGGGCGTCAACATGGTGCCGAAGCCGGAGGGTGTGGGGAAGTACGTCACGACCTACGACCCGAAGACCGGCCGCACGAAGCTTCCCGATGGAAAGACGGTCACGATGTCCACCCCGACCGATGACGGAGGCCTCGTCTCCGCCCTGTCCGACGACTCCTGGCGATCAATGATCCTGGGAGAGGAGTGAGTCCGGTGCCTGAACCTGCCGACCCTGCCGACAACCCCCTCGATGTCAGGCTCTCCGTTGCCAGACTGGGGCGGGTCAACACCGTGCTCGCGGCGGTGGTGGTGATCCTGGTGGTGCTGGCCGCGGCCGTCTTCATCGGCGGCGCCCGAGTGCTGCCCTGGACGACGCCCGCCGAGGCCGCGGCCGCCGAATACGACGAGGTGAAGGCGGTCGCCGAGGACGGCGTGATCGCCTTCCTCGATGTCGACTACCGCGACATGGATCCGAGGATCCAGGCCGTCAAGGAGATCTCCACCGGCACCTTCGGCAAGGAGTACACCGCCATCGCCGAGCAGATCCGGCAGGCCGCGATCCCCGCACAGACCATCTCCAAGGGCAAGGTCAAGCAGGTCGGCATCCGTGCGATCGGGTCGAAGAAGGCGGTCGTGCTGGTCGCCGTGGACTCGGTCGTCACCAGCAGCCAGACCGCTGAGCTGAAGAAGAGCGACACCTGCCCCTACGAGGGTGCGCGGTGCTCGAAGTACCGCTTCAAGGTGTCGCTGGCCAAGACGAAGGACGGATGGCGCATGTCCGACCTGGCAGGAGTCAACTGATGACAGGCGTACGAGCGAACGGATCGGTCTCCACCGGCCAGAAGGAGTGCCCTTTCTGCGCGGAGACGATCAAGGCCGCCGCGATCAAGTGCCGTTACTGCGGGTCCGACCTGCTTCCTCCTGCCGAGGAGCAGAAGGACCAGGACGTACGCGACGAGGTCGCTGCTCCGGAGGAGGGCGAGGCCTCTGCGGTGGACTCCGGGGCCGACGAGACCGAGATGGAGCCTCAAGCTGAGGTTGAGGGTGAGGGAGATTTCGAGGAGCGCACCGGGCTCGCCGAGCGGTGGCTGGGTGACGGCAGCCGGGTGCTGACGGCCGTTCTCGGCGTACTCCTCCTGGTGGCCGGTGGTCTGCTGTGGCTGGCCATCGACATGGCGTCGAACGACGATGTGTCGCCGAGCAGGGAGCTGACCGCGGCCGGGTCCCGGGCGGCGATCATGGAGCACTCGGTCGACTTGGCGCAGACGGTGATGTCGTACCAGGCCGCCAGCGCGGAGAAGGACATCGCGGCAGCGAAGAAGCTGATGACGCCGGCGATGCAGAAGGACTACGAGAAGACGCTGCCCGGCGAGGACAAGCGCGAGGAGCAGGCTGACCTCGGCATCAAGGTCGACGCCGAGGTGGCGCCGCTCTCCGAGGAGGGTGCGAAGGCCGCCGAGGAGGGCAAGGCCTGCGTCGACGAGGACTGTGCTGCCTCCATCATCTCGGCGACCGAGGAGTCGGCGAAGGTGCTGCTCTTCGTCAACCAGAGCGCGACCGCGCCGAAGACGAAGAACACCGTGGTCAGCCCGACCTGGGAGGTGCTGACGCTGGTGAAGGGCGACGGCGGCTGGCTGATCTCCGAGATGAAGGCCGCCTCCTAGTCGAAGCGGAGCCCGAGGCGGGGCCTAGTCTCACCATGAGACCCCGTCTCGGGGTCGCTCCACCCTGATATGGTAGAACGTGTTCTAGTTTTTCTGCTCGAGGAGGGCACATGGCCGGCTCCCGCCAGTCCGTACAGCTGACCGAGGCCGAGATCGAGGACTTCCTCGGCTCGCAGATGAAGGTGCAGGTCGCGACCGTCGGTCCCGACGGGGCTCCGCACCTGACCACGCTGTTCTACGTGCTCGACGAGGGCCAGATCGTCTTCTGGACCTACGGGTCATCGCAGAAGGTCCGCAATCTGCGGCGTGACCCGCGGGTCACCTGCCTGGTCGAGGACGGCGTCGACTACTTCGAGCTGCGCGGGGTGAGCATCACCGGGCGGGCGAGACTCGTCGAGGACTACGACGAGATCAAGCGCATCGGGTCGCGGGTGATGACCCGGATGGCCGGTGGAGCCGACCTGGGTGAGCTCGGCGAGGACCTGGTCTCGAAGCAGGCGCACAAGCGCGTCGGCATCGTCATCGAGCCCGACAAGATCGCAAGCTGGGACCACCGCAAGCTGGGTGCGCTGCCCGGCCAAGGCTGAGTTCAATGATGGCGAAGGGACAAAGGAGACCGACATGGCAAAGGTGATCGCGGACTTCGACCTGTGCGAGTCCAACGGGATGTGCGAGGCCTTCGCTCCCGACGTGTTCGAGATCGATGACGACGACTACCTGCAGATCGAGGACCCGACGGTGACCGACGAGAACCGCGACCGCGTCGAGCAGGCCGTGGCCGGCTGCCCCAAGGCGGCCCTGAGGATCGAGGAGTAGCACCACGTGAGCGTTGATCTGGATGGCAAGCGGGCGATCGTCACGGGCGCCGGAGCGGGTCTCGGGCGTGCCGAGGCCGTCGCGCTGGCCCGGGCCGGGGCCCGGGTGGTGCTCAACGACCTGCCTGGTGCGGCCGAGGAGACGGCCGAGGAGATCCGCGGCTTCGGTGGTGAGGCGGTGATCGCGGCCGGCGACGTGAGCGAGCGTGCCACCGCCGACGCGATGATGGCTGCCGCGGTCGACGGCCTCGGCGGGCTCGACATCGTGGTCAACAACGCGGGCATCACCCGCGACAAGATGCTCTTCAACATGTCCGACGAGGAGTTCGACCTCGTCGTACGCATCCACCTCCGTGGCCACTTCCTGCTGACCCGCAACGCTTCGGCGCACTGGCGCTCGGTGGCGAAGTCGACGGGCGCACCGGTGGACGCCGCGGTGGTGAACACCTCCTCGGAGGCGTTCCTGTCCGGACCTCCCGGACAGGCCAACTACGGTGCCGCGAAGGCCGGGATCACCGCGCTGACGATGTCGACGGCGCGCTCGATGGGCCGTTCCGGCGTACGCGCCAACGCGATCTGCCCGCGGGCCGCGACCGCGATGACCGAGGGTGTGCTCTCGGGCGACTCCTACGGGCCCGAGCACGTCGCGCCGCTGGTCACCTACCTCGCCTCGCCGGCGGCCGCCGCGATCACCGGGCAGGTCTTCGTCGTCTACGGCGGGATGATCGCCGTCCTCGCGCCGCCCACGGTGGCCGAGCGCTTCGACAACGCCGCCTGGGACCAGGACTCGCTCGACAAGCAGGTCGGCGGCTGGTTCGCCGACCGTGACCCCGCGGCCGGGTTCTCGGCCGACTCGATCATGCAGCTCAAGCTGAAGGACGACAAGGAGCAGTGATGGCACGTCTCGACGATGCTGGATGTCGAGGGCTCCGCCTCGACGGGAAGATCGCGATCGTGACCGGTGGCGCGCAAGGACAAGGGGCCGCCATCGCGAGCGCCTTCGTCTCCGAGGGCGCGAAGGTGGTCATCGCCGACGTCGCCGACGAGCCCGGCAAGCTGCTCGCCGAGGAGCTGGGGGAGTCCGCGCTCTTCGTGCACCACGACGTGAGCTCGGAGGAGTCCTGGACCTCGCTGGTGGCCGAGACCACCGCTGCGTACGGCCCGGTCAGCATCCTTGCCAACAACGCCGGCATCCTCCGCTTCGGCGAGATCCTGACCCAGCCGGTCGAGGAGTTCGAGCTGCTGTGGCGGGTCAACACCCTCGGCTGCTTCCTCGGGATGCGCTCGGTGATCTCGACCATGAAGGACAACGGCGGCGGCTCGATCATCAACGCCTCCTCGATCGAGGGCCTGGCCGGGATGGCGTTCGTGGCCGGCTACACCTCCACCAAGTTCGCCATCCGCGGCATGACCAAGGCCGCCGCCCTCGAGCTCGGCCCCAGCGGCATCCGGGTCAACTCCGTCCATCCCGGGATGATCGACACCTCCATGACCCGCGGTGTCGGCGCCGATGATGCCGCCATGGAGTTCGGCGCCTCGAAGGTCGCTCTCAAGCGTGTCGGCCACCCCGCGGACATCGCGCCCCTTTACGTCTACCTGGCCTCCGACGAGTCCGGCTTCGTCACCGGCGCCGAGATCGCCATCGACGGCGGCGCCACCGCAACCCACGCCTTCGGCGGCTGACCCCAGCCGAGGCGTCACCCCCGTCGGTCGAGGCGTCACGTACGTCGGCCGAGACGGCACCGCCGGGGGCCCCCCGGCCGCGGGGGGGGGGGCCGCGGGGGGGTGGGTTGGGCCCGCCGGAGGCGGGTGTACCGCC
>NZ_JBHXNY010000004.1:0-98444 GCF_042719275.1 Nocardioides sp. NPDC058538 | reverse complement strand
GGGCGGCTCCCCCCCCCCGCGCCCACCCCCCGGGGGGTGGCGCGCCCCCCACGGGGGCCCCCGCGGCCCCCGGGGCCCCCCCCCGGCCCCCGGGGGTGACGCCTCGGCGTGGGTGAGTCGGCCACGCGAGAGGCTCGTCTCCGGCATACTTCCGCAGGAAGGTTTCAGTCAGCGGGGACGAACCGAAGGCCATCAGAACTTGTCTCGACGACGCAGTGCGTTCGCCACCGTTGTGGTGCTGGGTGTGTTCGCGTTCCTCTACAGCCTGGCCCTCGCGATCCCGGTCTATGTCGGCGACATCTCGGCTCTGTGGAGCGCACGGGGACATGCCTGGTTCGGGGACGTGCTCGGCCGGATGGTGGACGGGTTCTCCTTCCTGTGGGGATCGGCGGTGATGAACGAGGGCTATCCCGTCGCACCCACGTCCGGATGGCCGACGGTGGCGTTCGTCGTCCTGCTCCTGGCGCTGGTCTACGCGAGCCTGCGGACCGCCTCGGACGGCGTCTACGCCGTGGCCGGCCGGGTGCTGTGCGTGAGCGTTCTCGCCGGAGGCCTGACGAACCTCTTCGTGGTGGTCCAGACGGTCCTGGGGATCCGTGGTGGGCTCGAGTCCTTGCAGACGGTCATCTGGGCGGTGCCCGACGACGGGATCTGGCTCGGTCTGGTCGTGGGAGTTTTCGGTGGGTATGCGGCGTACGCGGCGGCGGCGTTCGCTCGGATCGCCGCGCTCGCGCTGCACGGTGAACGCGAAACCGATGATCCCGCCACCGCGACGGAGCGCGGCTGGCCACGGGCGGCGCAGGTCGCGACCTGGGGTGCGCTGCCGACACTCGTACTGGCACTCGTCGGCGGGTTCGTCTGGGACCACGGCCCGGACGATGACCCGTTCGGGGCGGACATCGACCCGCGCCAGGCCTGGGTGCGCCTGGTCTGGTTCGCTCACGCCAGCCTCTCCGCGCCGCACAACCCTCATTCGCTCAGTGGCAGCTTCGACACGTCGGTCTGGTTGCCGCGTACGTTGACCTCGGCTGTCCTCGTCGTGCTGGTCTGGCTGGTGGTCGCGCTCGTCGTGGCAGGCTGGCAGCGCAGAGGCAGACCGGGTGGGCTCTGCGTCGTGGTGCAGCTCTGGGCTGTAGTGGCCGTGCTCGCCGCGCTCGTCGGCCTGCTCGAAGGCGCACTCGTTCCGCAGGACGACTTCGCGACGGCCAGCCACTACTGGGCACTCGACACCGCTGCCCAGGGCGTTCGGTTCGGGGCCTGCTTCGGCTGGATCACCGGCGTCGCCGTGCTGCTCGCGCTACGACTCTCGAGAGGAGCAAGGACTGATGTCGAAGAAGCGGTCTCGTGAGACCGAGACCGACGCACTCCGGCAGGGGCGGCTGGCTTCGCTGGTGAGGAAGCCGGCCACCTGGGTGGTCGGCGTGATCCTGGTTGCGCTGGGCGCGACCTTCAGCTCCGGGCTGCAGAGTCTGTTCGCCGGCCTTCTGCCCGACGGCTGGAGCGAGCCGGGCAGCGGCATCAAGGTCGTGGACGTACGGCGTAAGCCGCTGAGCGGTCCGGTGCTGATCCCGCAGACGGAGTCGGTGACGTTCAGCGACCAGACCGATGCGCGTGAGAAGGTCAACGATCCCGAATGGGAGGCGCAGCACGAGTGGTACGCCGCCGGCCGCATCACCTGGGAGGTGACTCTCATCGGGCGACACAGTGATCCGGTGGTGATCACCGACCTTCGTCCCTCGCGGACCGGTGCCTGCACGGAGATGATCCGCCAAGGCACCGTCGTGGACGACGTCCCTCAGGGCGAGGGCAAGAAGATCGAGCTGACGACCGCCATCGACGCAGAGGTGCCGGAGCTGACCTCGGTCGATGACGGCTCGGCGTACTTCGACGGTGGGACGGTCACGCTCGCGAAGGGCGAGACGGTGGTCATCTCCATCCAGGCGACCAGCGCAGGGCCGACGTGCCAATGGGTGCTCGAGGCCGACTACGTCGATCACGGCAAGCGCGAGACGATGACGATCGAGGCACCCGGTGACCGCCCCTTCGGCATCACCGGTTCATCTGAGGGCAACCCGTACCAGCTGACCTGGAGCATCGTCTGCGATCAGGCGATGACGCCCGAGGACTGGGCTGCGCGCAAGAAGGACCCGGACTACTGCCCGACGTGATCCTTCAGCGCAGCAGCAGGCGTACGGCTACGTCGATCGACTTCTCGACGTCCTTCTCGTCTATGCGACCGGTGACCCAGGAGATGAGGGCGGAGAGCCATACGTCGGAGATGATCCGGATGATGGCGGCCTCCTCCTCGGTGACCTCGCCGTGGTCGGGGGTGCCGTGCATGGCGCGGGCGATGACGGTGGTCAGGCTGGTGCCGACCTCGTGGATCTCGCCGGTCACCGACTGGTCGGCGAACATGAAGGCGCGGACGAGGGCTTCGGTGAGCTTGGGCTGCTTCTGCAGGGCGCGGGTGCGTCGGTTGAGGACGTACATGATCCGCTCGTGGGCGGTGTCGCCCGGCGTCGCCCGGACGGCGGAGCGGTCGACGTCCTTGGTGAACTCGCGCGCCAGCGCGGAGACCAGCAGGTGGATCTTCGAGGGGAAGTAGCGGTAGAGGGTGCCGAGCGCGACCTCGGCCTGCTCGGCGACGGCGCGCATCTGCACGGCGTCGAAGCCACCCTCGGCGGCGAGGCTGATCGTGGCGTCGAGGATGCGCCGGCGGCGCTCTCGCTGGGCCGCGGAACCGCCGGTGGGTGGGGTGGCCGGAGTCGGGCCATCGGTGTCGCGTGGCTCCGTGCTGACGGACGTCACTGGTTGTCCCCCTAGGACTATGACCGGATCTCGATCTGTGGCTCTCAGGCTAACCGCAACGGCGCCAGAGAGTGAAACACGTTCCTCCGTGAGTCTAGACTTGTAACACGTTCTACATCAGTCTCTATTCCTGAAGGCCGCAGAACCAGACGGAAATAGTAGGAGGTCCCTGTGCCGATCGGCATCACCGACGAACACCAAGCCCTCAGCGAGAGCCTGCGCGACTGGGCGAAGGGGCTGGGTGGCATCGCGATCGCCCGCGCCGCAGAGGGCACCGCCTCCGCGGACTTCGACGAGGTGTGGCGGGGTGTCGAGGAGTACGGCGTCGCCGGCATCGCGGCACCTGAGCCGAACGGTGGTGGCGGGACACTGCTGGACGCGGCCGTCGCGCTCGAGGCCTGCGCTCATGAGCTGCTTCCGGGCCCGCTGCTCGGCAGCACGGTCGCCGCCTTCCTTGCGGGCGCGGCCGGGCTCGGCGACGTGGTCGGGGCCGTCACCGCCGGCGGCTGCGGGATCGCGCTCGACCCGGTGCTCGAGCTCGGTGACCGCCTCCAGGGAACGGTTCCTGTCGTCTATGACGGCGGCGGCGCGGCACAGCTGCTGCTCGGTGCCCGCGGCGGCGACGACGAGGAGCACTGGTTCTTCCTGGCGGCCGAGCAGGTGGACGTACGTCCCCAGGTGGGCCCCGATCTGACCAGGCGGGTCGCCGAGGTGCGGGTCGACGTCGATCTGAGTGAGGTGGTCGAGGTCTCGGGCCTGCACGGCGGGGCGGTGCGGCGCACGGCCCTCACGCTCGCCGCCGCGGAGGCCTCCGGTATCGCGCAGTGGTGCCTGGCTACGGCCGTGGAGTACGCGAAGGTGCGCGAGCAGTTCGGGGCGCCGATCGGCTCGTTCCAGGCGATCAAGCATCTGTGCGCCCAGATGCTGGAGACCGCCGAGGCGGCGGCCGCTGCCGCCTGGGACGCGGCGGCGTCAGCCGAGGGTGGCGACGTCGACCAGTGGGCTTTCGCTGCCGAGGTCGCCGGCGTCGCCGCGCTCGACGGAGCGGTCCGGGCGGCCCAGGACTGCATCCAGGTCCTCGGCGGCATCGGCTTCACCTTCGAGCACGACGCCCATCTCTACCTGCGCCGCGCGGTCGCGCTGCGGAGCCTCCTCGGTGGCGGCGACGCCCACGCGGTCGCGCTGGCCCGGCACGCCGTGGCCGGGGTACGCCGCTCGGTCCGCGTCGACCTCGACGGCAAGGACGAGGCGGTCCGTCCCCGGGTGCGGGAGGCCGTCGCGACGATCGCGGCGCTTCCCGAGGCGGAGCGCTGTGACGCGCTCGTGGACGCCGCACTTCTCGCGCCGCACTGGCCCGCTCCGTACGGCCTCGGTGCCGGTCCTGTCGAACAGCTCGTGATCGACGAGGAGCTCGCCGCGGCCGAGGTGTCCCGCCCCGACATCAAGATCGCGGGCTGGGCCGTGCCAACCATCCTCAAGCACGGCACCGACGCCCAGCGTGAGCGGTTCGTCGAAGCCTCGCTGCGCGGCCGGATCGTCTGGTGCCAGCTCTTCAGCGAGCCCGGCGCCGGCTCCGACCTGGCGTCGCTGGCCACCCGCGCCGAGCGGGTCGACGGCGGCTGGCGGCTGACCGGCCAGAAGGTGTGGACCTCCCTGGCGGCCGAGGCCGACTGGGCCATCTGCCTGGCCCGTACGGACCCAGACGTCCCCAAGCACAAGGGCATCACCTACTTCCTGGTGGACATGCGCAGCGAGGGGATCGACGTCCGCCCGCTGCGCGAGCTGACCGGTGACGCGCTCTTCAACGAGGTCTTCCTCGACGGGGTCTTCGTGCCCGACGAGCTCGTCGTCGGCGAGGTCGACGGCGGCTGGCGCCTGGCCCGTACGACGCTGGCCAACGAGCGGGTCGCGATGGCCTCGACCAACCTCGGCGGCAGTGTCGAGCGCGCGGTGGCGCTCGCCGGCGATCGCGGTGAGGCCGATCTCGCCCGGGTCGGCCGTGCCGTCGCGCTCTCCACGGTCTGCGCGCTGCTCGGCGTCCGCTCCACGCTCAAGGCGCTCGCCGGGCGCGGACCGGGTGCGGAGTCCTCGGTGGCCAAGCTCTTGACCGTACGCAACCGCCAGGACGCCTCCGAGCTCGTCGTCGACCTCCTCGGCCCGCTGGCGCTCACCGACGACCCGCAGGTCCGCGAGGACCTGCACCAGTCTCAGCTCACCCGCTGCCTCTCCATCGCCGGCGGAACCACCCAGGTGCTCCGCAACGTGGCTGCCGAGCAGATCCTCGGCCTGCCCCGATAAGTCCTGCCGGGATAGGACAGCGAGCCCCCTCGCGATCAGAACTAGAACACGTTACAGTTTGGCTCATGGGAGACGAGACGCTCGATGCCGTACGCAGCGTGGTGGCCGAGGTCCTTGCCCGAGAGTCCGACCGTGGTGACTGGTCGGCCTGGGCTAGCGCCGGCCTGACCGCACTGCCCGTGCCGGAGGCCCAGGGCGGTGAGGGGTTCGGGCCGGCCGAGGTCGCGGTGCTGCTGCGGGAGGCCGGACGCCATGCGGTGCGGGTGCCGGTCTGGGAGACCCTCGCCGTCGGTGCGCTGACGCTGGCCGGTCACGGCACGCCGGAGCAGCAGAGCGCGATCCTGCCCGGCGTGGCGAGCGGCGAGACGCTGCTGACCCCGGCGTGGCTCGAGCCGGGACGGCCTGAGACACCGTCGGCGACCTACCGGGACGGCACCGTGAGCGGTCGCAAGACCGGGGTGACGTACGCCGCTGAGAGCTCCCGCCTTCTGGTCACCGCGACCGCCGCCGACACTGGGGAGCCGGTCGTGGTGCTCGTCGACCCGAACGGACCTGGCGTCACGCTGGCCTCCGCGAGCACCTCGGGCGAGGTGCCGCAGCACACCGTCGTGCTCGCGGACGCCCCCGCCGAACTGCTGGGCGAGGGTGCTTTCGAAGCCCTGACCGGACTCGCGACCGCCGGGCTGGCCGTGACGGCCGCAGGATTGCTCGCCGGTGCGCGGGATCTGACCGCCGGCTACGTGAGCAACCGGCAGCAGTTCGGCCGTGCCCTCGCGGAGTTCCAGGCCGTCGCGCTGCAGATGGCCGACGTCTACGTCGCCTCGCGCACGCTCGACCTCGCCGCCGACAACGCGGTCGCCGCCATCGCGGACCGGCGAGCCGCCACGACCGACCTGAAGGTCGCCGCCTACTGGGCCAGCCAGGTCGCGCCGTACGCCTTCCGCACCTGCCATCACCTCCATGGCGGCATGGGTGTGGACGTGACGTACCCGCTGCTCGCGTTCACGACCTGGGGCACCGACATCGCCCACCAGCTCAACACCTCGGCCGCCGACGTCCCCGTCGAGACCGCAGAGGCCAAGAACCTCGAGCTCACCGAGGCGCAGCGCAGCCTGAAGTCCGAGGTCAGGGCCTACTTCGCAGGCCTCTCGCGCGAGGACGAGCCGGGCGATCCCGGCCCTGAGGGATCGTGGGACCGACACGGCCCGACCTACCAGAAGCTTATCAAACAGCTCGGCGACGACGGCTGGATGGGCGTCGGCTGGCCCAAGGAGTACGGCGGCCACGGCCTCGGTGAGGTCGAGCAGACGATCTTCGCCAACGAGGCGCAGTACGCCGACGTGCACCTGCCGGCGGTGACCCTGCAGACGGTCGGCCCGACGCTGATCCGCTACGGCACCGACAAGCAGAAGGAGATGTTCCTCAACCGGATCCTCGCCGGTGAGGTTCACTTCGCGATCGGCTACTCCGAGCCCGAGGCGGGCACCGATCTGGCCTCGCTGCGCACCACGGCCAGGCGGGACGGCGACCACTACGTCGTCAACGGCCAGAAGCTGTGGACCACCGGCGGCCACGCCGCCGACTACATCTGGTTGGCCGTACGCACCGACCCGGACGCTCCCAAGCACAAGGGCATCTCGATCCTCATCGTCGACACCACCGACCCGGGCTTCTCCTGGACCCCGATCATCACCGCCGACGGCTCCCACCACGTCAACGCGACCTACTTCAACGACATCCGCGTCCCGGCCGACATGCTGGTGGGGGAGGAGAACAAGGGCTGGAAGCTGATCACGACCCAGCTCAACCACGAGCGCGTCATGCTCGGCCCCGCTGGCCGGATCGAGGGCCTGCGCGACCGGGTCCTCCGCTGGGCCGTGGCGCAGGGTGTCGCCGACAGCCCGGACGTACGCGCGCTGATCGGGAAGACCACCGCCGTCTTCCGGGTCAACGAGCTGCTCAACTGGGAGGTAGCCAAGGCCGCGGAGGCCGGGGACATCGAGGTCGCCGACGCGTCCTCGTCGAAGGTCTTCGCCGCCGACCAGGTCCAGCACCTGCTCGCCGACCTGATCGCACTCGTGCATCGCCATGGCGATCCCGGGGATCCCGTCACCAAGAGCCTGCTCGACTATCTCGACGCCCAGGCGAAGCGGAATCTCGTGCTCACCTTCGGTGGCGGCGTCCAGGAGGTACAGCGCGAGCTGATCGCGATGTTCGGTCTCGGGATGCCGAGGGTGCCGCGATGAGCGCGACGCCCCGAGATGGGCACAGCCTGGTGGACGAGGCCGTCCACGAGAAGATCATGGCCGCCGCCGAGGAGGTCAAGGCGTGGGGCGAGGCCGCCGAGCGCGACGCCCGCGACCTGGTCAACCAGCCCACGGTCAACAACTGGCTCGAGGCGATGGGCCTGGAGTCCGAGCGGTTCCACCAGGGCGAGGCGCCGCCGTCGATGGCGCAGGTGTGGACGATGTACGGTCAGGGCGGTCGCCACCCCGACCGCGACCCGCTGCACGCGATGATGAACGTGCTCACCGACGCCGGCTTCAACGGCGTCCTCGGCACCAACTCCGAGCAGAGCTACGACCGCTACCTCCGCGTCGGCGAGCAGGTCCGGGTCACCACCGCGCTCGACTCCGTCGTCGGCCCCAAGCAGACCGGGATGGGCATCGGCTACTTCGTGACGTCGCGAAGCACCTGGTACGTAGGCGAGGAGCGGGTCGCGACGATGCTGTTCCGCGTCCTCAAGTTCGTCCCCAAGGCCAAGCCATGAGCGGCCCGGTGCGCCCGGTGATCGGCCGGGACAACGCGTACTTCTTCGAAGGCACCGCCAAGCAGGAGCTCCGGATCCAGAGCTGCAACGCCTGCGGCGCCCTGCGGCACCCGCCGGGTCCGGCATGCCTCGACTGCGACGCCTACGACCGCGGTCACGTCGTCGCGAGCGGCGAGGGGACGGTCTACTCGTTCACCGTGATCCACGCGCCCAAGCTGCCCGGCAAGAAGCTCCCGCTGGTGGTGGCGCTGCTCGACCTGCCCGAGGGCGTACGCATCGTGGCGGAGGTGACCGGCGTGCCATCCGAGGGCGAGGACGCTCTACAGATCGGCGAACGGCTCGTCATCGACTGGAACGTGATCCCTTCGACAGGCTCAGGACATCGCGACGAGGAGCTGACGCTCCCGATCTGGAGGAGGCCATGAAGGTGCGTACCGGAGAGAAGATTCCCGTCTGGGAGCTCGCGATCACCCCGACGCTGGTCGTCTCGACGGCGATCGCGACGCGGGACTTCCAAGACGTTCACCACGACCGCGACCGTGCCCAGGCGGCCGGCTCGAAGGACATCTTCATGAACATCCTGACCTCGACGGCGCTGTGCGAGCGCTACGTCACCGACTGGGCAGGGACCGACGTGCAGATCAAGGGCATCGCGATCCGGCTGGGCGCCCCGGCCTACCCCTACGACACGCTGTCGTTCTCCGGCGAGGTCACCGAGGTCACCGACGGGATCGCCACGATCACTGTCACCGGCGCGGTGTCGCTCGGTGCGCACGTGACCGGAACGGTCAGGGTCGCGGCATGAGCCTGAGCGGGAAGGCGGCGATCGTCGGTATCGGTGCGACGGAGTTCTCCAAGGAGTCAGGAAGGTCCGAGCTCCAGCTCTCCGTCGAGGCGACCAGAGCCGCCCTGAACGACGCCGGACTCGCCCCGGCGGACGTCGACGGGCTGACCACGTTCACCATGGACACCAGTGCCGAGATCGCGCTGGCCCGCGAGCTCGGGATCGGTGACCTGAGGTTCTTCTCGCGGATCAACTACGGCGGCGGCGCGGCCTGCGCGACGATCCAGCAGGCCGCGATGGCGGTCGCGACAGGTGTCGCCGATGTGGTGGTCGCCTACCGCGGCTTCAACGAGCGCTCGGGGCAGCGCTTCGGGCAGGTGCAGCCGTGGGCCGCGCAGCAGGTCAACACCAACGGCATCGACAACGCCTGGACCTACCCGCTCGGTCTCTCGACCCCTGCGGCGACGGTCGCCATGCAGGCGCGCCGCTACATGCACGACTACGGCGTGACCAGCGAAGACTTCGGTGCCGTGGCGGTCGCCGACCGGCGCCACGCCGCGACCAACCCCGCCGCGTTCTTCTATGAGAAGCCGATCACCCTCCAGGACCACCAGGCCTCCCGGATGATCGCGGACCCTCTGCACCTCCTCGACTGCTGCCAGGAGTCCGACGGCGCCGTCGCGATCGTCGTCACCAGCCCCGAGCGGGCCCGCGACCTGCCGAATCCGCCGGTCACCATCGCCGCGGCCGCCCAGGGCAGCGCCGCCGACCAGTACGTGATGACCTCCTACTACCGCGACGAGATCGGCATCCCCGAGATGGGCGTCGTCGCCAGGGATCTGTGGCGCCAGTCCGGTCTCGCTCCGGCCGACATCGACACCGCCGTCCTCTACGACCACTTCACCCCCTACGTACTCATGCAGCTGGAGGAGCTCGGCTTCTGCGGCAGGGGAGAGGCCAAGGACTTCGTACGCGACGGGGCCATCGAGCTCGGTGGTCGGCTGCCCGTGAACACCCATGGTGGCCAGCTCGGCGAGGCGTACCTGCACGGTATGAACGGCATCGCCGAGGGCGTACGGCAGGTGCGCGGCACCTCCGTGAACCAGGTCGCCGGCGCAGCCCATGTGCTCGTCACCGCGGGCACGGGCGTACCAACGAGCGGACTGGTGCTGCAACGTTGATGTGGGCGTAGCGGTAGGAATCAGCGGCCGAGGATCTCGTCGGCAAGCCGGTGGAGCGGGACGACCAGGTCGGTGTAGTCGCCCATACGGGTGCGGCTGAGCATGCGGGCGATCGCGAGGAGCTGTGAGCGACGCCCGTCGGGTGAGTCGAGCATGCGGGTGAAACGGTGCCGGATCGTCGCCGCGGTTTCGGGCACGAGGAGGCTGTGGCAGTACAGGGTGGCGATGTCGTAGCCATGCGGCGCCAGGCCCCACTGTTCCCAGTCGAGGATGACGAGGCTGGGGGCGGTGACATTGGCCCAGTGCAGGTCGCCGTGGGAGGTCACCCAACGCTCGACCTGGGGGTCGATGCGGTCGCCGAAGTACTCACGCAGTTGCTGAGTGACGTCGTCCTGGATCTTTGCCTCCCGCGTCGTCGACGCGGCCGCGAGCGCCTCGAGTGATGTACGCAGTTGGTCCAGCCATGCGTCGTCGACGGCAGGAGGTGTCGTCGCTGCAGGAATCGGCGAGGCGGGGGCCTGGTCGACCAGCGTCATCACCTCGGTACGGAACCGGCGGTCCTCGTCGCGGGTCTCGGAGGAGGCGAGGACGATCGGCTTGGGGACGCCGACGATCTTGTTGGCCTCGAGATTGCCGGTCCAGAACAGCATGTCGACCCACTGGGCTTGCTCGGTGACGGTGCGAATCCACACCTCTTGCTCGGCGCGGGTCGCCCGGCCGGAGACGGAACGGTCGTACCAGCCCCACTGCCGTCCTTGATCCAGGACGCAGCCGAGTCTGCTCGCGGAATCCAAGTGCTCCTCGGTGAGCTGCCGTCGGTGGGCTTGATCGGCAGGGCTGAGGGTTGTGCTCACCGGTGGGTGGTCTCCTCGTCGATGACGTGACGTAGATAGGCGCGCGGGTCGGTCAGGTAGCGGCGCCAGTGGAACACCAGGTCGAGCTCGTCCCACTCGACATGGCGGAACCCGTGCTCTCCCACCTCGATGATGTCGGCGCCGGGCGTTGCGGCCAGGACGGGTGAGTGGGTCGCGCAGATGACTTGCGCCCCGGTGGCGCCGAGTTCGTGTATCCGAGCGACCAGCTCCACGCTGGAGGTGAACGACAGTGCGGCCTCGGGCTCGTCCATCAGATAGAACCCGGGGTCGGTGAACATGTTGTCGAACACAGTGAGGAACCCCTCGCCGTGCGACATCTCGGAGGTGTCCTCGTCCCAGTAGCCGCGCATCCCTGAGACGGCGTTCATGAACCCGAACGCGGTCTCGGCGCGCAGAAAGTAGCCGCGGCGTCTCGTGCGGGTCCCGGATCGGTGTGCGCCGCCGGCGATGGTGGTGTCGAAGTCGAGCGCCTCGCCGAGCGGGGTCTTGGGGCGGTCGTTGACGTACTTGCGTCCCGCGCGGCCACCGTGCGCGTCCAGCCCCCATGCCTCGGCGAAGGCCTCCACCAGAGTCGACTTCCCAGAGCCGTTCTCCCCCACAAGGAAGGTGATCGGCTTGGAGAACGTCATGCCCTCCCGGGCGAGCTGGGCGACACCCGGGACGTCGTACGGCCATGGCCACCGGCCGGGGTCACCGGCGGGGAGCTTGTGGTCGGGGACGTAAGCGCGGGTCGCGAGCATGAACCCAGTGTCCTATGCCTCAGCGGTACCCGGGGACACAGGCACCGACGGGCCGACAGTTGTTGGCGGGGCGGCAGGCTGGAGAGCAGGACGGGCCGCACTGCGGATTGCACATCTTCGGTACGCACGGCATCTCGCGTGGTGAGAACTCTTCTGCGAGCTTCGCGCCGATGTCCTGCATGGGCTGCCCGACCAGGATGTCGGCCAAGGTGGCGTCCTGAACGTTCCCGACGGGCGTCCAACGGGAGAACACGCACGGCCACACCGCGCCGTCGGGGCCGACGGCGATCACTCCGTCGCCGCAGTTGCCGCACAGCTGCGCCATGGAGGCCTCCTGGTCGCGGGTGCCCCGGCCCACCTGCCGCAGGTGGTCGACGCCGACATCGGTCACACCGAGCGCGGCGAGTTCGGCGGATGCGGCATCGAGGTCCTGGCAGTCGAGCATCCCGATGATGCCGACGCGCACCGGGATGCCCCGCCGGGTCGCCTCGACGAGGTTGGCCTTGGTGCGAGGGTGCGTGTTGCGACGCACGATCTGCAGGTGCTGGGCAGGGTCGGTGGAATACCAGGAGCAGGCGAGACGTACGCCCGGCTGATCCAACGTGTCCCACATCGCTGGGGAGACGTGGACCAGGTTGGTGAACACCTCCACCTCCAGGCCACGCGCGAGGGCGTACCCGACGAGAGCTGGCAGGTCAGGGTGAAGGGTTGGCTCGCCGCCGATGAACTGCACCATGGAAACGTCGAGGTCCACGCATTCGTCGATGATCCGTTCCCAGTCGGTGACGGTCATGGTGCCGTGGGTCCCGCCCGGCCCAGACTCGGCGTAACAGTGGACGCACTCGAGTTGGCAGCGGCCGGTGATCTCCAGCCACACGAACCCGAGACGGCTCTTCGCGGCCGGGCGGACATCCTCGATGATCTCGATCATTGGGTGCTCCTCGCAGGGTTGAGTTTCGACTGTGCTGGCCTCGCCAACCCGCCGCAACAGTCAGTTGAGGCAGCGGGCCGGCGAGGAGATCTAGAGGGTGCTCTCCGCCATGGGGCTGGCGGTTTCGTGGTGAAACTCAGCAAGGAGTTCGAATGCTGCCGAGGCCGCGGCGGCGATGGTCTCGTTAGATACGTCGCACGTCCTCAGCACCGCTGATGCGATGCGATTCGCTCGCTGTGGGGTCATTGCCGTCCCGTCGCTGCGGATGCCGGTGACGACCTCGATCGAGTGCATCAACATCTCGCCCAGCTCTGGGGCGTCGATGTCAGCGGTCACGTCAACTGAGGCGGCCTGGAGTCCGATGCGGCCATAGGCGTCAACCAGTTCGCGGCGGGTGTGCTGGAACTCGGCGTAGACCTCACTGTTGGTCACATCAGACTGGGCATAGAGGATGCCGACGTTGTGGGGCGCATCGGCCAGAGTCCGGATGTCGATCAACGCGAGGAGATAGAGCGCGGTCGCGTGGGTCTCCGGCGGTACTAGCGCCTCGATCTTCTCGATCTTGTCCACCGTGGGACGAACGGAGCGCTGCAAGAGTTCGGCGAGGATCTCGTCCTTTCCGGCGAAGTGGTAATACAAGCTCGCTTGCCGAATGCCGACCCGCTCAGCTATCTCCCGGGTCGAGGTAGCCGCGAAGCCCCGAGTGACGAACAGTTCCGCCGCTGCATTGAGTACCTGGTCGCGTGGCGCTACGGCGCTGGTGTTGGGGACATGCCGCGGACGTCCGGGGGCCGCACGCCGAGATCTCATTCGATTTCCTCCGGTTGGTGGCAACCGCGGCCACGTATGCTCGTGGCGTCTCACAGGTCGCTGGCGCTCTTCGCCGATATCCAGCGTTGAGGGAACGGGACCGACATCTCCACGAACACCCGGCAGACATCGACCGATATCGGCGGACATCGACCGACATTCGGGCTGGAGCCACTGACGCCGGGCCGTTTGCTCGGGCAAGGTGTGAACAGGAGGACGACCAGATGACATCAGCTGCACCTCGTACGACGCTCGAGGCAATCAAGATCGAGCGCGGTCTGACCTGGCGTGATGTCGCCCGTTCGGTTGAACGTGCCTCGGCGACGGCCGGTGGTCGGTCTGTAACGCTTTCCGAGGATCACGCGCGGCGACTTGGCACCCGCGCGCTCGGCGACGTTCAGCCGACGCCAGCGATCGCGCGGGCCTTGGAGAGCGCTTTTGGCCATCCGGTCGTGGCCCTTCTCGGACCCCACGATCCAGCCGCAACCGTGCCGGCCGGACGACCCAGCTACCAGGAGGCTCTCACCATGGCTGCCGAGAAGGCCCGCCACCTAGCACTCAACATGCCCGGCATCGACGATTACTCCTTGCTCGAAGAAGAGTTGCGCGACCTCGCGCGGGCTTACCCAGTGCAGGCTCTTCCCGAGTTGATCAACCCGCTGGTCACGCTCCAGGACGCCGTTCACCAGGCGATCCTGAGCCCCCGCCGACCGGGCGACGCCGCCCAGCTCTTCAGCATCGGCGCCGTCACGGGTGGGATCCTTGCCAAAGCGTCCCATGATCTCGGTGACCCGCGAGCCGCCGTCACTCAGGCCCGCACGGCATTGATCCTCGCTGAGCAGGCCGGGAACACCACCGTTGCGGCGTGGCTGAACGGGCTGATGGCCCTGATCGCTTAC
Organism: Nocardioides sp. NPDC058538; assembly: GCF_042719275.1. Classification (NCBI taxonomy): domain Bacteria; kingdom Bacillati; phylum Actinomycetota; class Actinomycetes; order Propionibacteriales; family Nocardioidaceae; genus Nocardioides; species Nocardioides sp. NPDC058538. Next base: position 84,348 of record NZ_JBHXNY010000004.1, on the reverse strand, counting down.
TGGGACGGTCGGTCTCAGGAGTCGCTGCGCTACGTAGAGCGAGGTTTAGCGACGAACGCGGTGAACAGCGCCACGCTGTGGCTGGAGTCGTCAGGCGCACGAGCCTGGGCCCGCCTCGGCAATGAGGAGCAGGCGACCCAGAGCATCCACCGTGCCGATGAGATCGCCGAGAGCATGGAACCCACCGATCTCGATGGACTCGGCGGCATCCTCACCTTCACCGACGCACGGGCCGCCTATTACGCCGCTGACGCCTTGAGCTGGCTACCCAACCATCCTGAAAGCGTTGGTGCCGCACAAGAAGCAGTCGACGCGTACGCAGACGACACACGAGACACCTGGGCCTTCGGCGACGCAGCCGGAGCACGATGCGACCAAGCGATCATCCGGATCGCCAACGGCGAGGTGGAAGGGGCAGCCGAGTCAATCGCGCCCGTGCTCGAACTTCCACGGGACCTGCGGATCGGAGGCGTCGTCAAGAGCGTCCAACGAGTCGGAGATGCGGTTGATGCGGCTTCCGATGGCAAAGCCACCGACGAGCTACGAGGCCAGATAGATGCGTTCGTCGCTCGACCGCTGACGATGCGTCCATGACAGGACGTACGCCGTCACAGCCACTCAAGCTGACTGCGGGCTCGCTAATGCTGCGGGACTTTGAGGCGGGCGACACCGACGGCGTACTTGCGATTGTCGGAGATGACCGGGTCACGCACTGGCTCAGTTTCGCATCTCGTGACCGAGATGAGGCGCAGTCCATGCTCGATGGGATCCTCGAGCGACAGCTCGACACTCCGCGTTGCGAGTACTACCTCGCCATCACCGAGTCGGCTTCGCCCGAGGTTGTCATCGGGTTCGTCCGTCTCGGCCTAGGAGGAGTCAAGGCCGCCGACTTGGGCTACGCATTGCGACCCGAGTGGCAGGGCCGCGGCATCGCCCGAGCGGCGGTGTCGCGGATGATCGAGTTCGGATTCGGAGACCTCGGCCTGCACCGACTTACGGCCAACATCGGCCCGCAGAACACCGCCAGCATGCGGCTGGTCGAGTCGCTCGGCTTCCGGCGCGAGGGCACGATCCGCGACCATGTACACACCAATGGAGCCTGGCGTGACAGTGCCTCGTTCTCACTACTCGAAGGTGAGTGGCAGCCCGCGGCCGAGTGACCCTCCCGTCCGGGGAACCGAGGTGGCAACCAGCTTTTCTGGCCTGGAGAAGTTCCTCGCGGCAGCCTCCACCGCGCAACGCCCGGCGGCGGAGCTCAGGTCACCGTTCTCGCCGGCTACGAAGACGGGTTGACGTCGACGGCAACCATCGCGTCCGCTCCAGGAGCCAGCGCGGCGCTTCTGCGCGGGCTGGTGCTGTGCTGTTGAAACTTGCGCAAACTCTTGCAGTTTCCCGGCTCCGCCTGGCGCTGCTTCTTTGAGTTGTCTCCCCGCAGGGGTTGACGTGTGACCGGCATCACTCATACGGTCGGCCTGCAAGATCTTGCAGCAAGATTCAGCCGCGCTGTGTCACCTCACCACCCCCATCCGGACACGGCGCGTTGCCTTCGACCTAGGAGGATCCATGGCCCGAAAGTCCATGGCTGCCGCACTTGCCCTCTCGGCGGGAGCTGCTGTCGCGCTCACGATCCCGGTCTCGGCCCCAGCACAGGCCGCGCCACCGGGAGACAAGGACGTCACCGCGGTGATGTTCGAATGGAACTTCGCCTCGGTGGCCCGCGAATGCACCAGCACCCTGGGCCCGGCCGGATACGGCTACGTCCAGGTCTCCCCGCCCCAGGAGCACATCCAGGGCTCGCAATGGTGGACGTCCTACCAGCCCGTCAGCTACAAGATCGCCGGCCGCCTGGGCGACCGCGCCGCCTTCAAGAACATGATCGACACCTGTCACGCCGCCGGCGTGAAGGTCGTCGCCGACGCCGTCATCAACCACATGTCCGCGGGCTCCGGGACCGGCACCGGCGGCTCGTCGTACAGCAAGTACGCCTACCCCGGTCTCTACTCGAGCTACGACCTGGACAACTGCACGGCCACGATCAGCAACTACCAGGACCGCACCAACGTCCAGGAGTGCGAGCTGGTCGGCCTCGCCGATCTAGACACCGGCGAGGACTACGTACGCGGCAAGATCGCCGGCTACCTCAACGACCTGCTCTCGCTCGGCGTCGACGGCTTCCGGATCGACGCCGCCAAGCACATGGCCGCCTCCGACCTGGCCAACATCAAGTCCCGCCTCAGCAACCCGAACGTCTACTGGAAGCAGGAGGCCATCTTCGGCGCGGGGGAGGCGGTCTCGCCCAGCGAGTACCTCGGCAACGGCGACGTCCAGGAGTTCCGCTACGCCCGCGACCTGAAGCGGGTCTTCAACAACGAGAACCTCGCCTACCTGAAGAACTACGGCGAGGGCTGGGGCTACATGTCCTCGGGCAGCTCGGCCGTCTTCGTCGACAACCACGACACCGAGCGCGGCGGCGACACCCTCAACTACAAGGACGGCGCCAACTACACCCTGGCCAACGTCTTCATGCTGGCCTGGCCCTACGGCTCGCCCGACATCCACTCCGGCTACGAGTGGAGCGACAAGGACGCCGGCCCGCCCAACGCCGGCGCCGTCAACGCCTGCTGGCAGGACGGCTGGAAGTGCCAGCACGCCTGGCCCGAGATCAAGAAGATGGTCGCCTTCCGCAACACCGCCCGCGGCCAGGCCGTCACCAACTGGTGGGACAACGGCGCCGACGCCATCGCCTTCGGGCGAGGCAGCAAGGCGTACGTCGCGATCAACCACGAGTCCTCGTCGCTGACCCGCACCTTCCAGACGTCGCTGGCAGCGGGCACCTACTGCGACGTCCAGAGCGGCAAGAGCGTTGCCGTGAACGGCTCCGGCCAGTTCACCGCCACCCTCGGCGCCAACACCGCCCTCGCGCTGCACGTCGGCGCGACGACCTGCGGCTGACATCCCCTCGGTCGACCGTCCGGCGCCGACCCCCATGGGCGCCGGACGGTCGGTCTCCACCGCATGCCCCCGCACATTCCAGAGAGGCCCTCAAAGGTGAATCGAAGAAGTGGCGCACACGGCGCGCCCCGGACCGCAGCGACCGTGCTCGCGACCGCACTGCTCGCCACGGTGCTGCAGACGGCCACGTCGGAGTCGGCGACCGCCGCGGCCCCGAAGCCGCCGTCGGACGCCAAGCTGGCCGCCGAGCCGGCCCGTCACGAGGCGACGAAGGAGCAGTTCTACTTCGTGCTGCCCGACCGGTTCGCCAACGGCGAGACCGGCAACGACAAAGGCGGCCTGACCGGCAGCCGTACCGAGACCGGGTTCGACAGAGGCGACAAGGGCTTCTACCAGGGCGGCGACCTCCAGGGCCTCACCGAGCGGCTCGACTACATCAAGGGCCTCGGCACCACCGCGATCTGGATGGCGCCGATCTTCAAGAACAAGCCCGTCCAGGGAGAGGGCGCGAACGCCTCGGCCGGCTACCACGGCTACTGGATCACCGACTTCACCCAGGTCGACCCCCACTTCGGCACCAACGAGGACCTCGAGACCCTCGTCGACGCGGCCCACGCGAAGGGCATGAAGGTCTTCTTCGACGTCATCACCAACCACACCGCCGACACCGTCGACTACGCGGAGAAGATGTACGGCTACCGCCCCAAGGGCGCCTTCCCGTACCTCGACACCGAGGGCCGTCCGTTCGACGACGCCGAGCCGTCCTCGGACAGCGCGAAGGTGGACGAGGACTCGTTCCCATACACCCCGGCCAACACCGGCGAGATGGTGCCGTCCTGGCTCAACGACCCGACGCTCTACCACAACCGCGGCGACTCGACCTGGGAGGGCGAGTCGACCACGTACGGCGACTTCAGCGGCCTGGACGACCTGTGGACCGAGCGTCCCGAGGTCGTCGAGGGGATGACGAAGATCTACCAGAGGTGGGTCCGCGACTTCGACATCGACGGTTTCCGCATCGACACCGTCAAGCACGTCGACCTGGACTTCTGGACCGAGTGGGCGACCGCCCTGGACGCGTACGCCGCCAAGCAGGGGCGAGAGGACTTCTTCATGTTCGGCGAGGTCTACTCCGCCGACAGCGACGTCACCTCGCCGTACGTCACCCGCGGCCGTCTCGACGCCACCCTGGACTTCCCGTTCCAGGACGCTGCCCGCGCCTACGCCTCGCTGGACGCTCCCGCCGACCGGCTCGCGAAGGTCTTCGCCGACGACTACAAGTACGCCACCGACAAGGCCAACGCCTACGAGCAGGTCACCTTCCTCGGCAACCACGACATGGGCCGGATCGGCACCTTCCTCGCGGCCGACCACCCCGGCGCGACCGACGCCGAGCTCGTCCAGCGCACCCGGCTCGCCAACGAGCTGATGTTCCTCTCCCGCGGCAACCCGGTCGTCTACTACGGCGACGAGCAGGGCTTCACCGGCGCCGGGGGCGACAAGGACGCCCGCCAGACGCTGTTCGGCTCGAAGGTCGCCGACTACCTCGACGACGACCAGATCGGCACCGACTGCACGCATGCCGACGACGCGTACGACACCACCCATCCGGTCTACACCGCGATCGCCGCGCTGGCGAAGCTCCGCAAGGACCACCCGGCGCTGACCGACGGCACCCAGCACGAGCTCTACGCCAAGGACTCCGTCTACGCGTTCTCGCGCACCGGAGAGGACCGGGAGTACGTGGTCGCGGTCAACAACGCCACCGAGGCGAAGACCGTCACCCTGCCCGTGGAGTCGGCCGCCTTCGAGACGGTCTACGGCGGCGATGCCACCGAGGCCGCGGCCGACGACACGATCGAGGTGAGCGTCCCGGCGCTCTCATCGGTCGTCCTGCGCGCCGACGCGAAGCTCCCGGAGGCCGCCGCGAAGCCCACCCTGTCGCTGACCGCTCCGGACCCCGGCGCCACCGGCACGGTCACTCTCTCCGCCGACCCGGGGGAGACCACCGGCGCTCGTGTCGTCTTCGCCGCCCAGATCGGCAACGGAAAGTGGCGCACCCTCGGTTCCGTCGATCATGCGCCCCACAAGATCACCCAGTACGTCCCCGCGAACGTCACCGAAGGCACCGCTCTGCGCTACAAGGCCGTGGTCGTCGACCGCGACGGCCGTACCGCGAGCGACCTCGCCCGGACGACGGCCGGAGCGGCTCCGCAGGCGGAGAACCCGAGTGCCGTCGACCGTGACTACGCGGTCGTGCACTACCGCCGCGCCGACGGCGACTACACCGGCTGGACCCTGCGGGCCGGACACCAGAGCGGTGAGTTCAGCGGCCGCGACGCCTACGGCGCCTTCGCCTGGGTGAAGCTTCCCGAGGGCGCGTCCTCGGTGACGTACACGGTCGAGAAGGACGGCACCGCCGACGGCGGCGCGCGGACGATCGATCTCGCCGAGACCGGCGAGGTCTGGGTCGAGACCGGCAGCGAGGGCCAGCAGACCACCAGGCCAGACGGCGTCTACCCGGCGCCCGACACGTCCAAGGCGGTCATCCATCTGCACCGCGCCGACGGCGACTACGACGGCTGGGGCCTGCACACCTGGACCGGCGCCGCCAGCCCGACCGATTGGTCCAAGCCGCTGCAGCCCACCGGCAAGGACGCCTACGGCGTCACCTTCGAGGTCGCGCTGGTCGACGGCGCCACCTCGCTCAACTACATCGTCCACAAGGGCGACGAGAAGGACATCCCGAACGACCGCTCGCTCGACCTGACCACGTACGGCCACGAGGTGTGGCTCAACTCCGGCGACACCGGCTACCTGCTGCCGTCGGTCGGCTCGGCACCCGAGCTCGACCTGTCCAAGGCGCAGGCACAGTGGATCGACCGGGAGACGGTCGTGCTGCCGAAGGAGATGGCGAGCGGCTCGGCGCTGTCGACGCAGCTGGTCTACGACCGCGACGGCGGCATCACCGTCGAGGGCGGCGCGCTCAGCAGCGAGGGCCGCTGGCTGCGGCTCCAGGCCGCGACGCTGAGCGAGGAGCAGAAGGCGCGTTTCCCGCACCTGAAGGACTACGCCGCCTTCACCGTCGACACCCGTGACCGCGACCGGATCCGGGAGGCGCTCGCCGGCCAGGTCGTGCTCACCCAGCGCATCGGCAACGGTGCCCTGGTCACGGGCACTGGTGTCCAGACGCAGGGCATCCTCGACGACCTCTACGCCACGAAGGCGGAGAAGGCGTCCCTCGGGCCGGTGTTCAAGGGCGGCAGGGTCACCCTGTCCGTCTGGGCACCGACCGCCCAGGAGGTCTCGCTCCAGCTCGGCGCCAAGAGGGTTCCGATGCGCCGTGACGACGTCAGCGGCGTCTGGTCGGTGACCGGCTCCGCCGCGGCCTGGCGCGGCAAGGAGTACCGCTACGCCGTGACCGTGTGGGCGCCGAGCGTGCAGAAGCTCGTCACCAACAAGGTCACCGACCCCTACTCGGTCGCGCTCACTGCGGACTCCGAGCGCAGCCTCGTCGTCGACCTCGGCGACAGGTCGCTCGCCCCCAACGGCTGGTCGACCCTGAGGAAGCCGAAGGCCGTGGCGATGAAGGACGCCCAGATCCAGGAGCTCCACATTCGCGACTTCTCCGTCGAGGACGAGACCAGCGAGCACCGGGGCGGCTACCTCGCCTTCGCCGACGAGGACAGCGACGGGGTGAGGCACCTGCGCGAGCTGGCCGAGGCCGGCACGTCGTACGTCCACCTGCTGCCGGCCTTCGACATCGCCACGATCCCGGAGAGGACGAGCGACCAGACCACGCCCGACTGCGACCTCGCTTCCTACGCGCCGGACAGCGAGGAGCAGCAGGACTGTGTCGCCGCGGCAGCGGCCAAGGATGCGTACAACTGGGGCTACGACCCCTACCACTACACCGTTCCGGAGGGCTCCTACGCCACCGATCCGGACGGCACCGACCGGACGGTCGAGTTCAGGCAGATGGTGAAGTCGCTCAACGAGGACGGACTGCGCGTCGTCATGGACGTGGTCTACAACCACACCACCAGCAGCGGCCAGGCGAAGACGTCCGTGCTCGACAAGATCGTGCCCGGCTACTACCAGCGGCTCCTCGCCGACGGCTCGGTCGCCAACTCCACCTGCTGCTCCAACACCGCACCCGAGAACGCGATGATGGGCAAGCTCGTCGTCGACTCGATCCTCACCTGGGCCAAGGAGTACAAGGTCGACGGCTTCCGCTTCGACCTGATGGGACACCACCCCAAGGCCAACATCCTGGCCGTCCGCGAGGCCCTCGACACCCTCACGCTCGAGAAGGACGGCGTCGACGGGAAGAAGATCATCCTCTACGGCGAGGGCTGGAACTTCGGCGAGATCGCCGACGACGCCCGCTTCGTGCAGGCCACCCAGAAGAACATGGCGGGCACCGGCATCGCCACGTTCAGTGACCGCGCCAGGGATGCCGTACGCGGCGGCGGCCCGTTCGACGCCGACCCGGGAGTCCAGGGCTTCGCGAGCGGTCTCTACACCGACCCCAACACCTCGACCGCCAACGGCACCGAGGCGCAGCAGCGGGCGCGGCTGCTGCACTACCAGGACCTGATCAAGGTCGGACTGTCCGGCAACCTCGCCGACTACTCGTTCACCGACACCGCGGGCAACCAGGTGAAGGGCTCACAGGTCGACTACAACGGCTCGCCGGCCGGCTACGCGGACGAGCCCGGAGACGCGCTCGCCTACGCCGACGCCCACGACAACGAGTCGCTCTACGATGCGCTGGCCTTCAAGCTGCCCGCCTCGACCAGCGCCGCGGACCGCTCCCGCATGCAGGTGCTCGCGATGGCGACGGCCGCGCTCTCCCAGGGCCCGGCGCTCTCCCAGGCCGGTACCGACCTGCTCCGCTCGAAGTCGCTGGACCGCAACTCCTACGACTCCGGGGACTGGTTCAACGCCATCCACTGGGACTGCGACGCCGGCAACGGCTTCGGTCGCGGTCTGCCACCGGCTGCGGACAACCAGGACAAGTGGCCTTTCGCCCAGCCGCTGCTGGCCTCGACCTCGGCGCCGGGCTGCTCGGAGATCGACGGTGCCTCGGCCGCCTACCAGGACCTGCTGAGGATCCGTACGGACGAGCCGGCCTTCCACCTCTCCACCACCGGCCAGGTCCAGGAGAAGCTCGGGTTCCCGCTCTCGGGGAAGGACGAGACGCCGGGCGTCATCACCATGCGCCTCGGTGACCTCGTGGTCGTCTTCAACGCGACCACCTCGAGGCAGCAGCAGAAGGTAGCGGGCGCCGCGGGTGCGGGCTACCGGCTGCACCCGACCCAGGCCGAAGGCTCGGACGACGTCGTGAAGGGGGCCAGGTTCGAGTCGGGTTCGGGCACCTTCACGGTGCCTGCCCGGACCGTGGCTGTCTTCACCCGCTGACCCGCTCGACAACGGGCGCGGCCCCGGCTCGTCGAGCCGGGGCCTGCGGCTTCCTGGTCAGGAAGCTCGGCGTCAGATCAGGAGGGGCTGTTGCCGGCGATGGCGCCGACCACGACGAGCGCGATGACGACCAGGGCGGCGATGACCATGAGGCCGGCCGGGCTCCGGAAGTCGAACATGGGGATTCCTTTCGGCTAGTTCGGCGACAGGCGTCGAGTGGGGACCGATGGCCTGCGGACGCGTCGGGAGAACCGGATACGGCGATGCCCGTGGCGTCGCGTATACATAACCAGCCGAGACGACAACGCGCGTAGGGTCGAAGGTCCCAATTTTTACCGAAGCTCTTCATGTCCGAATGGATATGTGATATGGCAACATTCCGCCTGGTGAGCTTCTGTAAAGACTAGCTGGCCGCCGGCAGGGTCTTCGACCGGGGATCGCCGACCCTGCCGATGCTGTGAGGCCGGTCACTCCAGCGCGGCGGCATGCCGGCCGGCCCGTCGCCCGAAGTACGAGCCGTCGCCGAGCTGCATGCCGGAGGCGTAGCCCTTGGCGTCCTGGGCGAGGTTGGCCGCGCAGGCGCCGGCGGCGTACAGGCCCGCGATCGCGGAGCCGTCCTCGCGGCGTACCTCTCCTTCGACGGTGGTCGCCAGGCCGCCCATGGTGAACCCGGCGTACATCGCCTTGCCGAGGGAGAGGTCGTAGGCGCCCCACGGACCGGTGTCCTGCGGCTCGGTCCACTCCGGCGCCTTGTGGAGCTCCGGGTCCTCGCCACCGGCGGCGTGGGTGTTGTAGGAGGTCAGGGTCGCGTTCAGGGTCTCGAAAGGTACGCCCAGGCCGGCCGCCATCTCCTCGACCGTCTCCCAGCCGTCGATGAACGGGCACAACGGCATCTTCGGATGCTCGATGTGCGCCGAGTCGACGATCAGGAACGCGGCCGAGTCCGGCTGCTCCATGACGAAGGCGGCCGTACGCGCGTGGTAGGAGTCCTCGGCCACGAACCGCTTGCCGTGCTTGTTGACGATGATCCCGGTGAGCAGGACCGAGGGCGGGTAGAACGGCGCGGTCTGGAACGGCTCGTCCATGAACCGCCAGCGGCCGCCCGCCGAGGCGCCCAGGCGCAGCCCGAGGCCGTCGTCGTAGGTGGAGGCCAGCGGGAAGAGCTTCTCGCCGAGCCGAGGCGTGTGCTCGGCGACCATGTCGGCGTTGCCGACGAAGCCGCCGGCGGCGAGGATCACCGCCTTGGCACGGATCGCGCCACGCTCCTCGAACCTGCGCCAGGCCAGACCGACCACCCGGCCGTCCTCGATCACCAGGTTGGTGGCACCGGTCTCGTAGCGGATCTTGGCGTTGGTCTCGGCCAAGCGGTCGGCCATCCGGTCGACGACCAGCTTGGCGCCACCGGTGTCGCCCGGGACCGGCACCTTGTGGCCGCGGGGCGCCGGGACGGCGAGGTCCCGGAAGGGGTGGACCTTCTCGTTGCCGGTGTACATCAGCCCCTCGGTGCCGGGCTGGATCACGGCCTTGCCGGGCCAGAAGGTGCGCTCGAACTCGAAGCCGAGCGCCTCGAGCCAGTCGAAGTGCTCGACCGAGTCGTCGCAGTAGGCCCGGATCTTGTCGTCCTCGGGCTCCTTGGAGACCGCGCGGATGTAGTTGAACATCTCCTCGGCCGAGTCCTCGATCCCTGTCGCCTTCTGCACCGCGGTGCCACCGCCGAGATAGAAGTGGCCACCGGCCATCGCCGAGGTGCCACCGGGCTCGGCCGCGCGCTCCAGGAGGATCGTGCGGGCGCCCGCCCTGGCCGCCTCCAGCGCCGCGGCCCCGCCGGCCACGCCGAAGCCGACCACGATCACGTCGGTCTCCTCCGACCAGCCCCCGAAGCGCTCCTCGACGTCGGCGGGGGAGAGTACGTCGGGCAGTGCCGTTCCGCTCATGCTGCCGCCCTCCCGTGTAACACGTCGTTCGTAGGACTATCCGGTCGTTCTAATAGGGCGAGTAGTCCTACGAACAGCGTGTTACAGCTCGCGCGGCTCATCGCACCCCCAAGTAGCAGTCGGCGAGCACCGGGGCGCCGTCGCGGGCCGGGTCTGCCGACGAGATCGTGGCTCTGATCAGGATCTTCCCGGCCTGTTGCCCGGTTTCGTCCCAGGCCTCGATCGAGATCGTCTCGCCGGGGAAGACGATCCCGGCGAACCGGGCACCGAACCCGGCGACCCGGGTGGCGTCCCCGTCGAGGAGTAGCGCGGTCGCCTCGCGCAGCACGATCCCGTAGGAGCACAGCCCGTGCAGGATCGGCTTCGGGAAGCCGGCCTTCGCGGCGAAGGCGGGGTCGGCGTGCAGCGGGTTGCGGTCGCCGCACAGCCGGTAGAGCAGCGCCTGCTGCTCGGTGACGTCGTACGCAGCCACGGCATCCGGCGCGCGGTCGGGAACCGGCAGCGACGTCGACGGCCCGCGCTCACCGCCGAAGCCGCCCTCGCCGCGTACGAAGATCGAGCTCCTGACGGTCCACAGCGGCTCGCCGGACGCGGTCGTGGCGACACCCTCCTGCACGATGACGGCGGCCTTGCCCTTGTCCCAGACCTCGACGATGCGAGTCGAGACGACGGCCTCTCCCGACGTCGGGATCGGGCCGTCGACGTGGATCTCCTGGGAGCCGTGGAGCACCGAGGCGAGGTCGATGTCGCAGCCCGGCAGGTCGAGCGAGGGCGGCTCGGTGACGTGGAAGGTCGGCGCCACGACCCCGAAGGACGGCAGCACCGTCAGGGCGTCGGAATCCAGCGTGTAGCGCAGGGACGCCGGGTCGGTCGCGTCACCGGGACGCGATCCGGCGCCGATGCCGAGGTGGTAGAGCAGTACGTCGGAGGAGCTCCACGAGAACGACTGGGACGGCAGCTCCGCGCCGATGGCCTTGGTCGGGTCGATGGGCATCAGCTGTGCTCCTTGTCCTCGGGCTTCTCGAGCGAGACGGCGCAGTCCTCGGCAGCCAGATAGCCGAAGACCAGGGCAGGACCGATGGTGGCGCCGGGGCCGGCGTAGGTGCGGCCCATGACGGCGGAGGAGACGTTGCCGGCGGCGTACAGGCCCTCGATGGGGGAGCCGTCGGGGCGCAGCACGCGGGCGCGCTTGTCGGTGACCAGACCGCCCTTGGTGCCGAGGTCGCCGGGAGCCATCTTGACCGCATAGAACGGGGCCTGGTCGATGACGTTGAGCGAGCAGTTCGGCTTGACGGTGGGGTCGGAGTAGTACTTGTCGTAGGTCGACTCGCCGCGGTGGAAGTCCTCGTCGACGCCGGACTCGGCGAAGCCGTTGAACCGGGCCAGGGTCTCGCGGAGCCCGTCGACAGGCACCTCGATCTTCTCCGCGAGCGCTTCGACGGAAGATGCCTTCACGACGACCCCGCTCTTGAGCCAACGGCCCGGGAACGGCTGGCCCGGCCCGAGACCGGCGAAGATGTAGCGGTTGCGGTAGCGCTGGTCGAAGACCAGCCACGCCGGAACATGCGAGATGCCCGTCTCCTGACCGCGATAGATCTCGTGGACCGCCTCGACGTAGGGGAGTGCCTCGTTCATGAACCGCTTGCCCGCGCTGTTGACGATGATCGAGCCTGGCAGGTTGCGCTCGGCGAGCGCGAACCACGGCCGTCCGGGGAACGGGATCGTCGGCCCCCACCAGGACTCGTCCATCAGGTCGGTGTCGGCCCCCGCCGCGATCCCGGCCAGGATGCCGCCGCCGGTGTTGGAGAAGGCGCCGGTGGTCCATTCGACCGAGGTCGGGGCGGGCAGGTACTTCTCCCGCATCTCCAGGTTGCGCTCGAAGCCACCCGAGCCCAGGATCACGCCGCGGCGCGCCCGGATCACCGTGGTCGGACCGGACTCGCCGTGGCGTACCTCGACGCCGACGACCCGGCCGCCCTCGGTGACCAGGCCGACCAGCTCGGTCTCGTAGCGGACCTCGACGCCGGCATCCAGGAGCCCCTTGCGCAGCCCGATAGCGAGCGCCGCGCCCATGGCGTACATCTTCTTGCCGAGCAGGCCGGAGAGGATCCGCGCGACCGCGATCTTGACCATCGTGATCGGGCCCCTGATCGTGCGCATGCCGAGGCTGATCTTGCGGAAGTCGGCCTGGGTGACCACCATGTTGGCCGGCGACTTCGTATAGGGCGGATGCAGCCGATCGAGCTCGGAGCCGATCACCCGCGCGTCGAGGGGGACCGGCTCGACGGAGCGGCCGGCACCGCGGCCGCCAGGGGCCTCGGGGTGGTAGTCGGCGTAGTCGGGGACCCAGTTGAACCGCACCGGTGTCTTCTCGCAGACGAAGGAGAGCACCTCTGGGCCGCGGTCGAGGAACGTCTCGCGCCGGTCGCTAGGCACGACGTCGCCGACGATCGACTCGAGGTAGAGGCTGGCGTCCTCGGGGGAGTCCTTCTGCCCGGCCGCCTCGAGGGCATGGTTGCGCGGGATCCAGACCCCGCCACCCGAGCGCGACGTCGAGCCACCGAAGTACGCGCTCTTCTCGATGACCACGGTCTCGAGCCCGTGACGGTGCGCGGCCGCCAGTGCGGCGGTCATCCCGGCGCCTCCGGCGCCCACGACCACGACGTCGTAGGTCTCCTCGTCGGACTGTCCCATGGTGCTCCTCAACCTCGTGCCATCAGGCGGCGCTATCTAAGAACTGAAACACGTTCTACCATAGACGACAGTCGACGAAACACGCCCGGGGACTCGACAAAACTGAAACGTGTTCTAGTATTGATCCATCGGCAGCGCACGAACCGCGCCGTCCGAGGACATTGGGACACCATGCAGGAAGGCAGAGCGGTGAGCGAACCGACACAGCGCCCCCACAAGGACGCACAGACCGTCAAGGACGGGGTGCAGGACCTGCTGCCCACGATCAGGGAGCGCGCCGAGGAGACCGAGCGTCTCCGGGTCGTGCCCGAGTCGAGCGTCAAGGAGCTGGAGGAGGTCGGCTTCTTCAAGCTGCTGCAGCCGGCCCGGTTCGGCGGTCTCGAGGCCGACCCGGTCGACTTCTACACCTGTGTGCGCGACATCGCCTCGGCGTGCGGGTCGACGGGCTGGGTCTCCAGCGTCCTGGGCGTGCACCCCTGGCAGATCGCGCTCTTCGACGACGAGGCCCAGCAGGCGGTCTGGGGCGAGGACCCCGACACCCGGGTCTCCTCCTCCTACGCTCCGATGGGCAAGGCGGCGATCACCGAGGGCGGCTTCACGCTCTCCGGCCGCTGGTCGTTCTCCTCCGGCTGCGCCCACGCCACCTGGGTCCTGCTCGGCGGCCTCGTCTTCAACGACGAGGGCCAGGTGGTCGACTTCCGTACGTTCCTGGTGCCGCGCGAGCGGTACGAGATCGTCGACGTCTGGAACGTCGTCGGTCTGGCCGGCACCGGCTCCAACGACATCGTGGTCGAGGACGTCTTCATCCCGGAGACCTTCACGCTCTCGATGGGCGAGACCGGACGCTGCAAGGGTCCCGGGCAGGCGGTCAACACCGGTGACCTCTACAAGCTGCAGTTCCACTCGCTGTTCACGACCACGATCACCACCCCGATCATCGGCATGGCCCGCGGCGCCTACGAAGAGCACGTGACCATGCAGCAGAACCGGGTCCGCGCCTCCTACGGCGAGAAGGCTTCCTTGGACCCCTTCGCCGCCGTGCGGGTGGCGACCGCCTCCTCCGACATCGATGCCGCCTGGGCGCTGCTGATGGGCAACATCCGTGAGCAGCAGGCCTATGTCGCCCGCGGCGAGAAGATCCCGATCACCCAGCGGCTGCGGATCCGCCGCGACCAGGTGCTCGGCACCCAGCGCGCGATCGACGCGATCGACCTGCTCTTCGAGGCCTCCGGCGGCCGGGCGCTGGCCAACGGCACCCCGCTCCAGCGGGCCTGGCGCGATGCCCACGCGGGCCGTGTCCACGCCGCCAACGATCCCGAGCGGGCGCTGCAGATGTACGGCGCCTCCGAGTTCGGGCACAAGGTCGACCCGGGGATGTACTGAGATGGTGCTCGTGAAGGATGACGTCGCACGCGACGTCCGGATCAAGACCGAGGCGGCGGGGGAGATCTCGCTGCGCTACTACGACCTGGCGCCCCAGGAGATGCGCACCGCCGAGGATGATCGGCTGCCTCTGGTGATGCTTCACGGCGGGGGTCCCGGGGCCTCGTCGTGGTCCAACTTCGGCTCGGCCCTGGAGGGCTTCGCGGCCGACTTTCGCACGATCCTGGTCGACCAGCCGGGCTTCGGCGCCTCCGACAAGCCGGAGGTGGTGGGCAACTACTACCGCTTCGCCGGCGACGCGGTGATCGCCCTCCTCGACGAGCTGGGCCTGAAGAAGGTGCACCTGCTGGGCAACTCGCTCGGTGGCGGGACGGCGATGCGGATCGCACTGACCTACCCGGACCGGGTGGGGCGGCTGGTGCTGATGGGGCCGGGTGGGCTCTCGCTCAACCTCTTCCATGCCGATCCCACCGAGGGCGTACAACGCCTGATGGACTTCTCCAGCGACCCGACCCGGGAGGCGCTCAAGGCGTTCATCTCGACGATGGTCGTCAACCAGAAGCTGGTCACCGACGAGCTGGTCGAGGAGCGGTTCGCGGACGCGACCGCGCCCGGCGCGCGCGAGGCGATGGCGTCGATGGGGTGGTCGTTCTACAACCCCGAGACCGCCGAGGACGGCATGCTGTGGCGCGAGGCGCACCAGCTCAAGCACCACACCCTGCTCACCTGGGGCCGTGAGGACCGGGTCAACCCGCTCGACGGTGCCTTCCCCGCCCTGAAGCTGATCCCCAGGGCACAGCTGCATGTCTTCCCGCGCTGTGGGCACTGGGCACAGATCGAGGCCGCCGACGAGTTCCGCGAGATCGCGGTCACGTTTCTCAAACGGCACAGCCTGAAGAGGCACAAGGAGCGTACGAAGTGATCGACATCAAGTCCATGGGCTACGTACGCGTCACCAGCACCGACCTGGAGGCGTGGCGTACGTTCGCCGGCAAGGTCCTCGGGCTGATCGAGGCCAAGGGCCCCAACCCAGAACATCTCTACTACCGCATCGACGAGGTCTCGGCCCGACTCGTGATCGAGCCGGGCGAGGTGGACCAGCTCAGCTGCGTCGGCTGGGAGGTCGCCGACCACACCGCGCTGGCGCAGGCCCGCGAGCACCTGGAGAAGTCCGGGGTCGAGGTGGAGGAGGGCACCCCCGAGGAGCTCGCCGAGCGCCGGGTCCAGGAGATGCTGCGCTTCCGCGACCCCTTCGACAACGTCTTCGAGCTCTTCCACGGCATCACCTATGAGCGACGCCCCGCGGTCTCGCCCTACGGCCACACCTTCGTCACCGGCGAGCAGGGGATGGGCCATGTGGTGATCCCGGTCTCCGACGACGTCGAGGCGCTGGAGTTCTACCGTGACGCGCTCGGGTTCCGGCTGCGCGACTCGATGAGCATGCCCGGCGAGTTCGCCGGCAAGGAGCCCGGCACGAAGATCTGGCTGCGCTTCCTCGGGATCAACCCGCGCCACCACTCGCTGGCGTTCCTGCCGTTCCCGAACGACTCCAAGTGCGTCCACATCATGCTCGAGGTCGACAAGCTCGACGACGTCGGCCGCGCGCTGGAGCGGGTGAAGAAGTACGGCGCGAAGCTGTCGGCGACGCTCGGGCGGCACATGAACGACGAGATGGTCTCCTTCTATGTGAAGTCGCCGGGTGGTTTCGACATCGAGTTCGGCACCGAGGGACTGCAGGTCGACGACCAGAAGTGGGTCGCCCGGGAGTCCACGGCCGTCTCGTACTGGGGTCACGACTTCGGCGTAGGCCAGTGATCGGGTATGCGTATAGAGGTGCCTGATGGGATGTCTCCCGATGCCGCCGAGAGCTGGCCGCATCCGGAGCTGATCGAGTCCTTCCACGGTCGCTTCGACTTCGAAGCGCCACCGTCTCCACCGGAGACCCCTGCCGACGCGGAGGCGGACGCCCGGTTCCGTACGGTGCTGGGCCGGTTCGCCTCAGGGGTCACCGTGATCGCTGCGCAGACCGCGGAAGGCCCGGTCGGGATGACCTGCCAGTCGTTCTCCTCGGTGTCGCTGCGGCCGCCGCTGATCCTCTTCGCGCCGACCAAGTCCTCGCGGGCCTGGGCCCGGATCCGTCGCGCCGGGCACTTCTCGGTCAACATCCTCGCCGCCGGCCAGGAGGCCGTCTCGAACCAGTTCGCCTCCCGTGCCGCGGACAAGTACGCCGACATCTCCTGGACCCCGTCGGAGCATCACGGCGACCCACACCTGGCCGGGGCGGTCGGGTATCTCGACTGCGCCGTCCACTCGGTCCACGAGGAGGGCGACCACTATCTCGTCGTGGGCCGCGTCCTGGACCTCGAGGAGGGCGCCGCCACCGAGCCGCTGCTCTTCTTCCGCAGCAACTACCGAGAGCTCGACTGACCACTTCTCTCATGGTTCA
Organism: Nocardioides sp. NPDC058538; assembly: GCF_042719275.1. Taxonomy (NCBI): domain Bacteria; kingdom Bacillati; phylum Actinomycetota; class Actinomycetes; order Propionibacteriales; family Nocardioidaceae; genus Nocardioides; species Nocardioides sp. NPDC058538. The sequence goes on along the minus strand of NZ_JBHXNY010000004.1, from coordinate 67,515 downwards.
GCGTTTGCTGAATACAGGTTTCGCTGTACTGTCGCGGCATGGTCACCGCCACCACCTCGTCACTGGACGCTCTCGCCCGGTTCGGGCACGCCCTCTCAGATGCCACCCGGGCCCGGGTGCTGATGCAGCTGCGGGAGGGTTCGGCCTACCCGGCGGAGCTGTCCGAGTCGCTGGGCGTGACGCGTCAGTCGATGTCGAACCACCTGGCCTGCCTGCGCGGCTGCGGCCTGGTCGTCGCCGTCCCCGAGGGCAGGCGGACCCGCTACGAGCTCGCCGACGGCCGCCTCGCGCATGCGCTGGCCGACCTGCACGACCTGATCCTGGTCACCGATCCGGAGGCATGCCGCGACTCCGCCGAGCAGGGCTGCTGCTGATGGGCCACGGTCACGGACATGGTCACGGCGCCGCGGTGGGCCACGCGGGCGGCAGGCACCGGTGGCGACTGGCCGTCACCTTCGCCATGGTGGCGGCGTTCCTGGTCGTCGAGCTCGTCGCGGGCCTGTGGTCGGGGTCGCTGGCACTGATCTCCGACGCCGGGCACATGACGGCGGACGTCGTCGCGCTGGGTGCGGCGCTGGTCGCCACCCGGATCGCCACCCGCGCCGACACCACCGGTCGCCGCACCTACGGTTCCTACCGGGTCGAGGTGTTCGCCTCCGGGCTCACGGTCCTGGTGATGCTCGGGGTCGCGGTCTATGTCGTGCTCGAGGCGATCGGCCGCATCGGGGAGGGATCCGAGGTCCAGACCGGGGCGATGCTCGTGGTCGGCGCGATCGGCCTGGCCATCAACCTGGTCTCGATGCTGCTCCTGCGCGCGGGGGCGAGCGAGTCGCTCAATCTCAAGGGCGCCTACTTCGAGGTGGTCGCGGATGCCGCCGGAAGCGTCGGGGTGATCGTGGCCGGACTGCTGGTCGCGGCCACCGGGCAGCCGTTGTGGGACACCGCCGTGGCCGTCGCGATCGGGGTCTTCGTCACCGTACGCGCCGTCGCCCTGGGCCGTCAGGTCCTGGCGGTCCTCGGCCAGCACGTCCCTGAGGGCATGGAGGTCGACCAGGTCGTCGCCGACCTCGAAGCCGTCTCGGGCGTGGACGGCGTTCATGACCTGCACGTGTGGACCTTGACCTCCGGGATGCATGTCGCCACCGCTCATCTCGTCCTGGATCCCGGCACCGATGCGCAAGCCGTGCTGACCGATGCGCAGGCCATGCTCGCCAGCCGGCACCGGATCGAGCACGCCACCCTCCAGACCGAGACCGCCCCCACCCGGCAGTGCCATGAGGTGAACTGGTGAGCGCCGGCGTCGACTCTCCCGCGCTCACAGCTCGTCGAGGCGCCTGATCGCGGCTGCTTCCTCGGGGTCGGGATCGGTCTCGTCGAGGAAGGCTCGGGTGACCTCGACCGCGACGTCGGGGGCGAGGCGCTTGAGGCTCATCGCCAAGACGTTGGCGTCGTTCCACAGGCGCGCGTTGCGGGCGATCCAGGGCTCCCAGGCGAGCGCGGCGCGTACGCCGGGGACCTTGTTGGCGGCGATCGCCGTGCCGGTCCCGGTCCAGCACATCACCACGCCGACGTCGGCGCGGCCCTCGACGACCGCCCGGCCGATGCCGGCGCCGAGGTCGGGCCAGGAGTCGGTCTCGACGACCTCGACCTCCCCGCGTTCCCGGAGCTCGGTGAGCACGGCTCGGGTCGTCTCGTTCTCGTCGTCGGTTCCGAAGGCGATCCGCATGGTGCCGAACCTACCCCCGCGCTCAGGCGTGCGTGGCCGGTCCGCCGGGTCCGGTGAACTTGGCGCTCGGCTGGTCCTTCAGGCTGGTGGTGAGCTCCCAGGTGCGCTGGTAGCCGGTGTGAGCGATGCGCCAGCCGAGCGGCGTACGGGTGTAGCGGTCCTCGTAGAAGGCGGCGCCTTCGAGGGCGAACTCGTAGGCGGGGGCGAAGACCTTGTCGTAGAGATACCAGCGACCGGTGGCCGCATCGCCGTCGACCGCGATCTCCGGGTGATGGAGGTGGTGCATCGTGATGATCTCCGCGGGCAGGTTGGTGCGCATGTAGTCGACCAGCTCGGTGGGTGAGGTGAACGAGAGCCCGGCGTAGTCGGCGGTGGCGTCGTCGCTGAAGCAGGTGGCGAACTCGTCCCACTGCTTGGTGTCGAGGAGGCGTACGTAGCGGTACTTGAGCTGCTCTATCTCGCTGATGTCACTCATGCGCCGATGATAGTAGAACGTGTTCTATTCTGGGCGGTGTCTGTGCGAGCTGTGCGGTGACGTTCCATCACCGGTCGGCCGTACGTCATGACGAAGACCGCCGCCGAGGTGCAGGATCGCGGTGTGGACGGGATGGTCGAGCTGCGCCAGCGGCGGGCGGCGCTGTTGGCGAATCGCCACCTGACCTGGGTCTTCGGAGCCGACGACCCGGACGTGGTGGTGCGGGAGGCATGGGTCGGCGAGATCCGGCTGCGCGTCCACACCCCGCGAGCCCCGGCCGCGGGGCGGCGGCCGATCGTGCTGGCCTTCCATGGCGGCGGCTGGTGCTGGGGCTCGCCCGAGCAGTCGCGCTGGATGGCCGGCCGGATCGCGGCCCGCGCCGGCGCCGTCGTCATTGCACCGGCCTACCGGCTCGCGCCGGAGCATCCTTATCCGGCCGCGGTCGAGGACTGCTGGAGCGTGCTGGTGTGGGCCGTGGCGAACGCCGACGACCTGGGCGCGGACCCCGGGAGGATTGCCGTGCTGGGCGACAGTGCCGGGGGCACGCTGGCCGCGGTCCTGGCGCTGCGCGCCCGTGACGAGGGCGAGTCCCGGGTGTGTGGCCAGGTGCTGATCTATCCGCTCGTCGACCTCGTCGGCCTGCGTGGCCCGGGACTGGCCGGGATCGTGGACCACTACCTCGGCGGTGACGGGTCGCTCGCCGAGGAGTGGTCGGTCTCGCCGCTGAGAGCGACCTCGCATGCGGGCCTGCCGCCCGCGCTGGTGCTCACCGCGCGGTTCGACCCCATGCGCTCGCACGCCGAGCGCTACGCCGTGGCGCTGCGTACGGCCGGGGTGGAGGTCTCCCTGCACTGTCCTCGGCTGGCGACCCATGCCTATCTCACCCTGCCGGGCATCTCGCCGGCCTCGCGCGGCGGCTTGGAGCGGATCGTCGGGTTCCTGCGCGAGCGATTGGACTGATCAGACGAGGTCGAGCCTGCCCGCGAGCTTGTCGAGGTAGGTGAGTACGCCGGCCGGCTCGGTGTCGGGGACGCCCCAGATCAGCTCGTCGGCGACCGACCACTCGGCCAGGTCGTCCGGTGTCGGCCGCTTCGCGACGAGCACGCGTACCTCGGGCTTGCCCTCGCGGCCCGCCGACTCCCACTCGTCCTGCAGCGTCTTCACCTTCTCGCCGATGCCGGCCTCGGTCGGGGTCGACATCCAGCCCTCCGCGTTGCGAGCGATCCAGCGCAGCGTCTTGGGGCCGCCGCCGGCGCCGACGATCGTCGGGATCCGGCCCTGTGGTGGCTTCGGGTAGGCCCATGACGGACCGAAGGAGACGAACTCGCCTTCGTAGGCGGCCTCCTCCTCCGTCCACAGTGCCCGCATCGCCTCCAGGTACTCCTTCAGCGCGGTGCGCTTGCGGTCGCCAGGGATGCCGTGGTCGGCGAGCTCGTCGGTGTTCCAGCCGAAGCCGACCCCCAGCGAGACCCTGCCGCCGGAGAGGTGGTCGAGGGTCGCGATCGTCTTGGCGAGCGTGATCGGGTCGGACTCGACCGGCAGCGCGACGGCCGTGGAGAGCCCGATCCGCGAGGTGACCGCGGCGCAGGTCCCGAGCGTGACCCAGGGGTCGAGCGTACGCAGGTAGCGGTCGTCGGGGAGCTCGGCGCCGCCGGTGGGGTGCAGGGCGTCGCGTCGCACCGGGATGTGGGTGTGCTCGGGCACGTAGAACGTGTCGAAGCCACGCTCCTCGGCGGCGGTGGCGAGCTCGGCGGGCGCGATGCCGCGGTCCGAGGTGAACAGGACGATGCCGTGGCGCATGACACAACAGTAGAACGTGTTCTAGTCTTTGCGGAAGGGATCACCGGGAGAGAGAAGTGAACATGGAAGCCGACTACATCGTCGTAGGGGCCGGGAGTGCGGGCTGCGCCACCGCCCGCAGGCTGGCTGAGAGCGGTGCCAGCGTGATCGTGATCGAGGCGGGCACCAAGGACACCGCGTTCGGGATCAAGAACCTGCTCGAGCTCCCCGGTGCGGTCGCCGCGATGCTCTCCACGCCACAGCTGAAGAAGCTTGTCGACTGGGGCTACAGGTCGGTCCCGCAGAGCGCCGCCCTCGACCGGGTCATCCCGATGACCCGCGGCAAGGTGCTGGGCGGCTCGTCCTCGATCAACGGCATGCTCTGGGTACGCGGCAACCGCCAGAACTTCGACGACTGGGCGGCCGACGGCGCTACCGGATGGTCCTACGACGACGTGCTCCCGGCGTTCAAGCGGATGGAGGACTTCGAGGGCGGCGGGGACGAGTTCCGTGGCGCGGGTGGACCGGTGAAGGTGCGCTACCAGAAGGACCTCACCCCGGCGACGCAGACCTGGCTCGAGGAGGCGCCCAAGCGGCTCGGGGTCAGCGCGCTCGACGACTACAACGGCAAGGAGCAGGAGGGTGTCGGCGTCGTCCAGCTCAGTGCTTCCGAGGGTCGCCGCTACTCGACGTCGAAGGCCTACCTGCGCGAAGACCCCCTGGACAACCTGCTGATCCTGACCAAGGCCCAGGTCACCCGCGTACGGATCGAGGGCTCGCGCGCCACCGGCGTCGAGGTCGTCGGTGCCGACGGCGACAAGCAGACCATCCGGGCGAGCCGCGAGGTCATCGTGGCGGCCGGGGTCTACGGCTCTCCGCACCTGCTGATGCTCTCCGGAATCGGTCATTCCGACCACCTCCGCGAACACGGCATCGAGGTCCACGCCGACCTTCCCGTCGGCGACAACTTCCACGACCACCTCTTCGTGCCGGTCTCGTTCCGGATGGATTCGGCGCTGCGGCGGCCCACACCGGCCTACTTCGCCGCCGGCTTCGCGAAGTCGCGGCTCACCCGCAAGGGCTGGGCTGCCGGCTCGCAGTTCGAGGCCTTCGGGTTCGTACGCAGCGCCGTGGCCGATCAGGTCCCCGACCTGCAGCTGCACGTCCTCTACTGGGTCTACCCGTTCCCGAACCAGGACGGCGACAAGGCCATCCGGCCGCCGACGAACAAGCCCGGTCTGTGCATCCTGCCCACGCTGATCTACCCCGAGAGCCGCGGCACCGTACGCCTGGCCAGCGCCGACCCGCTCGCGCACCCGCTGCTCGACCCGGCCTACCTGAAGTCCGGCAAGGACACCGAGGTGCTCCTGGACGGGATCGCGAAGGTGCGCGAGATGATGGTCGGTCTCGGGGACAACCAGGGCGAGATCTCGCCCGGCCCGCCGTACGCCACCGATGAGGCGACCCGTGAGCTGCTGCCCAACATCGTGCACAGCGTCTACCACGGTGTCGGCACCTGCCGGATGGGGTCGGACGAGCGAGCCGTGGTCGACCCGTCGCTGCGGGTGCTGGGCATCGACGGCCTGCGCGTCGCCGACGCGAGCGTGATGCCCTCGATCACCGGCGGCAACACCAACGCGCCCTCGATCATGATCGGCGAGCGCGCCGCCGACCTGATCCTGGGCCGATAGGAGACGCACATGTCCGACCTGCTGCTGAGCCATGACCGCGACCGCGTCCGTACGCTCACCCTCAACCGTCCAGACCACCTCAACGCGTTCAGTCAGGCGCTCTACGTCGCTCTCGCCGAGGCGCTGCGCGAGGCCGACGAGGACCCGGAGGTGGCGGTCGTGCTGCTGACCGGGACCGGTCGTGCCTTCTCGGCGGGCACCGACCTGATCGAGATGAAGGAGACCGCCTCGGGTGGCGACGAGAGCGCCGCCCACGGGTTCATCGGCCTGGTCGACTCCCTGGCGGCGTTCTCGAAGCCGCTGGTCGTCGCCGTCAACGGGCTGGGGCTCGGCATCGGCGTGACGCTCCTGGGCTTCGCCGACCTGGTCCTCGCCTCGACGGAGGCGAGGTTCAAGACGCCGTTCACCACGCTCGGGGTCGCGCCGGAGGCGGCCTCGAGCTTCCTGTTCCCGCGGCTGATCGGCCGCCAGAACGCCGCCTGGATGCTGATGTCGGGGGAGTGGTTCAGTGCCGAGGAGGCCCACGAGATGGGGCTCGTCTGGCGGGTCACCTCGCCCGAGGAACTGCTCGACACCGCCTGGGACCATGCCGCCACGCTCGCCGCGCGTCCCATCAGCAGCCTGGTCGCGGTCAAGGAGACGATGACCGCGTCGCTGCGTCCTGGCATCGAGGCCGCCCGGGAGCTCGAGAACGCGAAGTTCGCCGAGCTGCTCGGCGGGCCGGCCAACATCGAGGCGCTCGTCGCCTTCGCCGAGGGGCGGGAGCCCGACTTCACCACGCTTCCGCCCGGGGCCTGAGCCGGGGACAACGGGACTCCGATTCCTCGTGGTCACCCCCTTGCCCGAAACAAGAACGTGTTCTAATCTGGACACGTGTCCAGCGCAACGAGCACCCGCCAGGCGGAGACGGTCGAGCGAGTATTCGCCGCAGGTCTGGAGGAGCTGCGCGAGGTAGGGCACGAGGCACTGACCGTCCGTTCGGTCGCTGCCCGGGCCGGGGTCTCCCCGGCCACGGCGTACACCTACCTCGCCTCCAAGAACCATCTCTTCGCCGAGCTCTTCTGGCGCCATCTGGCCGAGACGCCGGCGGTCGAGGAGACCGGAACCCGCGTGGAGCGGGTGCAGGCGGCCGTACGCAGCCTCACGACCCGGATCGCGAAGGAGCCGGCGCTCGCCGCGGCGGTCACGCCGGCGCTGCTGGGAAGCGATGCCGATGTCGAGCGGCTGCGGCTGCGGATCGGGGCCGAGTTCGCTGCCCGGTTCGAGGCGGCGCTCGGCGAAGGTGCCGCAGAGGCCGAGCGAGAAGCCCTGCTGCTCGCCTTCTCCGGAGCGCTGCTGCAGGCGGGCATGGGCCTGATGACCTACGACGAGATGGCCGACCGGCTCGCCCCGGTCGTCGCCGTGATCGTCGGTAAGGAGTGAGATGACGAGCACCACCACCGAGATCTTCGACCCCTACGACTACGACTTCCACGAGGACCCCTACCCGGTCTATGCCCGGCTGCGGGACGAGGCGCCGCTCTACTACAACGCCTCCGACGACTTCTGGGCGCTCTCCCGGCACGCCGACGTGCACGCCGCGGTGAAGGACGACATCACCTTCTCCAACCGGATGGGCGTCTCGCTCGACGCCAGCGCCTGGAACGGCGAGGCCCATCGGGTGATGTCCTTCCTGGCCCTGGACGGCAAGGAGCAGACCCGGCTGCGCAAGCTGGTCTCGGCCGGGTTCACGCCGCGCCGCGTACGCGAGCTCACCCCGCAGATCCAGGCGCTCGCCGACCACTACCTCGACGCGCTGGTCGCGGCCTGCGCTGAGACCGGCGAGGCGGACTGGATCGCCGAGCTCGCCGGCAAGCTCCCGATGGACGTCATCTCGGAGATGATGGGTGTCCCCGTCGCCGACCGCGACGAGGTGCGGCGCCTGGCCGACCTGGTGGTGCACCGTGAGGACGGCGTACGCGACGTGCCGGAGGCCGGGATGACGGCCGCGCTCGAGCTGATCGGCTACTACGCCGAGATGGTCGCGCAGCGGCGCGAGCAGCCCAGCGAGGACCTCACCTCGGCACTCATCGAGGCCGAGGTCGACGGCGACCGGCTGCTCGACCACGAGGTGATCGCGTTCCTGTTCCTGATGGTCGTGGCCGGCAACGAGACGACCACCAAGCTGCTCGGCAACGCGCTCTTCCACCTCGGCGCCCACCCCTCTCAGCTCGCCGAGGTCTTCGCCGATCCCGGGAACACCGCGCCGGTGGGCGCGTGGATCGAGGAGACCCTGCGCCACGACACCTCCAGCCAGATGCTGGCCCGCTACGTCGCCGAGGACGTCGAGCTCCACGGCCAGGTCGTCCCCGCCGGGTCGAAGCTGCTCGTGCTGCTCGGCTCGGCCAACCGTGACGAGCGCGTCTTCACCGCGCCGGACGTCTTCGACATCCATCGCCCGGCCGACGAGCTCGGCAGGATCATGAGCTTCGGCGTCGGCCGGCACTTCTGTCTCGGCGCCAACCTCGCCCGGCTCGAGGCCCGCGTCGTGCTGGCGGAGCTGGTGCGGCGTACGCCCGGATTCGAGGTCCACACCGATCGCGCTGTCCGGGTGCACTCCACCAGCGTGCGTGGGTTCGCGCAGCTGCCTGTCACGTTCACCCGGAGGGTGCGATGAGCGGGGCGGATGCTCACCGAGGTAACTCGGTCAGCGCGTCGGATGCTCACCGAGGTATCTCGGTCGGCAACCACCTACTTCGTGGAACTCCGCGAGGTCAGTACGCATTCGCCGAGTTACCTCGGTCAGCATCCCGGGAGGACACATGAAGTACGCCCAGCCCGACCGCCGTCCGGCGGTGATCACCGGGGCCTCCTCCGGGATCGGCGCGGAGACCGCGAGGGCGCTGGCCACAGCCGGTTTCCCGGTCGCGCTCGGCGCCCGGCGGCTCGACCGGGTCGAGGAGATCGCCGCCGCGATCCGTGCCGACGGGGGAGAGGCGGTCGCGCACCCCCTCGACGTGACCTCCGACGACTCGGTGGCGGAGTTCGCCGCGAAGGTCACCGCGGACCTGGGCGACGTCGAGGTCCTGGTCAGCAACGCCGGTGTCACCCACCCGGGCGCGACCGTCGACGTCCCCACGGAGACCTTCGCCGGCCAGGTCGATGTCAACCTGCTCGGCGCCCACCGGGTCTTGCGCGCCTTCGGGCCCGGGATGATCGAGCGGCAGCGCGGCGACCTGGTCTTCCTCTCCTCCGACGTGGCGTTGAGGCCGCGACCGTTCATGGGAGCGTACGCAGCCTCCAAGTGGGGCCTGGAAGGCATGGTCAACGCCCTCCAGATGGAGCTCGAGGGCACCGGGGTGAGGGCGTCCATCGTGCGACCCGGCCCCACCCACTCCGACATCGGCAACGAGTGGCCCGCCGAGCTCGGCGGCTTCGTGCTGGAGCAGTGGGTCAGATGGGGCCTCGCCCGCCACCCGCACTTCCTCAAGGCCCGGGCACTGGCCGACGCGATCACGTCAGTCGTGACCGCCAAGCGCGGAGTCCACATCAGCACCATCGACGTCAACCCCGAAGCCCCTGTGCAGGAGCCACGATGACGATACCCACCGTCTCCACCGTCCTGGACGACCTCGACCCCAGCGTCCCCGAGATCATCCGCGGCACCGGGCACCTGCCGGAGATGCGGGTCGACCCGATCTCGCTGTTCTCCCGTGTCCGCGAGGAGTGCGGCGACCTCGGGCGCTTTCGGCTTGCCGACAAGGACGTCGTCCTGGTCACCGGTGCCGAGGCCAACGAGGCGTTCTTCCGGGCGCCCGACGAGGTGCTCGACCAGGCGGCCGCGTACCCGTTCATGACGCCGATCTTCGGCAAGGGCGTCGTCTTCGACGCCTCGCCGGAGGAGCGGCAGCAGATGCTGAAGAACCAGGCGCTGCGCGGCGACATGATGCGCGGGCACGCACAGACCATCGAGGCGGAGATCCGCCGGATGATCGCCGGCTGGGGCGATGAGGGCGAGATCGATCTGCTCGACTTCTTCGCCGAGCTGACCATCTACACCACCTCGGCGTGCCTGGTCGGGAAGCCGTTCCGCGAGGAGCTGGACTCCTCCTTCGCCCAGCACTACCACGAGCTGGAGCACGGCACGGACGCGATCGCGTACGTCGACGCGTACGCCGACATCGAGAGCTTCCGGATGCGCGATGCCGCCCGGGAGAAGCTCGTCGCGCTGGTCCAGGCGATCATCGACCAGCGCGTCGAGCGTGGGAAGGTGCCGAAGGACGAGCGGGATCTGCTCGACGTGCTGATCTCGATCGACATGGACACCGACACCATCACCGGGGTCTTCATCTCGATGATGTTCGCCGGCCACCACACCTCCTCCGGCACCGCGTCGTGGGCGATGATCGAGCTGCTGCGGAACCCCGAGGTCATGGGCGATGTCGTCCAAGAGCTCGACGAGCTGTACGCCGACAGCAGCGACGTCTCCTTCCAGGCGCTGCGCTCGATCCCGGCGCTCGAGGCGGCCCTCAAGGAGACGCTGCGGCTGCACCCGCCGCTGATCATCCTGATGCGGCTGGTGCGCGAGGACTTCGAGCTGCTCGGCGAGACCATCCCGGCCGGCACCCTGCTCGCCGCCTCGCCACGGGTCTCCAACCGGATCGAGGCCGACTTCCCGAAGGCGGAATCCTTCGACCCGAGCCGCTACATCGACCCGCGCCAGGAGGACATGCAGAACCGCTGGACCTGGATCCCGTTCGGCGCAGGCAAGCACCGTTGCGTCGGCAACGCGTTCGCGATGATGCAGATGAAGGCGATCTTCTCGGTCATCCTGCGCGACTACTCGTTCGAGGCGGCGCAGCCGCTGGAGTCGTACGCCGACGACTTCACCAAGATGGTGATCCAGCTCCAGCAGCCCTGCCGGGTCCGCTACCGGCGGCGGCCCGTGGGTGGTGGCAGCGCATGAAGCTCGCCGCTGACCCGGGGCTCTGTCAGGGGCACCAGGAGTGCCTCGCCGAGGCCCCGGAGCTCTTCGCCTTCGACGACGACAGCTACCAGGTCGTCGTACGCATCACCGAACCGTCCGAGGAGCAGCTTCCCGCCGCGCGTGCGGCCGTGAAGTACTGCCCTGCTTTCGCTCTCACCCTGGAGGACTGAATGGACCGCGCCGAGATCGAGAGGTTCTGGGCCGACTGGCTCGGCCTTAACCGTAAAGCAGAGGCTGAGGGTGATTGGGCACCGCTGGCCGACGTGTATGCCGAGGACGCGACGTACGGCTGGATGTACACCCCCGACGAGCACTTCATGGCCGTGGGCCGCGAGCAGATCCGGGAGTGGGCGCTCGGCACCGAGATGGCCGGGCTCGAGGGCTGGCACTACGACTACCAGGCGACGGTCATCGACGACGTCAACGCCATGGTGATCGGCTTCTGGCGGCAGCGGGCCGGGATCGTCGACGACGCGACCGGCGAGGAGTACGAGATCCTCGGGATCGGCGGCTCCTGGTTCGGGGTCGCACCGCGCTCCGACGGCGACGGGCTGGAGGTCGCCTGGCAGCGGGACTGGTTCGATCTCGGGTCGACCGCAACCACCTTCCTCGACATCGTCAAGGCCAAGAAGGCCACCGCCGGTCTGCTGGAGCGGATGTCGCTGAACGGCATCGAACAGCCCGGCCACTACCGCCTCGCCGACCTGCCCTCGACCGTCTGGCCGCCGCCGGTGGCGGCCGGGAAATTCGTGACCCAGGAGTCCGTGTGACGACCCGAACCCCGACCAACCCGCCCGCCCGGCAGCTCGTCGACGGCAAGCTCGGCGCGGCCAGCTCCGGCGAGACGTACGCCATCCTCAACCCGGCCACGGGGCAGGAGATCGGGCGCGCGCCCGACTCGACGGCCCAGGACATGGACGCCGCGATCGCCGCCGCGCGCAAGGCCTTCGACGAGACCGACTGGTCGACCGACGTGGCGCTGCGGATCCGGTGCCTGCGCCAGCTCCACCGGGCGATCCTCGACAACGCCGAGGCGCTGCGCGAGCTGACGACCGCCGAGGTCGGCGCGCCCGCGTTCCTGGTCGCCGGGCCGCAGTTCGACACCCCGGTCGAGACGTTGCAGTGGACCATCGACCTCGCCGAGTCCTTCCAGTGGGAGCGGGACCTTGGCGTCGGGGTCACGATGGGCATCTCCTCGCGGCGCACGGTGCGGCGCGAGGCTGTCGGCGTGGTCGCCGCGATCACGCCGTGGAACTTCCCCAACCAGATCAACCTGGCCAAGATCGGACCGGCGCTGGCGGCGGGCAACACGGTGATCCTCAAGCCCGCCCCGGACACGCCATGGCTGGCCGCGGAGCTGGGCCGGCTGGCGGCCGAGCACACCGACCTCCCGCCGGGCGTCTTCAACGTCGTCACCCCGCGCGACAACCGGGTCGCCGCGATGCTGGCCGAGGACCCGCGGGTCGACCTGGTCTCCTTCACCGGCTCGACGGCCACCGGCCGGGCGATCATGGCGGCCGCGGCGCCGAGCCTGAAGAAGGTCTTCCTCGAGCTCGGCGGCAAGTCCGCGGCGATCGTCCTCGATGACGCCGACGTCGCCTCGGCCGCCTCGATGGCGGCCTTCTCGGTGTCCGTCCACGCAGGTCAGGGCTGTGCCCTGACCACCCGACTGCTGGTGCCTCGTGAGTCCTACGACGCGGCCGTCGAGGTGGCCGCGGCGACGATGGCCTCCCTCGGCGCGGGCGACCCCGCCGATCCCGGCACCATCTGTGGTCCGGTGATCTCGGCGGTCCAGCGCGACCGGATCCTCGGCTACCTCGCGCTCGCCGAGGAGGAGGGTGGCCGCATCGTCACCGGTGGCGCCGTCGCGGTCCAGGACGGCGACCTCGCCGACGGCTTCTGGATCCAGCCGACCGTCGTCGCCGGCCTCGACAACTCCGCCCGCGTCGCCCGCGAGGAGATCTTCGGCCCCGTGCTCACGGTCATCCCGCACGATGGCGACGACGATGCCGTACGCCTCGCCAACGACTCGCCCTACGGCCTCTCCGGCTCGGTGGAGTCCGGGTCGCTGGAGCGCGCGAAGTCGGTCGCCGCCCGGATCCGCACCGGCACCATCGGTGTCAACGGCGGCCAGTGGTTCGGCCCAGATGCGCCTTTCGGCGGCTACAAGCAGTCCGGCCTCGGCCGGGAGATGGGTGTCGAGGGCTTCGAGGAGTACCTGGAGACCAAGCTGATCGCGGAGCCCGCATGAGCACAGGAGAGACCATGAGGTTCGAGGGCAAGGTCATCGTCGTCACGGGGGCGGCGCAGGGAATCGGCGAGGCGTACGCGAAGGGGCTCGCCGCCGACGGGGCCGCCGTCGTCGTCGCCGACCTGAACGAGGAGAAGGGGCAGCAGGTCGCCAAGGAGATCGAGGCGTCCGGTGGCGTCGCCAGGTTCGTACGCTGCGACGTCTCCGACCACGCGTCGGCGGCCGCGCTGGTGGCCGAGACCACCGAGGCGTACGGCGGGATCGACGGGCTGGTCAACAACGCCGCGATCTACGGCGACATGGCCTTCGACCTGCTGATCACCGTCGACTGGGACTACTACGAGAAGTTCATGAGCGTGAACCTCAACGGAGCCCTCGTGATGACCCGCGCCGTCTACCCGGCGATGCAGAAGCGGGGCGGCGGGGCGATCGTCAACCAGTCCTCGACCGCCGCCTACCTCTACTCGGGCTTCTACGGGCTGGCCAAGGTCGGCATCAACGGGCTGACCCAGCAGCTCGCCCACGAGCTCGGCGGGATGAACATCCGGGTCAACGCGATCGCGCCGGGGCCGACCGACACCGAGGCGACCCGCACCCAGGCCGGTGACGCGGCCAAGGAGATGACGAAGCAGATGGCGATCAAGCGCCTCGGCACCACCGAGGACATGGTCGGGACCGCGAAGTTCCTCCTCTCCGAGGACTCCTCGTGGATCTCCGGCCAGATCATCGCCGTCGACGGTGGCGGGACGTTCCGGCTATGACCCGCGCGGGGTTTGTCGGGCTGGGCAACATCGGCAAGCCGATGGCGCTCCAGCTCGCGGGCACGGACGGGATCGAGCTCTGGGTCCACGACATCGCGACGGAGCCGGTCGCCGAGCTCGAGTCAGCGGGTGCGAAGGCGGCGGGCTCGGTCGCCGAACTCGCCGAGACGGTCGATGTGCTGAGCGTGATGGTGCGCGACGACGACCAGGTCCGCGAGGTGCTCACCGAGGCATTGGCCGTTGCCGGCCGCCGCCCCGGCGAGAACCAGCTGACCGTCATCGTGCACTCCACGGTCGCGCCGGACACCCCCGAGGAACTGGCCGCGACCGCCGAGCCCCACGGCGTACACGTCCTCGACGCCCCCGTCTCCGGCGGCCCGATGGGAGCCGCGGCGGGCACCCTGGCCATCCTCGTGGGCGGCAGCCCCGAGGCGTACGCAGCGGCAGGTCCGGTCCTGACCGCGATGGGCTCCAAGGTGGTCCATGCCGGCCCGGTGGGCGCCGGGACGAGGTTCAAGCTGGCCCGCAACCTGCTCCACTTCGCCTCCTTCACCGCCGCCACCGAGGCTCAGCGCCTAGCCGAGGCGGCCGGGCTCGACCTGGTGGCGCTCGGCGACGTCGTACGCCACACCGACGCGATCACCGGTGGGCCGGGCGCGATCATGCACCGCGACACGACCGCGCCGATCGAGGAGACCGACTTCTGGCACGGCGTCTTCGGCCACGTGGTCGCACTGGGGGAGAAGGACCTCGGCTTCGCGATCGCGCTCGCCGAGGAGCTCGGCGTCGAGGTGCCTCTCGCCCGGCTCGCGCTCGAGCGCCTGGCGCCGGGGCTCGGGCTGCCCAAGGACTGAACAAGGAACGGACACATGACTACAGAGCACATGAGTGATGGCACCGACAAGTTCGCCGACCTTCCCGAGCAGCGCGCCAAGGGCCTGCGCAAGATGGAGGAGGTCTACGGCTTCGACATGGCCGACGGCGAGGGCGACTTCTTCCGCTACACCGCCGACCATCTCTTCGGCGACATCTGGCAGCGCCCGGGCCTGAGCACCCGCGATCGCCGGCTCCTGCTGATCGGCCTGCTCGCCGGCCAGGGTGCGGCGGACGTGCTCGGGATCCAGGTGCCCGCGGCGTACGCCAACGGCGAGCTCTCCGAGGACGAGCTGCGCGAGATCGTGGTTTTCCTGAGCCACTACGCGGGCTGGCCCAACGGTGCCAGGATGAACACGGTCGTCGAGGAGACCATCGGGAAGGCCCGGAGGGAAGCTCAGCGGAAGGCCCAGGGAAAGGCTCAGCGCTCATGACGTACGTCATCACCCAGTCGTGCTGCAACGACGCCTCCTGCGTGGAGGTCTGCCCGGTCGACTGCATCCACCCCGGGCCCGACGAGCCGGGCTTCGGCGCCGCCGAGATGCTCTACGTCCATCCCGACGAGTGCATCGACTGCGGCGCCTGCGAGGACGCCTGCCCGGTCAACGCGATCTTCCCGGACTACGAGGTCCCGGACGCGTTCGCGCCCTACGTCGACATCAACGCCGCCTTCTTCGAGTTCACCGGCGAGCAGGAGGAGCCCGCGCCGCTGCCGTCGCTGGGACCCAAGATCACCGGCAACGGACCGCTCAAGGTGGCCGTGGTCGGGGCCGGTCCGGCGGGTTGGTACGTCGCTGAGGAGCTCGCCGCCACCCGCCGCTGCGACGTCGAGATCACCGTCATCGACCGGCTCGCGACCCCTTACGGCCTGGTCCGCTACGGCGTCGCGCCGGACCACCTGGACACCAAGGAGATCGTCTCCGGCTTCGCGAAGACGGCCCGCCACCGCCGGGTGCGGACCCGCTACAACGTCGAGATCGGGCGCGACGTCACCCACGAGGAGCTGGTCGGCGCCCACCACGCGGTGGTCTACACCACCGGCGCCGGCGAGGGCCGCAGCCTCGGCCTGCCGGGGGAGGAGCTGCCGGGGTCGACCTCCGCAGCGGAGCTCGTCGGCTGGTACAACGGCCATCCCGACCGAGCCGAGCTCACCTTCCCGCTCGCGCACGAGCGGGCCGTCATCATCGGCAACGGCAACGTCGCCCTCGACCTGGCCAGGCTGCTGCTGGCCGACGAGGCGGCTCTGTCGGCCTCCGACCTGGCTCCGGCCGCGCTCTCCGCCCTGGCGGCCAGCGGCATCCGCGAGGTCGTCGTCACCGCCCGCCGCGGCGCCGAGCACGCCGCCTTCACCAGCCCGGAGCTGCGGGCGCTGGCCGACGCCCTGGGCATCGACGTCGTGGTCGACGAGGCGGACCTGACCGCCCTGCCGACCGAGGCGGACACGATCGAACGCAACGCCCACACCTTCGGGGCGCTCCAGAAGGCCGACCTGCTCCGCGACCTGGCCGCCCGGCCGCGTACGGACGCCGCGAAGCGGCTGGTCCTCCGCTTCGGACTGACGCCCACCGAGCTCCTCGGCACGCAGACCGTCACCGGGGTGCGCTTCGCCAGCGGCGAGGAGGTCGAGGCCGGGCTGGTCGTCCGGGCCACGGGCTACCGCTCCGCGGGCGTAGCCGGCGTCCCGAACGAGGCCGGTACCGGCCGCTTCCTGCACGAGACCGGCCGGGTGATCGGGGCCGAGGCCACCTACACCGCGGGCTGGGCGAAGCGCGGTCCCAGCGGAGTGATCGGCACCAACCGCGCCTGCGCCGCCGAGACCGTACGCACCCTCCTGGACGACTACGCCGCCGGCTCGCTCGCCGATCCGGCCGGAGAGTCCCTCGACGACCTCCTGGCCGAGCGTGGCGTGATCGTCGTCGACCAGACCGGCTGGAACACGCTCGACACCCACGAGTGCGAGTCCGGCAAGGAGGTCGGCCGGCCACGGGTGAAGGTGACCGACCGGGAGGAGCAGGTGCGGATCGCGGCCCTCGCACGCGTTTGACCGGTGCCCATTGGGCATGTCTGCAAGAGTGGGTGAAAACCGATTCCTCGGGGGAAAGGCACTCCATGTCTGGCAGCGACTACAAGGACTGGAACCAGTCGATCATCGACGAGTTCCGCTCGAACGACGGCAACGTGACCTCAGTGCCCTTCGGGCGCGGGCTCGTGCTCGTGCACCACACCGGCGCCAAGACCGGCACCGAGCGGGTCTCGCCGGTGGCCAACCTCCACCCGGATCCCGACACCTGGCTGATCGCCGCCTCCAAGGCCGGCGCGCCCGAGAACCCGGCGTGGTACCACAACCTTCTCGCTCACCCGGAGACCAAGATCGAGACCCCCGACGAGGGGGTCGTCGAGGTCGAGGTCAGCGAGCTGAAGGGCGCCGAGCGCGATGAGGCCTGGGAGCGTTTCAAGGCGATGAGCCCCGGGTTCGGCGAGTACGAGGCGAAGACCGAGCGGGTCATCCCGGTCCTCGCGCTGCGGCGGCGCTGAGCCTCAGACCGGTGTGATCGGCAGCGACCGGCGCGGCTCGAAGGCGAAGTCCGCGCCGGTGCTGAACCGCACCACCGCGACCTCGGCGGCCTCGGGAGCGGGTTCGGGGCGGCGTACGACCTCGACCCGCCAGCGGTCCTCGAGGTCGCTCACCTCCACGTCGAGGTGAGGGTCGAGGGCCTGCACCGCGACCTGAAGCGGAACGAACCATTCCGGCCCGATCAGCGAGACCCAGGCGCCGTCCTCGTCGGCGGCCGAGGGCCGGACGACCAGCGCGTCGGCAGCCACCTCGACCGAGACGTACGCAGCGGGGTTGAGCATCGGATGGAGCGCGAGCAGCCGCAGGGCGCCCTTGGTGTCCGGCGGCAGGGAGAGTGCCCGGGCGAGGCGTGAGCCGGCGATGCCGGCGACCCCGACCAGCTGCTTGCGGCGGATCTCGACGAGCTGCTCGGGCGACGTCACCCGGGACTCCAACGCGAGGGTGAAGCCACGGTCGAGCAGCGCCATCTGTAGACAGACCTCGTCGGCGATGCGCACCAGCGCCGAGCGGGAGAAGCCGGCCAGGTCGAGGTCGGAGACCAGCGGCCCGGCGTAGTCGGCGGCGCCGTACTCGGACGGATCGATAGGCGCCAGCTCGAGCCCGGCCGCGCGGGAGCGCTCGTTGACGGCCAGCTCGGGGATCGCCACCGCCTCGGGGTTGGCGTCGTCGATGGTCACCGTCCAGCGGCAGTGGGGCGTCCGACCGGCCGGCACCCTCGGCGGCCGGTGGACCGGGCGCACCTGTGCCCGGGGGTGGGTCGCGATGGCGGTGGCGTCGAAGGTGGGGTCCTCGATGTCGTGGCACATCCCGCGGACGTACTCCTCGCCCATCGGCTCGACGTCCATCAGTGCACCGCAGTGGTCGAGGTGGAACTCGCCGTGGTGGGCATCGTGGACGGTGTAGCGGAAGTCCATGAACTGCGGCGGTGCGCCGATGTCGAGCTGGAGACCCTTGAAGATCGTCGGTACGTCCCCCTGACCCGCCACAGCCGGCGCATAGCCCAGCGCGGTCTGCATCCGCCGGGTGTAGATCGGCGAGGCGGCGGCCCACTCCACGATCGCGATCCGGAGCATCTCCTCACGCCCGAAGGCGGAGATGCACCACGCCATCCCGGAGCGGTCGATCAGCTGGCCGATCAGGAGGAGCTCGCGGACGAGCTCGGCGAGCTCCTCCCGGGTCAGCTCGGCGTAGCGGGAGCGGATCAGCTCTGCAGAGGTCAACGAATGCCGAGCTTCCGCATCCAGCGCAGCGACGTCTGCATCTGCTTGGCATAGTCGTCGAAGGTCTGCTTGCCCTGCGGCCCCATGACCTGCTTCTTCAGGGTCGCGACGTTCTGGGTCTCGGTGTACTTCAGCAGGCCCTGGTCACCGTGACGGGCACCGACACCGGACTGCTTCATGCCGCCCGAGGGGGTGGACTTCGAGGCGTACGCGGTGGCGAGGCCGTCGTTGATGTTGACGTTGCCCGACTCGATCCGCGCTGCGATCGCCTGGGCGCGCTTGAAGTTCGTGGTCCACACCGAGGCGTTGAGCCCGTAGTCGGTGTCGTTGGCCAGCTCGATCGCCTCCTCGAGGGTCGAGTAGCGGTGCAGCGAGACCACCGGCCCGAACGTCTCGGTCACCCCGTGGAGCATCTCCTTCGTGGTGCCCTCCAGGATCGTCGGCTCGAAGAAGGTCGGCCCGATGTCGGGACGAGCCTTGCCGCCGGTCAGCACGGTGGCGCCCTTGGTGACCGCGTCCTCGACGTGCGACTGCACCCGCGCCAGATGGTCGGGGGAGACCAGCGCCCCGAGGTCGGGCCCGAAGGCGTACGCCGCCTCGATCCGCATCCCCGCGACGGCGGCGACGAACTTGTCACGGAACTCGTCGTACATCGCCTCAGGGATGTAGATCCGCTCGATGTGCATGCAGATCTGGCCGGTGTTGCCGAAGACGGCGAACATCGAGCCGCCGACGGTCTCGTCGATGTCGGCGTCGTCGAGGACGATCATCGGGTTCTTGCCGCCGAGCTCGAGGCAGGCGCCGATCAGGTTGCGCCCCGCCTGCTCGCCGATCACCCGGCCGGTCGCGGTCGAGCCGGTGAACATCGCGTAGTCGACGTTGTCGAGCATGGTCGGGCCCACGTCCGGCCCCTCGCCGCAGACCACCTGGAACAGGCCCTTCGGCAGGCCCGCCTCCTCGAGCAGCGAGATCCCGAACAGCGGCGAGAGCGCCGTCTTGTTGTCGGGCTTGAGCAGCACCGCGTTGCCGGCCATGAGCGCCGGGATCGCATCGGAGAGACCGGTCGCGAACGGGAAGTTCCACGGCGCGATGATCCCGATCAGACCCCGCGGCGGGTGGCGCTCGATCGAGCTCGACAGCACCGGCATCACGCCCGGGCGCTTCTTGTCCTTGAGCAGCTTCGGCGCCCGCTTGAGGTAGTGCGAGATCACCATCGGCGGGTCGCAGACCTCCTCGAACGCGATCCGCCGGGCCTTGCCCGACTCGGCCTGGATGAGGTCGGCGATCTTGTGCTGGTTGCGCAGGATCAGCTCGTGGGCGCGCTTGAAGACGGCAAGCCGCTCCGGGAGCGGAGTCGCCGCCCACTTGCGCTGGGCGGCCCGTCCTGCCGCGGCGGCCCGCTCCACGTCCTCCGGTGAGGACTGCGGCAGCGCCACCAGCACCTCACCGGTGTAGACCTCGGTCAGCTTCCAGGACGCACCCGTCGAGGACGGAACCCGGGAGACCAGCTCGGCCAGCAGCTCCTCGGTGATCCAGTCGGGGCGGCGTACGTCTGCTGTCTTCGCGGTGTCAGTGCTCATGTCTGCTTCCGATCAGCGGTTGTCGAGGACGGCTCTACAGATTTTCGTCAAGGACGAAGGTCGCGCAACGGTCACCGATCATGACCGCGGGAGCGTTGGTGTTGCCGCCGATGATCGACGGCATGATCGAGGCGTCGGCGACACGGAGTCCGTCGATGCCGCGTACGCGGAGCTGCGGGTCGACGACGGCGCGCTCGTCGACGCCCATCCGGCAGGAGCCGACGCCGTGGTAGATCGAAGTCGCCCGGTTGGTGACCTCGTCCTTCATGGCCTCGGCGTCGATCGCCTTGCCGGGGTGGATCTCCGACTTGACCTGGTCGCCGAATGCCGGGGCGGCCATGATCTCGCGGATCATCTCCACGCCCTCGAGCAGGACGCGCTTGTCGTCGGGCTCGGCGAGGTAGTTGAAGTCGATCAGCGGCTCGGCGGTCGGGTCCGCGTTGCGCAGCCGCAGCGTCCCGCGCGAGCGCGGGTAGATCAGCGACGACATCACTGTCAGTGCCGCTCGAGGGTCGACCTCGTGGCGGATCGGCGCGTCCTGGTTGGGGGAGGGGTAGGCCCAGGGGAGGACGTGCAGCTGCAGGTCGGGTACGTCGGTGGCCAGCGAGGTGCGTACGAAGCCGACCGTCTCGAAGACGGTGTGGCCGAGGATCGACCTGCCGACCGTCTGCTCCTTGAGGACCGCCTTGCCGAAGTAGCCGGCGGTGCCGCGGTGCAGCGCGGTCGGCATCTCCCAGGTGGTCGGCACGAACATGTGGTCGTGCAGGTTGTCGCCGACCGGCAGGTCGTGGACGGCCTGGATCCCGTGCTCGGCCAGGTGGTCGGAATGACCTATTCCGGAGAGCATCAGCAGCTGGGCGGAGCCGAAGACGCCCGCGGAGACGATGACCTCCTGGGTCGCCGAGATCGTCTGCGGACCCTGCCTGGTGAGGATCTCGACCCCCTTCGCGCGGCCGTTCTCGATCACGATCCTCGAGACGTGCACCTGGGTGAGCGTGGTCAGGCTAGCCAGCTCCTGGTCGTGGAGGTAGCCCCGCGAGGCCGAGTAGCGCAGCCCGTCGATCGCGCTCTGCTGGAACGTCGAGACGCCCTCCTGCTCGGCGCCGTTGTAGTCGTCGAGAACCTTCACGTCGAGGGTCTCTGCGGCGGCGCGCTGGAAGGAGAGCGACGCCTCGGTCGGCCGCGGGTGCTTCATGACCTTGATCGGCCCGCCCGCGCCGCGGTAGTCGGAGCCGCCGCCCTCGTAGTCCTCGACCCGCCGGTACGCCTCGTTGACCGAGTCCGCGTCCCAGCCGGTGTTGCCCTCGGCCGCCCAGGCGTCGTAGTTCGCCCTGTTGCCCCGGACCCAGAGCAGGCCGTTGATGGAGGAGGAGCCGCCGAGCACCTTGCCGCGCGGCTGAGGGAGCTCGCGGTTGCGGGCGTGCTGCTGGGGGACCGTGTGGTAGCCCCAGTCGACGAGCTTCTTCAGTCGCGGCTCGGCGTGGAGTGGGCCGATCATGCCGGGCTTGGTCACCAGGTAGTTGCGCCTGTCGTTCTTCCCGGCCTCGAGAAGGATGACCGACTTGCCGGCGGCCGCCAGGCGGCCGGCGACGGCACAGCCGGCCGAGCCGGCGCCGACGACGACGTACTCGGCCTCGGTGAGCTTGGACTTGGGCACGATCAGATCCTCTCGATGATCGTCGCGGTGGCCTGAGCGCCACCGGCGCACATCGAGACCAGCGCGGTGCTCGCGTCGCGGCGCTCGAGCTCGTGCAGCGCCGCGGTGAGCAGGCGGGTGCCGGTGGATCCGACCGGGTGGCCGAGCGCGATCGCGCCGCCGTTGACGTTGATCTTCTCCTCGGGGACCTGGTGCACCTTGGCCCAGGACATGACCACGCCGGCGAAGGCCTCGTTGACCTCGGCGATGTCGATGTCGCCGATGGTCATCCCGGTGTCCTTCAGCGCCTTCTCGGTCGCCTGGACGGGGCCGTCGAGGTGGTAGTAGGGATCGGATCCGACCAGGTTGGAGGTGACGATCCGCGCCCGAGCCTTCAGCCCGAGCGAGGCGGCGACCGCGGAGTCCATCAGCAGCAGCGCCGAGGCGCCGTCGGAGATCTGCGAGGAGGTGCCGGCGGTGTGGGTGCCGCCCTCGAGCACCGGGCTGAGCCCGGCCAGCTTCTCGAGCGAGGTGTCGCGGATGCCCTGGTCCTCAGCGACGGTGCGTACCTCTCCGGTGGGCTTGCCCTCGTCGTCGAGCATGGGGGCTTCGACGGCGAAGATCTGACTCTTGAAGTGCCCGGCGTCGCGCGCCTGGCGCGCCTTGACCTGCGACCAGAGCCCGAACTCGTCGACCTCGTTGCGGGAGAACCCGCGGTTCTTCACGATCCGGTCGGCGCCCTCGAACTGGTTGGGCAGATCGATGTTCCAGTCTGCGGGACGTGGATCGCCGGCGCCCTTGGGCACGTTGGCGCCCAGCGGGATGCGTGACATCGACTCGATGCCGCAGGCGATGCCGACCTTGATCTGGTCGGAGGCGATCATCGCGTTGATCAGGTGCGTGGCCTGCTGCGCCGAGGAGCACTGCGCGTCGATGACCGTGGAGCCGGTGTGGATCGGCAGCCCGGCGTGGAGCCAGGCGCGGCGGACCATGTTGTTGGACTGCTCGCCGGCCTGGGAGACGCAGCCGCCGATGACCTGATCCACCAGGTCAGGGTCGATCCCGGCGCGCTTGAGCAACTCGACCTGGGCGGCGCCGAGCAGGACACCCGGGTGCAGGCCCGCGAGCCAGCCCTTGCGCTTGCCGATGGGGGTACGGACGGCTTCGACGATGACGGGCGTGCCCATGGAACCTCGCTCTTCGGGGGGTTTCGACAAGTCGCTGGTGCGCGGGCGCGCACCGTCACGCCTGATGACGTGACACCGGTTACACTCGATTGTTCCAAAGTAGAACGTGTTCTCGTTTGGCGCAACCCTTGTGTGATGCTGGGCACTGTGTGAACATAAACTAGAACGTGTTACAGAAAAGACCTCGAAGGAGCACACCCGTGACCGCTCTCCCCGTGGATTTCGATCCGACTGATCCCGTGCTCAACGAGGAGCGCATCCCGCTCCAGGAGTTCATGGAGCTGCGACGTACGGCTCCGGTCTTCTGGATCGAGCAGAAGCCCGAGGCGCGAGCAGGGTTCCTCGACACCGGCTTCTGGGCGGTCAGCAAGCACGAGGACATCCTCGCCGTCTCCAAGGACAGCGAGAACTTCAGCACCAACGAGAACGGCGTCATCATCCGGTTCGCGCCGGACATGACTCGCGAGCAGGTCGAGCTGCAGCGCGCGATGCTGATCCACCACGACGCGCCCGACCACACCAAGCTGCGTCAGATCATCAGCCGCGGGTTCACCCCGCGCTCGATCAACGCCCTCAAGGAGCGCCTGATCGAGCGGGCCAACGGCATCGTCGACGACGCGCTGGCCAAGGGTGAGGGCGACTTCGTCTCCGAGGTCGCCGCCGAGCTCCCGCTCCAGGCGATCGCCGAGCTCCTCGGCGTCCCGCAGGCGGACCGGCGCAAGCTCTTCGACTGGTCCAACCAGATGCTCGCCTACGACGACCCCGAGTACGACGCCGACCCCGAGGCCGCCTCGATCGAGATCCTGACGTACGCCATGATGCTGGCCGCCGAGCGTAAGGCCGACCCCAAGGACGACATCATCTCCAAGCTCGTCAACGCGGAGTTGGAGGGCGGCGCGCTGGGCGATGACGAGTTCGGCTTCTTCGTCATCCTGCTCGCGGTCGCCGGCAACGAGACCACCCGCAACGCGATCTCTCACGGCATGCAGGCCTTCTTCGAGAACCCTGACCAGTGGGAGCTGTGGAAGAAGGAGCGGCCCGACACGATGGTCGACGAGGTGATCCGCTGGGCGACCCCGGTGACGGTCTTCCACCGCACCGCGATCAACGACGTGGAGGTCGGCGGCCAGCTCGTCAAGGCCGGGCAGCGCGTCGGGCTCTACTACGCCTCCGGGAACCACGACGAGGACGTCTTCGACGACCCCGACACCTTCGACATCACCCGTGAGCACAACCCCCACCTCGCCTTCGGCGGCCACGGCGCCCACTACTGCATCGGGGCCAACCTGGCGCGGATGGAGGTGCGGATCATGTTCGACGTGCTCGCCGACCGGATGCCCGACCTGAAGCCCAACGGCGCACCGCGCCGGCTGCGTCACGCGTGGATCAACGGCATCAAGGAGCTTCCGGTCACCTACGCCTGACCAGGGATCTTCACATTGGAGAAGTGGGGCCGGCGAAACGGATAACTCGCCGGCACCCACTTCTTCAGTGCTTCGTGGACCACCTCGTAGAGCCCCTGCTCGTACGCCTCCGTGGTCACCCACCAGCTGACGTCGACGTCGTAGGTGGCCAGCTCGTCGCTCAGCTCCTGCCGGATGCCCAGCGGATAGAGATAGGCGCACCCGACGTAGCCGAGTCCGGGCGTCTCCAGGACGTAGGAGAACGACTTGTTCTCCTTCCACTCGCCCTCGTGCCAGACCAGGTCGATGTAGTCGTCCTCCTCCGACGTCGGCCCCTCCGGCCACCCGCCACCCCGGGTCGCGTTGATGAGTTCGCGGTCGGCGTTGATGGCGCGTACGTCATCGGCCAGGCACTCGCGCGACAGCGGCCGCGCAGTCAGGTCGCCGTGGGTGAGCACCCGCGGCGCCTCGAACCCGTCCGGCACGACGAGCAGCTTGCTGAGCCCGGCATAGGTCATCGCTCTCACCCCCGCACGTTATCGGAGGCCGTGGTTGAGATGGACGGAACGGGAGTGGCGCGTCAGCGCATGGTCACGACGATCTTGCCCTGGTTCTCGCCGCTTGCGAGACGTGCGTACGCCGACACCGCCTCGCTCAGCTGGAACGTGCTGTCGATGACGGGCGTGACGACATCGCTCGTCACCAGCGCGGTGATCGCCTCGAGGAGTTCGCGCGACTGGGGCACGACGAGTACGCCGACATCCTTGCCGGTGCGTGCCTTGACGAGCGGGCGGGCAGGCAGGGCGGCGAGCAGGATCCGGGTCGAGCCGCCGACCATCCGGTAGGTGCCGCCCGCGCGCAGGGCGCGGTGGACGCGGAGTGGGGAGCGGTGGGCGACCAGGTCGACGATCAGGTCGTAGCGTTCGCGGTGGTCGGCGTGATCGGCCCAGTCCTCGGCCTCGAAGTCGACGGTGGTGCTCGCGCCGATCCGATGCATGAAGTCGGCCTTGTCGGCCCGGTCGACGGCGGTCACCTCGGCGCCCCGGGCTTTGGCCAGCCCGACGACGAGCGGTCCGCCCGCACCGCCCGCGCCGTTGACCAGCACCCGGTCGCCCGGATGCACTCGTCCTTCGACGGCGCGCCAGGCGATGCAACCGGCCTGCGGGATGGAGGCGGCTTCGACGTACGTCATTCCGGCCGGCTTGCGCGCGAGCAGCCGCGGCTTCGTGGCGACATACTCGGCCAGCCCGCCGCGGTAGCCGGCCAGCTCCCCGAAGACCTCGTCGCCGACGGAGAACTCGCTCACCTCCCGCCCTACCGCTGAGACCACACCCGCGATGTCGGATCCCGGCACCGGCTGTCGGGGTCGGCGCAGGCCGCCGACGCGCGAGTAGAACGGCGAGCCGGCGAGGTTCTCCCGGTCGGACCCGTTCAGCGAGCAGGCATGGACCTCGACCAGCACCTCGTCGGCGGTCGCCTCGGGCACCGGGAGATCAGCCATCTCGACCGCATCCAGCCCACCGTACGTTCTCTGGGTCAGCGCCAGCATCGCTGCCTCCTGTCTCGCGGAGCAACGCTAGCGCTCCGGCCGGAGGCCGACATCCGGTTTCGCCGGGGTCAGTCGCGGAAGAGTGGTGAGCGCTTCTCCTTGCGCGCGGCGGCTGCCTCCTCGAAGTTGTCGGTGAGGAGGCGGACCAGGAGCTGGCCGAGGCCCTCGCCGTGCATGTGCTGCTCAAAGCCCGCAGCGCTCTGCGCATCGATGAGCGTACGTTTCGTGAGCTCGACGCCCGGGCGGCTCCATCGGGTGATGGCGCTCGCGGTTTCCAGGCAGCTCTCGATCAGCTCGTCGTCGGGTACGACGCGGGACACCAGGCCGGCGAGCGCGGCCTCGTCGGCGTCGATGTCGCGTCCGGTCAGCATCCACTCCGCGGCGCGGGAGGAACCGACGGCCCGGGGGAGCAGGTAGGAGAGCCCCAGCTCACTGGCGGTGAGGCCGTTGTTGATCCCGGCCGCGCGGAAGTACGCCGACGAGGCGGCCACCCGGATGTCGCAGGCAAGCGCCAAACACAGCCCGCCGCCGATCGCGGCGCCGTTGACCGCCGCGATGACCGGCTGATGCATGGTGCGGAGTGTGAGGATCAGGTCCTCCAGGATCTCCATCGCCCGCAGCGCCACCGACACCGCGGTGAGCCCCTCGATCCCCGGCATCCGGCCTTTCTCGCCGCTCTGGTCCGCACCGGAGCAGAAGCCGTTGCCGGCCCCGGTGAGGATCACCGCACGCACCGAGTTGGCCGCCGAGATCTCCTTGAGGCGGGCGACCAGCGGCACGATCACGTCGAACGCCATCGAGTTCATCCGCTCCGGCCGGTTGAGCCGCACCACCGCGACGTCCTCGGTTGGGTGCTCCATCTCGACATACGCCATCTCAGAACTCCTTCAGCACGCGTCGAGTCGGCTCATCAGGACGAGCCGACTCGACGAGGTCAGTTGGTCGGGGGCTGTGATCCGACGACCCACATCGAGAAGAACTGCGACCCGCCGCCATAGGCGTGCCCGAGCGCCCGGCGGGCGCCGTCGACCTGGTGCTCGCCGGCCCGGCCCCTGACCTGCAGGGCGGCCTCGGCGAAGCGGAGCATGCCGGAGGCGCCGATGGGGTTGGAGGAGAGCACGCCGCCGCTCATGTTGACCGGGAGGCTGCCGCCGATGGCGGTCTCGCCGGCCTCGGTGAGCTTCCAGCCCGAGCCCTCGTCGGCGAAGCCGAGGTTCTCGAGCCACATCGGCTCGAACCAGGCGAACGGCACGTAGATCTCGGCACAGTCGATCTCGCGGGCAGGGTCGGTGATCCCGGTCGCCTTCCACAGCGCCGCCGCGGCCTCGCGACCCGCCTGCGGATTGACCTGGTCGCGCTCGGCGGCCGAGGTGGGCTCGGAGCGCATCACGGTGCCGTGGATCCAGGCGGGCGCCTCGTACGTCTTGGCGACGTCCTCGGCGGCGATCACCATCGCGCAGGCACCGTCGGAGGACGGACAGGTCTCGTCGTAGTGGATCGGGTCCCAGAGCATCTGCGACGCGAGCACGGACTCGACCGTGGTGCCCTCGTTGTGCAGGTGCGCGTAGGGGTTCTTCAGTGCGTTGTTGCGGTCCTTGGCGGCGACGATCGCGCCGATGTGCGAGGGCGCGTTGGCGCGGCGGATATAGGAGCGTACGTGCGGGGCGAAGTAGCCGCCCGCGCCGGCATGCACCGGCATCACGAACGGGATCGGCACTGAGAGCGCCCACATCGCGTTGGACTCCGACTGCTTCTCGAAGGCGACGGTGAGGACGCGTCTGTGGACGCCGGCCTGCACGAGCGAGGAGGCGACGATCGCGGTCGAGCCGCCGACCGAGCCGGCGGTGTGCACGCGCAGCAGTGGCTTTCCGGCCGCGCCCAGCGCCTCGGCGAGGTAGAGCTCGGGCATCATCACGCCCTCGAACAGATCCGGTGCCTTGCCGATGACGATGGCGTCGACCTCGTCGAGGGTCAGCCCGGCGTCCTCGAGTGCCCGATCCATCGCCTCACGGCACAGCCCGGCCATCGAGACGTCCTCGCGCTTGGCGCGGTGGTGGGTCTGGCCGATCCCGATCACGGCCGCGGGAACCTTGCTCACTTGCCACTCCCGTTCTCTTGGGCTTCCATCACGCACACGAGGTTCTGCTGCAGTGCCGGACCGCTGGTCGCGTGGCCGAGCACCTTGTCGGCCGACCCGTCCCAGATCCGCTTGGCCGCCTCGCCGATCCGGATCGCGCCGGCGCTGAACATCGGGTTGGCGGCGAGCGCTCCACCCGAAGGACTGATCTGTACGTCATCACCCAGTCCGAGCGCCGAGCGCAGCACGAGCTCCTGGTGGCTGAACGGCGCGTGCAGCTCGGCGACCTGGACACCCGCGGTCCCGCCCACGGCAGCCGCTGCCCGCTGGGCCGATCCGGAGATCGTCAGGTCGCGCGTGCCGAGGTGGAGACCGTCGGAGCTGTGCGCGATCCCGGTGATCCAGGCCGGACGCTGGTTGGCGTCGTACGCCCGGTCGCCGGCGGCGAGCACGATCGCGGCCGCGCCGTCGGTCACCGGAGCGCAGTCGTGCTTGCGCAGCGGGTCCGCGAACATCGACCGGGCGAGCAGCTCGCTCACCGAGGAGCCGCCGGCCCGGACGGCGTACTCGTTCTTCTCCGCATCCGTCAGCGACCGGTTGACGACCTCGGCCAGCGCGGTCTCGTCCCAGAGCCCGGCGTCGAGCCCGAGGCGCGCCTGGAGCGCGGCCAGGGAAACGGTGTCGGGCCACAGCGGCGTCATCGTGTAGGGGTCGAGCTGCAGCGTCAGCGTCCGGCGCAGCACGCCCGCGGACGCTTTGCCGAAGCCGAAGACCAGCGCGGTGTCGACCTCGCCGGTCTGGATCTTGATCCAGGCCTCGTACAGCGCCCAGGCGGCGTCCATCTCGACGTGCGACTCGTTGACCGGCGGCAGCACCCCGATCGCGTCGATCGCGCTCACGAACGAGAACGACCTTCCGGCCAGGTAGTCGGACGAGCCCGAGCACCAGAACCCGATGTCCTTCTTGGCCCATCCGGTCTGCTCGTAGCACTCGGCCAGGATCGGCACGAGCAGCTCGGCCATGCTCGGCGACCCGTCGAAGTCCTTCATCTGTCGCTGGGCGAACCCGACGACGGCAACGTCTCTCACTGAGCGCTCCTCACAGGTGGTGCTTGTAGCTGTCGAAGTCCGCGTCCGGCTCACCGGTCGGCGCGAAGTGGCTGATGTTCTCGATGCTGGTGCCCCACTCGTCGCGCGGCTTCCAGACCGCCTCGACCCGCATCCCCATCCGGACCTCTTCGGCCGGGATGTCCAGGATCAGGTGCTGCAGCGCGATGTCGGCGCCGTCGAGGAGGACGTACGCGGAGACGTACGGAGGTTTGATCTTCTGTCCCAGGAACGGGACGTTGACGACGCAGAAGGTGGTCACCGTGCCGACCTGGGAGAGCTCGATCTCCTCCGCGGTCGGCACTCCGTCGGTCGGGCAGGCGCCGCGCGGCGGGACGTAGACCTTGCGGCACTTCGGGCAGCGCTGGCCCAGGATCCGGCCCTCGGCCAGGCCGCGGAAGAACGAGGACTCCTCCGGCGAGGCCGCGTAGTGGTAGTCGAGGCTGACCGGGGTCACGATCCGGCTCACTGCGGTCTCGCTGGTCGAGCCGCCGGAGCCGCTAGGCGGAGGCGTGTCGAGACCAACAGAGTCGGCGACGAACGTGAGGTCGTTGACCGACCCGGTCCGCTCATCGGCCCATCTGGCGCGGACCCGCATCCCGGTCTCGATGTCGTCGGGGGAGGCGACGTCGACGGCGTGCAGCCACGGGGTGTCGGCGCCGTCGACGGTGATCAGGGCGTACGCGAACGGCCTCTCGAACGGCTGGCCGGCGACGGGCTCGCTGACCCAGGTCCAGGAGGTGACCGTGCCGGTGTCGGGAAGCTCGACGAACTCGGTCACGGCCTGGTGGGTGGCCGGGTCGTACTCAGGGGGTGGGACCGCGACTCGACCGTCGCCGAGGCGGCCGCCGACGATGGTGGTGTCTCGTAGTCCGGTGAGGAAGCGGCCGATCACCGGGCCTGTGGATCTGGTGTAGTCGAAGGCGACCGTCACGGGTGCCTGAAGAGTGCGACTCATGGTAGAAAGTGAAACACGTTCTAGTATTGGCCACAACCCGTACGCCCTGCCGATCGGCGGCGGAGCCGCGGACGAAGGAGTCGATGAGAGTGAAGCTGGGGCTACAGCTTGGCTACTGGGGAGCACAGCCACCGACCGGCGTCGGGGAGCTCGTCGCCGCCGCGGAGGAGGCCGGGTTCGACGCGATCTTCACCGCCGAGGCCTGGGGGAGCGACGCGTTCACGCCGCTGGCCTGGTGGGGCCGGGAGACCTCCCGGGTCCGTCTCGGCACCTCGATCGTGCAGATGTCCGGACGTACGCCGACGTCGATCGCGATGCACGCGCTGACCTTCGACCATCTCTCCGGCGGCCGGTTCGTCCTCGGGCTCGGCGTGAGCGGCCCGCAGGTGGTCGAGGGGTGGTACGGCCAACCGTTCGGCAAGCCGCTGGCCCGGACTCGTGAGGTGGTCTCGATCATCCGGCAGGTGCTTGCCAGGGAGGCTCCGGTGACCAACGCCGGGCCGCACTACCCGCTGCCCTTCACGGGCGAGGGGTCGGTCGGGCTCGGCAAGCCACTCAAGCCGATCGTGCACCCGCTGCGCGCCGACATCCCGATCTGGCTCGGCGCCGAAGGCCCCAAGAACGTCGCCCAGACCGCCGAGATCGCCGACGGCTGGATCCCGATCTTCTACACCCCCAGGTCCGCCCCGATGTACGCCGACTGGCTGGCCGAGGGCTTCGCACGACCAGGGGCGCGGCGTACTGCCGACGACTTCGAGATCGCCGCGACCTGCCACCTGCAGATCGTCGCGGACGCGGAGGAGAAGCAGGCCGCGCTCGAGGCGATGAAGCCGTTCGCGGCCCTCTACATGGGCGGGATGGGCGCCAAGGAGCAGAACTTCCACAACCAGGTCTTCGAGCGGATGGGCTACGCCGAGCTCGCCGGGCAGGTCCAGGCGCTCTACCTGACCGGCGAGAAGGAGAAGGCCACCGCCCTCATCCCCGACGAACTCGTCGACGACCTGCACATCATCGGCACCGAGGGCGAGGTACGCGACAAGGTGGCGCAGTGGGAGCAGACCGGTGTGACCACCCTGCTGCTGAGCCTCGGCTCGGCCGCCGATGTCCACCGCATCGCGGACGTGCTCGGATGATGCGCGCCACCAGCGACGGCAGGAGACGCTGAGTGGGCATCTATGTCGTCACCGGCTCGGCCTCCGGGATGGGAGCCGCGGTGGTGGACCGGCTGCTCGCCGCGGGGCACCGCGTCGTCACGGTCGACCTCCACGACGCCGACGTCGTCGCGGACCTGTCGACGGCAGAGGGCCGGCGTGCCGCCACCGAGAAGGTCCTGGCCGCATCCGACGGCCGACTCGACGGCGCCGTCCTTGCGGCTGGGCTCGGGCCGGCGCCGGGGCGCGAACGGCCCGCGCTGATCACCCAGGTCAACTACCTCGGCGTCGTCGAGCTCCTGGAGGGCTGGCGCGAGGCGTTGGCGGCCACCGGGAACGCCAAGGTCGTGGTCTTCTCCAGCAACTCGACCACGACGATGCCTCTGATCCCGGGCCGGGCGGTGGCCGCGCTGCTCGAGGGCGACGCGGAGCGGGCGCTGAAGGCGTACCGGATCTTCGGGAAGCAGGCGCCGGCGATGGCCTACGGCGCCTCGAAGGTCGCCGTGACCCGTTGGGTGCGGCGGCGCGCGGTCGAGCCGGACTGGGTGGGATCGGGGATCCGGCTCAACGCGATCGCGCCGGGCGCGGTGCTGACGCCGCTGCTGGAGAAGCAGCTCGCGACGCCGGGGGAGGCGAAGGCGATCAGGTCCTTCCCGGTCCCGGCCGGCGGCTTCGGCGACCCGGGGCTGCTCGCCGACTGGGTGATCCACATGCTCGGCCCCGCGGCCGACTTCATGGTCGGCAGCGTCGTCGTGGTCGACGGGGGCAGCGACGCCTGGTTCCGGGCCGACGACTGGCCGCGGCCGGTGCCCGGGCGGCGGCTGAGGGGCTATCTGCGCAGGATGCGCGAGTTCAGGAAGGTGCGCGCATGACCGACTCCACGACCGACCCGCTCGCTCCGGCGACGCTGGGTCCGGTGACCCTGCGCAACCGGGTGATCAAGGCGGCGACCTTCGAGGGTGCCTCGCCCGGGGCGCTGGTCTCCGACCGGCTGATCGACTACCACCTCGCCGTCGCCGAGGGCGGCGTCGGGATGACCACGGTCGCCTATCTCGCGGTGTCCCCGGAGGGACGTACGCATGCCGACTGCATCTACTGGCGCCCGGAGGCCCTGGCCGGGCTGCGGCGGCTGACCGAGGAGGTCCACGCGACCGGCGCCAAGATCTCGGCCCAGATCGGTCACGCCGGTCCGGTGGCCAACGCCAAGTCCAACGGGGTGCCGTCGCTGGCGCCGACGCGGTCCTTCAACGCGCTCGGGATGGCGTTCAACCGCGCCGCGACCGCGGCGGACCTCGCCCGGGTCGTCGAGCAGCACGGCGCCGCGGCTCGGATGGCGGTCGAGGCCGGCTTCGACGCGATCGAGGTGCACCTGGGCCACAACTATCTGCCCAGCTCGTTCCTCAGTCCGCGCCTCAACTCGCGCACCGACGAGTTCGGCGGGTCGCTGGCCAACCGGGCCGCGTTCCCGCGCCGGATCCTGGCCGCGGTACGGGAGGCGGTAGCCGATGTGGGTGGTGGTCAGGTCGCCGTGCTCGCGAAATTGAACATGCGCGACGGCTACCGCGGCGGGTTCGACCTGCCCGAGTCGGTGGAGTTCGCGCGCCTGCTGGAGTCCGATGGTCACCTCGACGCGCTCGAGCTCACCGGCGGCTCCTCGTTCATGAACCCGATGTATCTCTTCCGCGGCGACGCTCCCTATCGCGAGATGGCCGCCAACATGCCACTGCACCCGGTGATCAGGATCGGCATGCGGATGGTGGGGAAGGGCTTCTTCAAGGAGTACCCCTACAAGCCGCTCTACTTCCTCGACAGCGCCCGCGAGTTCCGCCGCGCCCTGAGCATGCCGCTGGTCCTTCTCGGCGGGGTCACCGACCTGACCGGGATGCGGACCGCGATGGACGAGGGCTTCGAGTACGTCGCGATGGCCCGCGCACTGCTCCGCGAGCCGGACCTGGTCAACCGCCTCCGGGCCGATCCCGCGACCGTGTCGCGATGCACCCACTGCAACCTGTGCATGTCGACCATCTATCCGGGGACCCATTGCCACCTCGACACCGAGCACGTCTACCGTGAGGCGCATCCGATCCAGGAGACGAGGACCTAGATGTCGATGCACTACGGACGCGCCCACCACCCGCAGGCTCCGGCCGGATACGTCCACGACGACATGACCGACGCCGAGGTCAAGGAGCGGGAGGCCACCCTGGTCCCGCTGACTGACTCGGTGCGCAGGCTCGTCGACGCGGTCGTGCGCACCCAGGTCCCGGATGCGGTCCTCGATGACGTACGCCGCCGGGTCGAGGCGCTGACCGACGAGCTGCTCGCCGAGGCGCTGCCGGGCCCGCACGGGGTCCGGTTCGGAGCGGACGGTGGCTTCCGCAACTACGGCAACCCGGTGGTCGGGAAGGGCAACGCCTTCGCCCCGCCGCTGGCCGTCCAGCGCGACGGCGAGGACGTCTGGGCCGACTTTTCGCTCGGGCCGGCCTACGAGGGCCCGCCTGGACTGGTCCACGGCGGTGTCTCGGCGCTGATCCTCGACCAGCTGCTCGGCGAGGCCGCCTCGGCCGGTGGTCGCCCTGGGATGACCGGCACCCTGACGATCGTCTACAAGCAGGGGACCCCGCTGGGTCCGTTGCGCGGGGAGGCTCGGATCGAGTCGACCGAAGGAGTGAAGGCGGTCGTACGTGGCCGGCTGCTCACTCGGCCGGCCGACGGCTCCGAGCCGGTGGTGTGCGTCGAGGCGGAGGGGATCTTCATCCTGCCGCGCTGGGCACGCGAGGCGATGGCCGCCGCCGACCGGGACCACGTCGGCGACGCCTGATCGGCCGGCAGCACCCCTAGAACACGTTCTACTTTCGCGGTAGGGTGCGGGCATGGATACCAGCCGCATCGGTCCCCACAACGGTCATCTGATGGTCTCGGCGCTGGAGCGCCACAAGAACCGTCCGATCATGATGGTCTCGACAGGCTCGACCTCCGATGCTCCGGTGAGTCTGACCGGGGCGGAGGTGGCGGCGCGGATCAGCCAGTACGTCCAGGCCTTCGAGGCGCTCGGCGCCGGCACCGGCTCGGCGACCGCGCTGCTCGCGCTCAACCGTCCCGAGGTGCTCTTCATCCTCGGTGCCGGTCAGACCCAGGGGTTCCAGCGCACGTCGCTGCACCCGCTGGGGAGCGCGGAGGACCAGGCGTACGTCATCAACGACGCCCAGATCACCGGTCTGATCATCGACCCCTACTTCGCCGACCGTGCCGTCGAGCTGCTGAAGATGTGCCCGGGGCTGAAGCGGGTGCTGACCATCGGGCCGGTCCCGCCGCAGTTGGCCGATATCGGAGTCGACCTCGTCGCCGCCGCGGAGACCTATCCGGTCGAGCCGCTCGCCGCGAGACTGCTGCCTCCGAACCATGTCACCTCGATCACCTACACCGGCGGGACGACCGGGAAGCCGAAGGGAGTGATCGGGCTGTCCGGGTCGTTCGCGACGATGACCCAGGTGCAGCTCTCGGAGTGGGAGTGGCCCGAGGCGCCCCGCTTCCTGATGTGTACGCCGCTCTCGCATGCCGGCGCCGCCTTCTTCGTGCCCGTCGTGATCAAGGGCGGCACCCTGTTCGTGATGCCGAGGTTCGACCCGGCCGCCGTCCTGGAGACCATCGAGCGCGAACGGATCTCCTCGCTCATGGTGGTCCCGACGATGCTCTACGCGCTCCTCGACCACCCCGACTCCCGCACCCGCGACCTGTCCTCGCTCGAGACCGTCTACTACGGCGCCTCCGCGATCAACCCGGTACGCCTGGCCGAGGCGATCGAGCGGTTCGGCCCGATCTTCGCCCAGTACTACGGTCAGTCCGAGGCGCCGATGGCGATCACCTACTTCGCGAAGGGCGACCACGTCGATGACGACGGGAAGCCGCTCACTCATCGGCTCACCTCCTGCGGCCGGCCGTCCGCCCTGGTCCGTACGGCCCTGCTCGGCGCGGACGGCCAGCCGGTCGCTCCTGGCGAGCCCGGCGAGATCTGCGTCGCCGGACCGTTGCTCTCCGGTGGCTACTGGCAGCTGCCCGAGGTCACCGCCGAGACCTTCCGGGACGGCTGGATGCACACCGGCGACGTCGCCCGGCAGGACGAGGACGGCTTCTGGTACATCGTCGACCGCACCAAGGACATGATCGTCACCGGCGGCTTCAACGTCTTCCCCCGTGAGGTCGAGGACGTCATCGCGACCCATCCCGCGGTCGCCCAGGTCGCCGTCATCGGCACCCCGCACGAGAAGTTCGGCGAGGCCGTCACAGCCGTCGTCGTCGTACGCCTCGGATCGGCTCTTGATGATGCGGTCGTCGCCGAGATCCAGGCCCTGGTCAAGGAGCGGAAGGGCTCCGTCCAGGCGCCCAAGTCGGTCATCGAGATCGACGCGATCCCCATGACCGCCCTCGGCAAGCCGGACAAGAAGGCCCTGCGGGCTCGCTACGCTGACTCCTGATGACAGGCGCGACGGCAACGGGCTATGGGGTCGTCACCAAGACCCTGCACTGGCTGAGCGTCGCAGCCTTCGCGCTGCAGTTCGTGGTCGGCTACGCGATGTCGACTGATGCCGACTGCGACCCGCTGGGGGAGGACCGCAGCGGCGGTGACACCTCCGACGCCGAGGAAGAGCGTCTGGACCGGCTCGAGGACGCATGCGAGGCCCGGGAGGCGGACCCGCTCGACGCTGCCTGGTCCGAACTGTGGGGTGGCGGCATCGGTGTCGACGGCATCAGCCTTGCTGAGCTGCACATCCTGCTCGGCCTGTCGATCCTCGTGCTCGGCGGTTTCCGGGTGGCCTGGCGCATGATCGCCTCGCTGCCGCCGTGGTCACCGCGCCTTACCGCAGCTGACCGCCGAGTCGCCCATGTCACCGAGCGGGCACTGCTCACTCTGATGTTCGTCGTCCCGATCACCGGCCTGGCACTGGTGGCGTTCTCCGACGACCTGGTCGCGCTGCACGTGGCAGCCCACATCGCCTTCTTCGTCGCGCTCGGCGCCCATCTCCTGCTGGTGCTGCGTCGCGGGCTGCTTCCCCGGATGCTTCCGGGGGCTGCGTACGTCCGGCGGGACCGGGGCTGAGCCCGGTCCGCCTCAGCGGCCCTTGAACTCGGGCTTGCGCTTCTCCAGGAAGGCCTTGGGGCCCTCCTTGGCGTCCTCGGAGGCGAAGACGGCGGCGCCCACCTTGGCGTCGTCGGCCCAGGCCTCCTCCTCGTGCTTGCCCTCGGACTCGCGCATGGTGCGGAGGATCGCCTGGACGGCCAGAGGCCCGTTGGCGGCGATCATGTCGGCGAGCTCGTGGGCCTTCTCGAGCGCGGTGCCGTCGGGGACGACGTGGCCGATGAGGCCGAGCTCCTTGGCCTCGGGGGCGAGCAGCGTACGTCCGGTCAGCAGCAGCTCAGCGGCGACGGTGTAGGGGATCTGGCGGGGGAGACGGACCGCGGAGCCGCCCATCGGATAGAGCGACCAGCGGGCCTCGGCGACGCCGAACTTGGCCGACTCGCCGGCGACGCGGATGTCGGTGCCCTGCAGGATCTCGGTGCCGCCGGCGATGGCGGGGCCCTCGACGGCGGCGATCAGCGGCTTGGTGAGCCGGAAGCCCTTGAGCAGGCCCTTGATCACCGTCGGGTCGAAGCCCTCCTCGAACGACTCCGAGGGCGGCTTCTCGTCGGCCTTCTTCAGGTCCATCCCGGCACAGAAGTAGCCACCCGCGCCGGTCAGGATGCAGACCCGGATCTCCGGGTCGGAGTTCACCCGGTCCCAGGCGCCCTCCATGATCCGCAGCATCTCGGAGGAGAGGGCGTTGCGTCGCTCGGGACGGTTCATGGTGACGATGAGCTTGTGGCCGTCCTGCTCGACGATCGCGTGCGGCTGAGCAGAAGATTCTGTGATCGGCATAACATCAGACCCTAGCGGAAAACTGAAACGTGTTCTAGTCTCGCAGTCATGGCGCTGAACCTTGCTGACCTCTTCGAACACGCCGTCGACGCCGCGCCTGAGAAGGTGTCGGTCCAAGTCGGCGACCGCAAAGTGACTTACGCAGAGCTCGAGCGTGAGTCCAACAAGCTGGCCCACTACCTGGCCGGCCAGGGGATCGGGAAGGGCGATCACGTCGGGCTCTACTCCAAGAACTCCGTGGAGCACGTCGTGGCCCTGCTCGCGATCCTCAAGATCCGGGCCGTGGCGATCAACGTGAACTTCCGCTATGTCGCCGGCGAGCTGGAGTACCTCTTCGGCAACGCTGACCTCAAGGCCCTGGTCCACGACCGTGTCTACGCGCCGCTGGTCGCCGAGGTCGCCCCGAAGGTCGAGAGCCTGACGACGTTCGTCGCGGTCCCGAACCCGCTCGAGCCCCACGACGACTCCGATCTGAGCCCGTTCGGCGGCGTCACGCTCGAGGAGGCCCAGGCCGGGCAGTCCGACGCGCGAGACTTCGGCGAGCGCAGCCCCGATGACATCCATGTCATCTACACCGGCGGCACCACCGGCTTCCCCAAGGGCGTGATGTGGCGCCACGAGGACTTCTGGCGCGTGCTCGGCGGCGGCATCGACTTCATGACGGGTGTGCCGCTGGAGGAGTACGACCAGTCCAAGCAGGCCGCCGGCGACGGGCTCATCACCCTTCCGCTCAGCCCGCTGATGCACGGCGGTGCCCAGGCGAGCCTGCTGATGCACCTCTTCGCCGGCCAGGTGACGATCCTGGAGCCGAAGTTCGACCCGGTACGCACCTGGGAGATCGTCGACCGCGAGAAGGTCCAGATGATGTTCATGACCGGTGACGCGATGGCGGTGCCGCTCATCGACGCGTACGAGGCCGGTCCCGGCAACGGGCAGAGCTTCGACGGGCAGTCGCTGTTCGCCATCGCCTCCTCGGCCGCGATCTTCTCCAAGTCGGTCAAGGAACGCTGGATGAGGGCCTTCCCCAACGCGGTCTTCACCGACTCGATCGGCTCGACCGAGACTGGCTTCCAGGGCACCGGCCTGCAGGACGCCTCCGCGCTCTCGACCGACGGCCCCGTGGTGACCGCGGGTGCCCACACCGCGGTGATCGGCGACGACGGCCACCCGCTCGACCTCGCCACCGACGTCGGCAAGATCGGCCGCACCGCCCGCAAGGGCCACGTGCCGGTCGGCTACTACAAGGACCCCGAGAAGTCGGCGAAGACCTTCATCGAGATCGACGGCATCCGCTACGCGATCCCAGGGGACTACGCCCGGGTCGAGACCGACAACCGCCTCACCCTGCTCGGACGAGGCTCCAACTGCATCAACACCGGCGGCGAGAAGGTCTATCCCGAGGAGGTCGAGGCCGCCATCAAGGCGCACCCCGACGTCTACGACACGCTCGTCGTCGGGATCCCGGACGAGCGCTACGGCCAGGCCGTCGCGGCGGTCGTCCAGCCGCGACCGGGCGCGACCATCGAGCTCGAGGGGCTGCGTACGTTCCTGCGGGCTCACCTGTCCGGCTACAAGCTGCCGCGTGCACTGACCATCGTCGACGAGGTGCCCCGCAACGCCACGGGCAAGGCCCAGTACCCCAAGGCCAAGGAGATCGCCCTGGCCACCCAAGCGACCGCAACAGAGCAGGACCCCGAAGGAGCAAAGGCATGATCCGTACGGCACTGTGCGAGGCGTTCGGGATCGACTACCCGATCTTCGCCTTCACCCCCTCGGAGCACGTGGCCGCGGAGGTCTCCAAGGCCGGCGGGCTGGGCGTGCTGGGCTGCGTACGCTTCAACGACGCCGAGGAGCTCGACCGCACCCTGACGTGGATGGATGAGAACACCGACGGAAAGCCCTACGGCGTCGACGTGGTCATGCCGATGAAGGTGCCGACCGAAGGCACCTCGACCGACCTGTCCGCCTACATCCCGGCGGAGCACACCGAGTGGGTCGACAAGACGCTGCTCTCCCTCGGGGTACCGCCGCTGCCGGAGGGGGAGGGGCGCGAGGGCGTCCTCGGCTGGCTGCACTCGACCGCGCGCTCGCACGTCGACGTCGCGCTGCAGCACCGGCCGGTGCTGATCGCCAACGCGCTCGGCACCCCGCCCAACGACGTGATCGAGAAGGCCCATGAGCGCGGGGTCAAGGTGGCCGCCCTCGCGGGTGCCCCGAAGCACGCGGTCTCGCACGTCTCGAACGGCGTCGACATCATCGTCGCCCAGGGCTACGAGGCCGGCGGGCACACCGGGGAGATCGCCTCGATGGTGCTCCAGCCCGACATCGTCGACGCGGTAGGGCCGGACGTGCCGGTGCTGGGTGCAGGCGGGATCGGCTCGGGTCGCCAGATCGCCGCGTCGCTGGCGCTCGGCGCGCAGGGTGTCTGGACGGGCTCGATCTGGCTCGGGACGAGCGAGTATCGCAACCTCAACGCCCACGCCGGCTGGGAGAGTGCCTTCACCCGCGCCACCTCCGCCGACACCCGCCGGATGCGGATCTACACCGGCAAGCCCGCTCGACTGCTGAAGTCGAAGTGGACCGACGCCTGGGAGGCCGAGGGCTCGCCGGCGCCGCTGCCGATGCCGCTGCAGAACCTGCTCGTCTCCGACGCCCACAACCGGATCAATGCCGCCGGCGATCCCGAGGTCGTCGCGATGCCGGTCGGGCAGATCGTCGGCCGGATGAACGAGGTACGCCCCGTCGCCGCGGTCATGGCCGACCTCATCGCCGAGTTCGAGGCCACCGTCAAGCGCCTGGACGCGATCGCCGAGGGATAGTCCGCAACCTCACGAAGGCGCCGGCTCGTCGACCGAGCCGGCGCCTTTCTTCATGTCGTGGTTCTGCCGCGCCTTATCTCAGCGCGCTATCGCACACTCTGGTTGCTGACGCCGCTACCGCACACCACGACCCCGCCACTGCGGCGGGAGTGGCACTGACAGGATGGCCGCGTGACGATCTCGAGCTACGTACGTGACGGACTCACCTTCGACGTGATCGACTCGGGCCCCGCCGACGGCGACCCGGTCGTGCTCCTGCACGGCTTCCCGGAGCGCGCGACCTGCTGGCGTGAGGTGTCACCGATCCTGCACGATGCCGGCTTCCGCACGATCGCCCCGGACCAGCGCGGCTACTCGCCGGGTGCCCGGCCGCGTACGCGCCTCGGCTACGGCGCCGGCCGGCTGGTCGAGGACGTGGTGGCGCTCATCGACGAGATCGGTAGGCCGGTGCACCTGGCCGGTCATGACTGGGGGAGTGCGGTCGGTTGGGGAGTGGCTGCGAAGCGCCCCGACCTGGTCCGCAGTTGGACCGCGATGTCGGTGCCGCACCCGGTCCCGTTCGCCCGGTCGATGAAGGGCCCGCAGCGGCGCAAGTCGACCTACATGGCACTCTTCAACATCCCGCTGCTGCCCGAGCTGGTCTCCGGGCGAGGCGGCCGGATGGAGCGGATGATGCGGGGAAGCGGCTGGAACGACGAAGACGTCGAGCGGTTCCGGGAGGAGATCGTCGACTACGGCGCGCTGCCCGGTGGTCTGGGCTGGTATCGCGCCCTGCCTCTGGCCCCGCGCTTCGGCCGCGTCTCGGTGCCGACGACGATGCTCTGGAGCGATGGCGACGTCGCGATCGGCCGGACGGCCCTGGAGGGCAACGAGGACTCCGTCACCGGTCCCTACGAGTTCATCGCGCTGACCGGGGTCAGCCACTGGATCCCCATCAAGGCCCCCGAAGCTGCCGCGTCGGCGATCCTCGGCACGATCGCGAAGGCTGCGTAGCGCCGTGAGTGGTCTGCCGACCCGGATCGCGGTGGCGGGCGTGTCCGGCTCCGGGAAGTCGACCCTCGCCAAGCGCATCAGCGAACACCTGGACATCCCGTACATGGAGCTCGACGCGCTTCATCATGGACCTGCTTGGACTCCGCGACCCGAGTTCGTCGACGACGTCAGGGCCCTCGTCGCGAGGCCGGCGTGGGTGAGCGAGCTTCAGTACGCCGCCGCGAAGCCGCTGATCCTCGAACGTGTCGAAGTCATCGTGTGGCTTGACGTTCCCACGCCGTTGACGATGTATCAGGTGATCCGCCGGACGCTGGTACGCCGGGTGCGTCGTACGGAGCTGTGGAACGGCAATGTCGAGCCGCCGCTGCGATCGATCTTCACCGATCGCGAGCATGTCGTGCTGTGGGCGTGGAAAACTCGCAACAGGCTGCGTGTGGAGCTCCCGGATCAGGTGGCCGCCCATCCTGGCGTGAGGCTGATCCGGGTGCGGTCGCACCGCGCAGCCCGCCGGTGGCTCGCCTCGATGACCGAGGCGAGCCCCGTCGCCTGACGTCGATTGCCTGGACTCGTCATGACGGCCGCAGCCGTCATCCGGTTCAGCCGACGGTCGGAGAGGTCGACCGCGGCGTGGTGTCGCGAGCCGTGATCGCATCGCGGACACCGTGGATCGCGGTGCGGATCATGTCGCCGTACGACCCTTGCGGGAGCGCGACGGAACGTTCCGTCGCCTTGCCGATGTGCTCGGCTGCGAGGTCGAAGGCGGCCAAGCGGCGGAGGTTGTCGGCGATGTTGAGGTGCAGGCTGGGATAGAAGCCGGCGACCTGAAGACCGGCATCGTGCTCCTGGGCGCGCTCGTCGGTGAGCGCGTCGGCGGCGTCGAGGGCGCGTACGTCCCAGACCAGCGCCTCTGCCGGGTCGGCGTAGAGGTCGGCGAGATAGTGGGCCAGTGTGCACCGGTGGAACGGGTCTCCCAGCACGCCGACGTCGCGCCAGATCGCGAGCAGCTCCTGCCTCGCCCCGGCGACGTCGCCTTCACGGCCGAGGGTCACAGCAGCGGTGATGGCAGCCATCGTCGGGTCAGCAGCAGTCGTCCTGGTCATGGCCCGATCCTGAGGCTTCGAGCGGCTTGAAGGTCAAGGAGTTGAGTACGCAGGCTCATCACGCCGCGCTCCAGGGGCGCGAGACTCGTCGCATGCTCGCCTTCGACAGTCCGGTCAGCACCCGCTGGCGCATCACTCGCCAGCGGTGGTCACCGTTCGCCACCGCGCTGGCGTCCGTCGTCGTGGTTGTCGCGCTCGGGAAGCTGGTCATGAACTGGCTGGATGTCTATCTGGTCTTCTTCGGCGATCAGCCCGAGGTCGACCCCTCGAACATCACTGCCTACCGGGTCTGGGGTGCGATCGCTGTCGCGGCGCTCCTCTGTGGCGTAGTCGCCCATGCCCTCAACCGGCGTCGGCGTGTGCTCGGGTCGTTCTGGCAGGCGCTCCTGGTCGCCTGTGGGACTGGGATCGTGGTGATCTCCTACATCCCCGGCGCGGTTCATCTGCCGGCGCCGGAACACGTGGAGGACGGCTACAGCGCCCCACCCTGCTACTCGGGCGGCGACAACGACGAGTGTGTCGGTGGCTGACGCTGCCTGCCGTCGGACCGGCGGCCGTCAGGTGCGGTCGTGGAGCGTGATCTGGTAGCCATCGGGGTCGGCGAACGTGAACGTGCGTCCGAAGGGGCCGTCGATCGGCGGAGAGACGATGGCGTGGCCGTCGCCGACGAGAGCCTCGTGAATCGGCTGGACATCTGTGGCATGCAGCCAGATCGCGGCACCGATGCCGGGCTGGGCGACGGATGCGAGATCGGTGCCCGGGACGACCTCGCGAAGCGCGAACGCGATGGGCTTCGTCTCGAAGACGACGGCGTGCGGGGGCCCGGCCGGCGAGCGGACGAGGCCGAGGTAGTGCTCGTAGAACGCCTGCGACGCGTCGAGGTCGCGCGCCTGCAGCGAGATGAAGTCGGGTCCGGTGACGGGCATGGATGCTCCTTGAGTTGTGTCAGTTATCTGACACAACGAACTATGTCAGAATACTGACATGAGTCAAGAAGGGGTCGACCTGGACAAGTCGCTGGGCTACCTGCTGAAGGAGGCGTCGAGCGCCCTGCGTACGTCCATGGAGGACGTGCTGCGCCCGCTCGGGATGAGCGTGACGCACTACGCCTGCCTGGAGCTGTTGGCCCAGCGACCGGGTCTGTCGAACTCCGAGCTCGCGCGTGGCGCGTTCGTCACTCGGCAGACGATGAACGTCCTGCTCCGCTCCTTGGAGCGAGGCGGTGACGTGACCAGGCCGACGGAGGCGCCTGTCGGAAAGGTCCTCCCCACGCAGCTCACCCCCCAAGGCAGGCGGAAGCTCGAAGAGGCCACCGTCGCGGTCCGTTCTGTCGAGTTCAGGATGTTGACCGGCATGACCCCGGCCGATCAGTCCGACGCGTTCCGGATCCTGCAAGGCATGATCGATTCGCTACGCGATGGTGGCGAAGGCGCCTGACCGACCCACAGCTGCGGGGAGGCTACGAGCGGCCCCCCGAAGCCCGCCAGAGCGCGGTGGCAAGCCACAAGGACGCGACGGCGACGAGTACGCCCCAGACGATCCGCCCAGCGTGCGGAAGGAAATACTGGGGGAGCATGGTGGCCAGGAGCGCAGCGAGCGGGACGGCGCTCCAGCGGGGCAGGGAGCCCGAGCGCCAGACCGCGATCGCGGCGAGCACGGCAGCGACGGCAACGAGCAGCAGCCCGATCGTGAAGACGGTCACCGCAGTCGGATCGAGGCGGAAGTCGTTGCCCACCTCGGTCAGGCTGGGGTCGCCGTCGGCCACAGCGCGCTCACCGATGGCCCTGAGTCCGTAGACCTCGGCGCCGTAGTAGGAAATGGTCAGACCGGAGCCGATGTAGCCGATGACGGCGGCAAGATATGCGGTCCTCTCCTGTGGTGTGTCGTCGAGGACGTGACGGATCGCGCCATAGCCGAGCGGGATGAGAATGAGGCCGACGATGGCACTGATGTGCGCGATGCTCCAGCCGGCGGAGGCCCAGGCCGCCGCTCCGTCGAGCGTGGTCTCGTCGGCACGTGGGGCAACGGCCTCGTAGACGACAAAGAGGACACCGGCGATCGCAAGTGCGACGGCGCCCAGCTGGGTGCGGCGGTCGGGGGAGACGTGGGGGACGGTCACTGCGGAGCTCCTCGGTGAAGACTGTGAGAGCAGTGCTCTTGATTGCGAGCGATGATGACACGCATCCGCCTGCGCC
The DNA here is from genome assembly GCF_042719275.1 of Nocardioides sp. NPDC058538. Lineage (NCBI taxonomy): Bacteria > Bacillati > Actinomycetota > Actinomycetes > Propionibacteriales > Nocardioidaceae > Nocardioides > Nocardioides sp. NPDC058538. The sequence continues at coordinate 23,530 of NZ_JBHXNY010000004.1, read as the reverse complement.
GCACGAGATTTGACCGGCCTTCGTCCAAGACCGATCCCGGCCGCCCTCTCGCACGTGGCTGATAGGCCGCAGCGCTATCGCACACTGTGGTTACTTGGCGCGATACCGCACAGACAGCCGCGACGAAGATGTGGCGCGTCCATGCTCGCGTGTCCAACAGGTGGGGCGGAGATGATGCCCAGGTGATCTTCCACAGCGCGGCCGGCGAGATGGACAGCCCGGCCCGCGATGTACCGGTCTCGATCTATCGCCACCGCCGCGGTCTGCTACTGGTGCCGATCTTCGCGATCCTGGCACTTCTATGTGCGTCTGGTGAAGCGGATGTCGCCGTTGGGTAGGCGTTCGTGGAGGTATGCGGCGTCGTGGGCGCGGTGGTGGTGATGACTGCAGAGCAGGGCGGCGTTGTCGAGGTCGGTTGGGCCGCCTTGGGCCCAGGCGATCCAGTGGTGGGCCTCGGCCCACGTGCCCGGGATGTCACAGCCCTCGGCCTCACACGTCGCCGACCTGAGCAGGAGCGCACGGCGTTGGGACGCGGTGAAGAAACGTTCCTTGCGCCCGAGATCCAGCAGCTCCGAGGCACCCCCAAGTACGGCGGGGATGATGTTGGCGGTGCAGGCCAGCCGCCTAGCCTCGGCAGCGGTGATCGGGCTGCCGCCGACGATCTGGGCGATGCCGGCCTCGGTGCGGAGCTGGCCGAGATCGATGGTCACGATCACCGTGGTGGCGTCCCCGCCGTGGATCGGGAGCCGGGTCGGGTCGAGGGTCTCGAGCATCTGGCACAACGCCCGGCCCAGCCGTCGGTCGTAGGGCAGGTAGTCGCCGGTCTCGGTGCGGGTGCCGTCGTCGCGCCGGGGTGAGGCGAACGCCTCCAGGTTGGTGGCCAGCCGGTCGGCTGCCGCGTCCGGGATGACCGCGGTGACACGGGTGGTGCCGTCCCCGAGCCGGCGCATAGACAGCCGGGTCTTCTTCCGCGCGTGGGCCTCCTCCGCGGCGAGCCGTCGGGCTTCTTCGGCCTCGGCGATCTCAGGGGCGATGACGTCGAGGATCCGGCGGCCCAGGCGGCGCAGCTGGGGGGGGCGAACCGGGTCGCATAGCCGACCAGGGCCTCTTCGGCCTTCGTCTTGATCTCGGGATCGAGATCGGCAGGAAGCTCATCGAGCGCGTTCACGATCACGGCAGCTTGGGCCGGGTTGCAGTCGCCGGCGCGCATCGCCGCCGCGACCAGCCCGTAGGAACGGTCCAGGGCCTCGGCGAGGCGGAGGTCAGCGCGGAGGGTCTCGGGGCGCTGGTGGGTGTGGTGATGCAGCCACGCCGCCACATCTCGGGCCCCGGACTCAGCCGTGACGTCGTCAGCGGTAGCGATGACCCGGAGCTCGAGCTCAGCCAGCTGGGCTTTCGCGCGGGCGATCTCGAGCAGGGTGGCGGCCTTCTGGTCGGTGGCCATGAACGAAGGGTTCGCCGCCGTAACCCCATCAAGCGCGGCAGTGATCGCGACCACGGCCCCGAGCACGGGGTGTTGTGGCTGTTGCAGCGTGGTCATCACGGTCACCTCCCGACGTACGAACTCAAGGGTTTCTGCCTGTGCAGAATCCCGGTTGGTTCGCTGGTCTCGGAGGCCCGGCAGTACGGGCTATTACTTACCCTCGCAGCTCGGCGGTCACGCCCCTGGTTCCCCTGGATTACCCGCCATCCGTTGTGTCTCGGATGGATAGGGCACGCCTCTTGAGAGGTGGTCGGCCTTCACGTTTACGCCTGCGCCGAGCCTACCACACAACGCAAAGTCAAAGCCACGGAAATAGCTCGAAACCCAATCAGGGACAGATATCCCAATCCCAAACCCAGACCGCTGCTGGAAGCCCGCAAGACAGCCACATCGCACCCACCCCAGGCACCCTGCTCTAAATCTCCCAACCCGAACAACGTATTGGCCCCACCCGTGCTGGAACCCGACACGAGACCAAACAGACACACATCAAGCCGACCCACCCGAAGGCGGCCAGCGAAGATTCGCAAACCGCCCGACACCGACACGTCTTCCCCATTGCGCGGAGCAGTGCTCGAGCCGCCTCGCGAGGCCGGGGGAGGGCCCATGCGCCGCGCCGGCACCCATGTTCCGGACGGAGCGCAGGGCAGTGGCGACCGTGACGAGGACACAGTTTCGTGGGTGAGTGCGGTTTCGAGCAGCGCGCCAGAGCACAACCCGTTGGTGCCCATGCAACCCGCAGTCGGTCCGCCTCGGCGTCTACCCAGCATCAAGAGAGCAAAAGCCGTCGCAACTAGGTCGAAGCGCTATCGCACATCGAGGTCGTTTGCCGCGATACAGCACAGGCAACCAGCCAAGAAGAGGGGCCCGGCATCCGCCAGGCCCCTCAGAAGATCAGTACCCGATCAGGATGCAGCGAGAGATCGTCCGATACGCAGCGCCTGCTCGGTAGCCCCGCCGAAGACGAACTCGAAGCGCTTGGCGGTCGTGAAGTAGCGATGGGCTTCGCCGTCGAGGTCGATGCCGACACCGCCGTGGACGTGGACGGTGGTGTGGGCGAGCCGGTGAGCGGCGTCGGCGGCCCAGAGCTTGGCGACGGCGACCTGGTCGGCGGCGGGGAGGCCGGCGGAGACCCGCCAGACGGCCTGCCAGAGGGTGAGCCGCTGGGCGAGTACGTCGATGAACCCGTCGGCCAGCCGCTGGGAGACGGCCTGGAAGGTGCCGATGGCGCGGCCGAACTGCTCCCGGGTCTTGGCGTAGGACGACGTGAGCGAGAGGGCTCCTTCGGTGACTCCCAACAGCTCGGCGGCCGCCGCCACGGTCAGCAGCGAGCCGAGCCGGGAAGCGGCCGAGGAGTCCCCGACACGACGAGCGGGGGCCGAGGCGAACGAGACCAGCGCGGTGACGTCGCCGTCGCTGGTGTGCTGCGCACGGCGGTCGACGCCTTCGGCGGATGCCTCGACCAGGAAGACCCCGACGGTGCCGTCCGGGGATGCCGCGGTCACCAGGAACGCATCGGCGATCATCCCGGCCCTGACCACCGTCTTCACGCCGGTCACGGTGTCGCCCGTGGCCACGACCATGGGGACGCCGGGCAGGTGGGTGTGCTCCTCGGCGACCGCGGCCGTCAGGAGCCGGGATCCGTCGGCGACGCCTGTCAGGGCGTCCGCCGCTGTCTCGGCGAGGAACAGGCCGCACGGCCCGTGCACGGCGAGCGGTACCGGCGCGACCTGCCGCCCGGCCTCGACCAGCACCCGGCACAGCTCGACAAGCCCGAGCCCAGCACCGTCGTACGTCTCGGGCAGATGCAGCCCGAGCAGCCCGGCCTCGCCGAGGGCGGACCAGAGGGAGGCATCGAAGCGGCCGCGGTCGCCGGCGGCCGCCTCGACCGTACGTAGCCGCTCGAGCGTGGTGGCGTCGCCGACGATCTTCGCCGCGAGCTCGGCGGCGTCGTCGGATTCGGTGGTGAAGGAGAAGTCCATGAGGTGTCCTCGGGTCGGGATGGTCAACGCTTGGCGGCGGGGAGGCCGAGGCCCACGTAGCCGATGATGTCTCGCTGGATCTCGTTGGTGCCGCCGCCGAAGGTCATGACGAGCGAGGAGCGGTGGAACCGCTCCAGGCGGCCGGCCAGCACAGCACCAGGGGAGTCGGCCGTGAGACCCGCGTGCGGTCCGACGATCTCCATCAGCGTGCGGTAGACCTCGGTGGCCAGTTCGGAGCCGTAGACCTTGGTCGCGGACGCCTCGGCCGGCGAGAGCGCGACCCCGTGGTCGGCGTCCGAGGCAAGCTTCCAGTTGATCAGCGACAGTGCCTCGATACGTGCGTGCGCTCGCCCGAGGGCCAGCTGGACCCACTCGGCGTCGATCACCCGGCCGCCGTCAGGGAGCACCGTGGTCAGCGCCCACTCCTTCACCAGTCCGAGCGAGTGGACCAGCGGCGCCGCCGAGGTCAGCGCGACTCGCTCGTGGTTGAGCTGGTTGGTCATCAGCGCCCAGCCCCCGCCGCGCGAGGAGACGAGGTTCGAGGCCGGCACCCGGACGTCGGAGTAGTAGGTCGCCGAGGTGCCGACGCCGGCCACGGTCTGGACCGGCGTGTAGGAGAACCCCTCGGACGACGTCGGCACCAGGATCATCGACAGCCCCTTGTGGCGCGACGCCTCCGGCTCCGTCCGACAGGCGAGCCAGATCCAGTCCGCATACTGGATCAGGGACGTCCACATCTTCTGGCCGTTGATCACCCACTCGCCCGACCCCTCGTCGAGCACCGCCTTGGTCTGCAGCGAGGCGAGGTCGGTCCCCGAGCCCGGCTCGGAGTAGCCGATCGAGAAGTGCAGCTCCCCGGCGAGGATCTTCGGCAGGAAGTACGCCTTCTGCTCCTCTGTCCCGAACCGCATGATCGTGGGGCCGACCGTGTTCAGCGTGAGATAGGGGATGGGCACCCCCGCCACGGCGGCGGCGTCGGTGAAGATCAGCTGCTCCACCATGGAGCGGTCCTGGCCGCCGTACTCCTTCGGCCAGCCGATCCCGAGCCAGCCGTCGGCGCCGATCTGGCGGATGGTCGAGAGATAGACCTCCTTGTCGCCTTCATCCCCGAACTCGCCCGAGGCCCGCGCGAGCGCAGCTCGGCGCTCCGGCGTGACCAGCTGGGCGAAATAGGAGGTGAGCTCTGAGCGAAGTTGCTCCTGGGCGGGTGTCAAGGCCACATGCATGTGATAAAACTAGAACAGGTTCCACTTCTTGACCAGGGCCCAGCGCGAACAGGGCCGGTGCGTTACCCAGATGACCCAGCGGAAGGTACGACGATGGCCGACCTCACCACCCAGACCCGCACGCTCGACCACGGCACCCAGCCCGAGCGCTTCGCGCGCGGTTGGCACTGTCTGGGTCTGGCCAGCGACTTCAGGGACGGCAAGCCCCACGCGGTCGAGGCGTTCGGCGGCAAGCTGGTGGTCTGGGAGAACACCAAGGGCGAGCTGGGCGTGCTCGACGGCTACTGCCGTCACATGGGCGGTGACCTGACCCAGGGCGCGGTGAAGGGCGACGAGGTCGGCTGTCCGTTCCACGACTGGCGCTGGGGCGCCGACGGCCGCTGCAAGCAGATCCCCTACGCCCGTCGAGTGCCGCTGCGCGCCCGCACCAAGGCCTACGAGACGGTGATCCGCAACGACTCGCTGCTGATCTGGCACGACCCCGAGGGCTCGAAGGCCGACTACGACATCCTGCCGCCGGAGCTGCCCGACGTCAGCAACCGCGAGGTCTACACCGACTGGATCTGGAACACGGTCCCGATCAAGGGCAGCCACTGCCGCGAGCTGATCGACAACGTGGTCGACATGGCGCACTTCTACTACGTGCACTTCGCCTTCCCGACCGACTTCCGCAACGTCTTCGAGGACCACACCGCGACGCAGTACATGGCATCGAAGGGGCGCCCGGATGTGGCCGGCGGCTACGGCGACGCCGACATGTTCCTGAAGTCCGAGGCGACCTACTACGGCCCGGCGTACATGATCAACTGGCTCGAGGTCGACTACAAGGGCTTCGTGACCGAGGTGATCCTGATCAACTGCCACATCCCGACCGGCCCCGACTCGTTCCTGCTGCAGTACGGGATCACGGTCAAGAAGCCCGAGGGTCTCGACGACAAGACCGCCGACTTCATCGGCAAGAAGTACGCCGACATGTTCGGCGACGGGTTCCTCCAGGACGTGGCGATCTGGGAGAACAAGGCGCCGGTGCAGAACCCGCTGCTGTGCGAGGAGGACGGCCCGGTCTACCAGCTGCGCCGCTGGTACGAGCAGTTCTACGTCGACGTCGCCGACATCGAGCCCGAGATGCGTGCCCGGTTCGAGTTCGAGGTGGACACCACCAAGGCCAACGAGTTCTGGCACGAGGAGGTCGCCGAGAACCTGCGCCGGATCGAGGCCGAGAAGGCGGAGAGCCCTGAGTCGAGCGACGCCGGGGTCAGTTGATGGCCTCGTTCGTCCCCACGTCGCAGGAGACCGTCGAGGACCAGCGGCTCTACACCCAGGCCCGCCTGGTCGAGGTGGAGTGCCTCGACTGCCTCGCCCGCGTCGGGGTGAAGAAGAACAGCGAGCACCAGACCTCCGTCCAGTGGACGGCCGAGGCGCAGGCCCAGTGTCCGGATCTCGTACGCCGCAAGGCCGCCGCCGACGGCGCGCGGCTCGTCCACGCCCGCTGCCCTCGTCTGGCAGCCTCTATCGAAGCAGCCGTCGCCGACGGCCGGATCCAGATCGGAGCCGAGGATGGCTACTGACTCTTTCCTGCTGCCCGTCAGCGACATCGTCAAGGAGACCGCCGACGCGCACTCGATCGTCTTCGAGCTCCCCGAGGACGTGCGGCACGCCTTCCAGCCGAAGCCGGGGCAGTTCCTCACCGTCGCCGTGCCGAGCGACCGCGACGGCCTGGCGGCACGCTGCTACTCGCTCTCCAGCGCGCCGGGCGACCCGCTCACGGTGACCGTCAAGCGCACCGTGGACGGCTACGCCTCCAACTGGATCTGCGACAACCTGCGCCCCGGGGACACGCTCCGCGTGCTGCCGCCGAGCGGGATCTTCACCCCTGCCGACATCGACGCAGACTTCCTGCTCTTCGCCGGCGGATCGGGCGTCACCCCGATCATCTCGATCGCCCGATCCGCCCTGAGGGAGGGAACAGGGCGGATCGTGGTCTTCTACGCCAACCGCGACGAGCGCTCGGTGATCTTCGCCGAGGAGTGGGCGCGGCTGACCGCCGAGCACCCCGACCGGCTCCAGGTGATCCACTGGCTCGAGTCGGTCCAGGGCCTGCCGACCGGTGAGCAGCTCAAGGCGTTCGCGGCCGACCATCTGACGTACGACGCCTTCGTCTGTGGGCCGGCTCCGTTCATGAAGGCGACGGTCGCGGCGCTCAAGGAGCTCGAGTTCCCGCGGGCGCGGCGGCATCAGGAGAAGTTCGCCTCCCTGGGCGGCAACCCGTTCGGCGAGGTCGCCCCGGTCGAGGAGGCGGAGGCCGAGGTCGTCGACGACCGGCCCAAGCAGCCCGTCAAGCTCGAGATCGAGCTCGACGGCGTCACCTCGACGTACGACGACTGGGACCCGGGAACTCCGATGCTCGACTTCCTCGAGGCGAAGGGCGTCAAGGCGCCCTACTCCTGTCGCGAGGGCGAGTGCTCGGCGTGCGCGTTCCGGCTGCTCGAGGGTGAGGTGAAGATGGTTCGCAACGACGTGCTCGAGCAGGAGGACCTCGACGACGGGATCCGGCTGGGCTGCCAGTCGCTGCCGACCACCGACACCGTCCGCGGCACCTACTCCTGAGGGACTCGCGAGAGACACAGATCACCAACCGGTTGCCAGGTCGACGTGCGTGGCGCGATAGTGTCGCGCTGCCCGAATCACATCCCACCGAGTCACCCCGAGGAACGTCGTCGGCTGACCGGTTGGGCTCAAGCGAGGTTTCCCCCAACGTGTTCAATCGCAACTTCTACGCCGCCCAGGACGATCGGCGCTTCGTCGTCGGCTATGCGCTCGACCTCGGCTTCAGAGTCTTCGACGCCTACTCGGCACCTGGCCAGCCGTTGAGCGAGATCACCACGACGGCATCGGCCTCGCTGCTGGCCGCGCGTCCGGCGTTCAAGCTCTACGCCCCCAACACCGGCCCCGAGCCGGTGATCACCCGGGTGCAGCTGGACGAGTCCGAGTTCGGTCCTTCAGCGTTCGAGTACCAGTGCAACGGCTGGGGGCTCATCGGGCTCAACTTCGGTGGCGTCGTCGGCCTCGGCGGCCTCGGCTGGAGCACTCTCACCACCATGGCCGAGGCCCGTGCCGCCCGGTGGCACGCCGTCGAGCCGGTCGGCGCCGCTCCCTCGGAGTGGAACTGGCCGGCCGTGGACGACGCCGCGATCAAGATGTTCGAGGCGATCGCCTCGATGGCGGGCTCCGCCGTGGGCGACAGCCCGATCCTGGCCGCCGCGGGCCAGCTCATCAAGGACAAGGGTCTGCTCTACGAGTCCGGCGGCGGTCTGCACGCCCGTCCGGGCCTCGGCTGAGCGCGCCGCGCGGAGGTTGATACGCCGGGCGTATCAATCGTCCGCGAATCGGTACTTCCCAACAACAGGTCGGCGATCCTAGATTCTCGGGCATGGACGCCACCTACGAACCCATCCGAGTGCACCACGTCGTCTCGGGCCAGCCGGACGGTCCGGTGGTGGTGCTGTCCAACTCGCTGGGCGCGACTCACGCGATGTGGGACGAGAACTTGCCTGACCTCGAGCGGCACTTCCGCGTGGTGCGCTACGACACCCGCGGACACGGGTCCTCGCCCGTGCCCGCTGGCCCATACGCGATCGACGACCTGGCCGACGACGTCGTCGCCCTCCTGGACCGCCTCGGCGTCCAGCGGGCCCACTTCGTGGGCCTCTCCCTGGGTGGCATGACCGGGATGCGCCTCGCCGCGCGCAACCCCGACCGCGTCGACCGCCTCGTCCTCCTGTGCACCGGAGCACATCTGGCCCCTTCCTCCGCCTGGCATGACCGTGCGGCCACGGTGCGAGCCGACGGCACTCAGGCCGTCGCCGAGGCGGTCGTAACCCGCTGGTTCACACCGGGATTCCTCGAGGCGAACCCCGAGGTGAAGGCGACCTGCGAGGCCACGGTCGCTGCCACCCCGGACGAGGGCTACGCCGGCTGCTGTGAGGTCATCGCCGCCATGGACCTCTGCCCCGATCTCCCCGCGATCACCGCCCCGACCCTGGCCATCGCCGGTGCCGACGACCCCGCCACGCCGACCCCGCACCTGGAGGCCATCGCCGATGCCGTCCAGGACGGCCGGCTCCTGGTGGTCCCCGACTCGGCACACTTGGCCAACGCCCAGCAACCCGAGATCATCACCCGCGCCATCATCGACCACCTCGAAGCGACCTGACGGGCACCGCCGAACGGTCTCGGGTGGATAACCAGGTGCGTCCAGGTGCGCGACCTGGCTAGGTTCGGAGCCGATGCGAGAACCCGATGCCGCGTTCGCGGACCCACGTCAAGCAGTCCTCTACGACGTCCTCGACGACGACCGTTCCGACCTGGATGCCTATGTCGCGATCGCCGATGAGCTCGGTGCCCGTCACGTCATCGACATCGGGTGCGGGACGGGCTCACTCGCCGTTCGGCTGGTAGGTGAAGGGATCACTGTCGTCGGCCTCGACCCAGCCGCGGCATCTCTCGACGTCGCCCGCACCAAGCCATACGCCGACCGGGTCACCTGGATCAACGGCGACGCAACCGCTCTCGCCGGCCTCTCCGGCACTGCCGACATGGCGGTCATGACCGGCAACGTCGCCCAGGTCTTCGTCTCCGACGCGGACTGGTCCGAGACCTTGGCCGCGGTCCACGCCGCGCTCCGTCCTGGCGGCTGGTTCGTCTTCGAGACCCGTCGGCCCGAGGTCCGGGCCTGGGAGGACTGGGACATCGCGCCGACAACCGTCGACCTCCCAGATGGCCGTGCCGCGGTCGTCACTCGCACGGTCACCGTCGTCGACCTCCCGCTGGTCACCTTCGAGGGGTCGACCACCATCGGCGACGAGATCCTGACCTCGTTCTCCACTCTCCGCTTCCGCGACCGCCCGGAGATCGAGCGCGACCTCCTCGCCCACGGCTTTGCCGTGAGCGACGTACGCGACGCCCCGGACCGTCCTGGCAAGGAGCATGTCTTCTTGGCCCTTGCGATTGCCTGACGATCAGGTCACTCGAGCGGCGCGGACCGTGCCATCAGCCCACGTGATCCCGATCTGTGCCGCGGCAACGGCCGGGGGTCTCTCGGCGTGGAGGTAGAGCTCGACCTCGGCCGTATGTCCTTGCCAGTACGCAGTATGCGAGCCGTCCGCCTTCAAGTCATCGTCGTCGGCGGCACCGAGGACAACGGTGATCGACTCGATGAGAGCAGCGAAACCGGGCCGGAGTCCGTCGGCAACGTCGGCAACCCAGAGGTGGGACCAGAAGTGCTCAACGGCCCCACTCGAGTCGAGCATCAGGCCTGAGTTGGTCGTGTGCCATGCCTCGGTGGTCTCTACGGCAAACCTGGAGGCGTCATTCTCGGTCCGGGCCACCGCCCCGTTGCCGATTCCAGCCGACCTCAGCAGGTCTAGCCCTTCGCCGAACGTCCTCGGCTGCTTGGAGGCTGCGAGCGCAAGAACCGCAGCTGACACGGCATCCGGTGGGGGCAGTGGACTGCTGATCTCCATGAGTCGACACTACGTCGAATGCGTGCGCCGCCGCCGATCGCTGATTCAGCCTCGAAGGTGGGCCTCGAAGGTGGGGAAATGGCGGTCGAGGGTGCGCTCCCCAGGTTCGGGCTGGGGGTGGCTGTGCCTAGTCGACGGTGGTGGTGCGCTCAGCGGAGCGCGGGGCGACGACGTCAACGACGTTGTTCGGTTGTCTTTCGGCGAAGGGCCGTGCGCGGCTCCGGCCCGAGCAACTGCTTGAGGAGCATCCGGCCGATCATCTCGTGCGAGACGATGACCGGCCGGCGAGTACCCGTATCGGCGATCGTGTTGAGTGCTGCGGTAGCGCGCTACTCGGCGTCGGCGTAGCTCTCACCGTTGGGAAAGGCCCAGATGTACTTGTCGCGGTCGCGCTCGTTGAACGCTCCTGGGAATCGTTTGTCGATCTGTCGCTCAGGCCTGCCATGTCCCCGTGGTGAACCTCGGCCAGGTCGGCGACTTCGACGGTTGGCAGTGAAAGGAGTTCGGCGACGATCTCCGCAGCCTTGGCTGCTCGACCGAGCGGGCTATGGAACATGGCATCAATCGCGCAACCGCCAAGTGCCTCACCTACAGCCACCGCCCGAATCAGGTTCCTCTTTCCGCAGGTCAGAGGTAGAATTGGGCATGCAATCACGGCTCGGGACAACCCCCACTCATAACCTTCTCGACAGCCTTGCCCAGGCCCGCGCGGACGAGATCAAGGCAGCCAACGACCGGCTCGTTCTGGTTGCGGCGTATCTGCTGGAGCGGCCACCGCGAGGGCCTGATGATGTCGCCTACGATCGCGATGCGGGGCTCTTCGGCGACCGTGCACTCAACCTTGCGGGCGAAGGTGCTGTCGAGGTCTCGGAGTTCGCGGTCATGGAGCTGGGGCCGGTGTTGGGGATGCCGTTGGGATCCGTACGGCGGCTGGCCGGTGACGTGATGGAGTTGGCTCAGCGCCTGCCGAGGGCGTGGGCGCGGGTCCTGGACTACTCGGTCGAAGGATGGCGGGCGCGACAGGTCGCAGACCTCACCAAGAAGCTGTCGCCGGAGGCGGCTGGGTGGGTTGATGCCCAGGTCGCGCCGATCCTGCACAAACGAGGTCGAGTCACCATCTCGCGTCTGGTCGAGAAGGCCTTTGGGACGTTCGATCCCGAGGGTGCTGCGCTAGCGGCCGAGGAGAAGGCGGAACAGTTCCGGGTCGACGTCGACCTCGACGCGCCCACGCTCTTCGACGAGGACGCCGGCCACCTCGGCGACGGACCGGTCACCGGCCACGCTCATGTCGACGCGACCATGGATCTCGCCGACGCCGCCGACCTCGAGAACGCGGTGGCCACGATCGCCAAGGACCTCGGAGGTGACGACCGCTTCGCCGGATGGTCTCTCGACCGCCGGCGAGCGAAGGCCCTCGGCGAGCTCGCCCGCCGCTACACCTCCGGCAGTAGCGAGTCGGGCACGGCTCGTGTGCTCCATCTCTACTGCCACGTGGACCAAGGCGAGCTGCGCGGGACCGGTCTGGTCAGCGTCGACAACTACGGCGCTGTCGTCCCGCTCGAACGCGTTGATGAGTGGGCCATTGCCCCCGGCACCGTCGTGCGCCCCGTCAAGGTCATCGACCTGAACGCCGAGGTCACTCGCGACGGCTACGCTCCGTCGGTCACGCAGCGCGAACAGGCCGCGCTCATCGCTGGTGGCACATGTGTCTACCCAGGCTGCACCCGATCGGCCTGGTTGGCTGACACGGAGCACCTCGAGGCGTACGACGCCGGCGGCCAGACCACCAGCTCCAACCTTGCCAAGGCCTGCCGCAGCCACCACCGCCTCAAGACCTTCGGCGGTTGGACCTACTCCCAGCCCACTCCGGGCACCTTCATCTGGCGCTCGCCGCTCGGCATCGAGTACATCCGCTACCCCGACGGGAGCTACGAACGGCTCGGGGCCGGCGCCGCCTGAGCTCCCTCAGCCAAGAACCATGACGGCGACCTCAAGCCCTTCACGTCCGGGTGCGTCGGCGAGCCAGTCCGGGCGGCTCGGAGCAACTCGGTCCAGCCTCTCGACTCGTAGAGACCCAGAGCCGGGTAAGCGACTGCTGCTCGAGCAGTGCCTCGGTCAGGGCCGGCAGATCGTCCGGTTGACGGGGACGTACGAGATGGGTCACCCGGACATCGTGTTGCTCAGAACCCATGGGGCCCATGCGACTTGTGTGCGAGGGGCTCACTGGCCAGGCTGCGTGAGCACGTCGAAGACCAGCTCTTGCTCCTCGCCGGAGGCCAGGCGCCAGACGGCGTCGGCGAGCTCGTCGGGGTCGAGGGTGGCGTACGCGGTGGGAGTGGTGGGGTCGGTGAGCATCCGGTGGATGTCGCCGCGCTCGATCAGGCCGCCGACGACGAGGGAGCCGACGTGCACTCCGTCCTCGGCTGCCGCGGCGGCCAGGGTGCGGGCGTAGGTTCGTAGGGCGCCCGAAGCGGGGGCGTATGGGCCGAGGAACGGCAAGGGGACGAGCGCGCTGAGCCCGGAGACGTACACCAGCGCGCCGCCGCCGCGCGAGCGCATCGTGGGGAGGGCCAAGTTGGCCACCTCGACGGCCGGCTCGAGGGTCTCGGCCATCGCACGACGGACGTCGGCGGGCTCGGACTCGAGGATCCCGACCGTGGGTGCGCTCAGGTTCTGGGCGCCGGGGCCGTGGTAGACGACGTCGATCGGTCCGAGAGCCGCCGTGATCTCGGCGAGGGCATCGGCGACGGCGCCTGGCGCCCGCAGGTCGGCGGCAACCGCGAGAGCGGGTACGCCGCTCGCCGACAGCTCCTCCAGATAGCCCAGGTGCCGGTCCGTGCTGCGTGAGACCAGGCCGACGGCGTACCCCTCCTTGGCGAACCTCCTCGCCACCGACATGCTGAGGCCGGGGCCGGCGCCGAGGACCGCGATCGTGCTCATCTTCTTCTCCCTCATGGATAGGTTGCTGATGTCAGCAACCCTCGCCGCCCGGCGGCGTTCGCGGAAGAAGGCACTTCAATGTCAGATGGGAACACCGATGTGCCCCGACACATCGTGAGCGCGGCGCTCGGGCCCGGCCTGCCGCAGAAGGTCCCGGCGGGGGAGTACGAGACCTGTCCGGTGACACAGGCCGTGCAGATGCTCGGGGACAAGTGGACGCTGCTGATCGTGATGATGCTGGCCGAGCGGCCGCATCGCTACAACGAGCTGCGGCGCCGCGTCGACGGGATCAGCCAGCGCATGCTCACCCGGACGCTGCGCGTCCTGGAGGAGAAGGGGATCGTGACGCGTACGGTCTTCCCGACGGTGCCGCCGGGTGTGGAGTACGGACTCAGCGACCGTGGCCGGGAGCTGCTGGTGCCGCTCGCCGGGCTCGCGGACTGGGTGATCCGGGGCCGGGCGGCCTGAGATCTCAGAAGCCGCGGGTCCAGAAGACCTCCTCATGGAGGTGGCGGGAACGCCAGCCGTCCGGCGTACGCACGAAGGAGTGCCGGTAGCGGCCGCCCACCTCGACGACACGCTCGCCGCCTGAGCCGTCAGCGATGACCATCGGGTTGTCGAAGTACGCCACCACGTCCGCGCCCTCGTCGGTGAAGGTGATCGAGACCTGGCCGATGGTGTGCAGGCGCTTCTGGGAGAACGCGGGCAGCATCGCGGCGAGCCACTTCTTGACGTCGGCGATCTCGCCGACGGTGCCGCCGGACTCGGAGTAGTCGATCGTGGCGTCGGCGGCGAAGACCGTGTCGAGCGCGTCCCAGTCGCCGTCGTCGACGGCCAGCGTGTAGCGGGTCAGCGCGTCGGTGATCTCGGCGCGGTCGATCAGCTCTTGAACGCCTTTGATGTGCGCAGTCATGAAAATGTCTCCTTCAGCGGGGCGAGAGGACGACGACCGGGATCTCCCGGTCGGTCCAGGTCTGGTAGGTCTCGAAGTCGGCGTACGTCTCCAGCAGCTGTGGCCACAGCTCAGCCCGCTCGGAGGAGTCGGCGACACGTGCCCGGACGAGCCGGCGCCCGCCACGAGGGACGCGGACCGCGACGTCGGGCTGGGCCCGCAGGTTGGCGACCCACTGCGGGTCCTTCGGAAGTCCGCCCTGGGAGCCGACGACCACGAGGTCCGCTCCCGAGCGCATGAACAGCAGGGGAGTGGTGAAGGTGCGGCCCGACTTACGGCCGACGTGCTCGAGCAGGAGCACGGGCGCGGGCTTGCGCCAACCGGCCATCACCCGCCAGGTGCCGCCGACGCGGCCGTTGGTCAGCTTGAACAGCGCGGTGTTGGCGCGGGCGCCGTACTTGATGACTCTCGCCGTCAGCGGCGAGTCCAAGCCTGCGGGACGTTCGAGAGAAGGCGACATGACGAACACTCTGGCAGAAACTTAGAACACGTTCTAGTGTTGGCGCATGCGCTTCACCTATGCCGAGGCAATGACGCAGGCCGACTACTACGCACCGCTGGCTCAGGCGGCGGAGGCCGCCGGCTACACCAGCATGACGGTGGCCGACAGCCTGATCTATCCCGAGGAGTCCGACTCCACCTATCCCTACACCGACACCGGCGACCGGGAGTTCCTGCAGGGCAAGGACTTCATCGAGGCGTTCATCCTGTGCGCCCATCTCTTCGCGGTGACCACGACGCTGCGCCTGACGCCGTTCGTGGTCAAGCTGCCGGTACGCCCGCCGGTGCTGGCCGCCAAGCAGGCCTCGAGCCTCGCCTCCCTCTCCGGCAATCGGCTCGGGCTCGGCGTCGGCCTGTCCCCGTGGCCGGAGGACTTCGCCGCCCTCGGCGTCGACTGGAAGCGCCGCGGCAAGCGGATGGACGAGTGCATGGACATCCTGCGTGGCCTGACCGATCCCTCCGGCGACTTCTTCGGCTACGACGGTGAGTTCTACGAGTTCGCGCCGCTCCAGCAGCGCCCCGCGCCGACCGAGAAGATCCCCCTCCTTGTCGGCGGCCACGCCGACGCCGCCCTGCGCCGCGCGGTCCTCAAGGGCGACGGCTGGATGCACGCCGGCGGCGACGGTGAGGAGCTCGACCGTCTCCTGGTGCGCCTGGCCGAGATCCGGCGCGAGGAGGGCGACACCCGTGACGACTTCGAGGTCCACGTGATCAGCTATGACGCGTACGACCTCGACGGGATCAAGCGACTCGAGGACAAGGGCGTCACCGACTGCATCGTCGGGTTCCGTGACCCGTATGTGAAGGGCGCCGACCCCGAGCCGCTGGAGAAGAAGATCAAGCACCTGGAGTGGTACGGGGAGAACATCATCGCGAAGGCTGCGCAGTGACCGAGCAGAGCGCGGCGTACGGCCTGACCGAGCCGCTCCAGCGGGCGATCGCGGAGGCGGAGGAGCTGATCGCGAACGCGCCCTTCATTCGGACCGAGGCCGACAGGCTCGAGGGCTACGAGTATCTCTCCGGCCGGATCCGGATGGCGATGCAGACGGCCTTCGACTACGACCTCGAGCAGCCGCTCTTCGTGAACCCGACCCACCAGTTCTCCAAGCAGGGCCTGGACAACCCCGATGCGATCTACTTCAACGCCTACCTGCGAGAAGGCGTCGAGTACGTCGTCCGTGGCCGTCGCGGGACCAGTGCCGACCTCTCCTTCCAGGTGATGGGCGGCGCCTACACCGCGGACTCCGCCGCGACCAGCCTGATGGCGTTCGACGACCGCAAGCTCCAGCTCGACGACACCGGGTCCTTCGAGTTCACCTATGTGGCCGAGCCGGGCGCGAAGACCCTGATCGTGCGCGAGGTCTTCAACGACTGGGACACCGAGACCCGCGGCGCGATCACCATCGAGCGCCCAGACACCCTCGGCCGGCCGCGGCGCCCGCTCACCCAGGAGCTGCTCCGGAAGAAGTACGAGGTCGCCGCCCGGTCGCTGACCGGCTCGATCCAGACCTGGTTCGCCTTCCCCCAGTTCTTCCAGTACAAGGAGCCGGTCAACACGCTCACGGTCCCGGCCCGGACCCCGGGCGGGCTGGAGTCGCAGTTCTCCTCGATCGGTCACTACGAGCTGGCCGAGGACGAGGCGCTCGTGGTGGAGGTGCCGCGCTGCGACGACTGCAGCTACCAGGGCATCCAGGTCGGCTCGGACTGGTACGCCTCGACCGACTACGAGACCCACCAGACCAGTCTCACCAAGGCCCAGGCGCTCACCGACCCCGATGGCGTGATGCGCTTCGTGATCTCCGAGCAGCCGCCCCTGGACGGCAGGCCGATCGCGAACTGGCTCGAGACCACCGGCCACCGCACCGGCTCGCTGATGCTGCGCTGGCAGCGGCTCGAACGCGACCTCACTGCCGCCGACGGGCCGGTGGTTCACAAGGTGGCTGTTGAGGACGTACGCGACCTGCTCCCGTACGCCGAGACGATGAGCCCCAGGGGGTATGCAGAGCGGATTGCCGCACGTCAGCGGGCGGTTGCGCGCAGGATGCTCAGCTGAGCGGGGCGCGACGCGAAGGCGTAGGACGCCTATGCTTGCCGCCCATGGCCAGTCCCCACCACGAGCCGCCGACGATCCCGGGCTTCCGTCACCGTCGGCTGATCGGCGCCGGCGGCTCCTCGGAAGTCTTCCTCTACGAGTGGCCGCAGGAGAAGGGCGACGTCGCCGTCAAGGTCTGGAACGACCTGCTCAGCGGCGAGACCCAGGACGCGCTCGCCAGAGAGACCAAGGAGGTCGCCGAGCTCGCCGCCCACCCCCACGTGCTGCCGCTGCACGCCGTCGGCGTCAGTGATGACGACCGCTGCTTCGTGGTGATGGACCATCGCGCCGGAGGCGACCTGCAGACCCGCTGGAAGCGCAAGCGGCTCCCGGTCGCCGAGGCACTGAGCATCACGATCAAGGTGGCCGGAGCGCTCGACGTCGCTGCCCGGCACGGGATCCTGCATGGCGACCTCAAGCCCGTGAACATCCTGATGACCAGTGGCGGGGAGCCGCAGCTGGTCGGCTTCGGTGGCCTCTCCTCGGCTGGTCGCCCTGGCGGCGCCGACTCGACCTCGCTGCCGTGGATGGCGCCGGAGATGCTCTCCGATCCGCCCGAACCGAGCGCCTGGGCGGACATCTGGAGCCTGGCCGCGACCTGCTACACGCTGCTCGCGGGACGTACGCCGTTCGAGGGGCCGGATGGTGACCACGCCCCCGCGGCGCTGGCGGAGCGGATCCGGGAGTACGACCCGCTGTCCATCGACCGCGACGACGTTCCGGCGTCGTTCGAGGAAGCGCTGCGCAAGGCGATGTTCAAGCGCCGGGCCGGGCGGCACTGGAGTGCCGCCGACTTCGCGAAGGCGCTACAGGGGGTCGAGAAGGAGCTCGGGCTTCCCGTCACGCCGCTGGCGGAGATGGTCGATCCTGAACCCGACGCCGGATCCACATCTGAGTCCGACCCTCGGCCCGATCCCGAGCCCGAACCGGATCCCGAGTCCATCACCAAGCCACGGTCCGAGATGGCCCCCAACCCGATGCCGGTCCCGATGCCGGTCCCGATGCCGGTCCCGCCGCCCCTGTCGCCGGCCTCGAACCCGTCGCAGGCGTCCGGGGACACCGCCGAGGTGCCGGTCGTCATCGGCCCCGTGGTCGCGGTGCCCGAGTGGCCCGACCAGGACGAGGACGTACTCGGCCACGGCGCCGACGTCGACCGGATGGCCCGGCTGCTCGCCTCCAACCACACCCAGCTGCCGCTCTCGGTGGCGATCCAGGGCCAGCCGGGGAGCGGCAGGTCGACCTTCATGCGGAAGGTGCAGGAGCGCATCGACTGGCTCGTCGAGCGCGACGAGGCCTACTCCGCCCGCACCCGCCAGGTACGCCTCGACGCCCGCCGCTTCGCCGAGGGCGATGTCGCGGGCGCCGTGCTCGACGCCGTCCGCGGCGACGGGCGCAGCGCCCCACCGCCGCTGGTGACCAAGCATCAGGCCGCGCAGCGACGGACCGCCGAGCTGCGTGCCGCGCTGGCGGGGCTGCCAGACGACGACGGCGCCCGCGGCAAGCGCCGGGGCGCGCAGCCCATGACCACCACGATGGCGCTCGCGGCGATGGACCGTGAGGTTGCGGCCTACGAGGCCGCCCTGCGCGCCGCCCCGCCGGGGCCGCCGCCGAGCTCGCCGGTGCTGCGCACCGTCGTCTACGTCGATGACCTCGACCGGTGCGACCCGGCGACCGCAGCCGGGGTGCTGCGGGCGATCGACGAGCTGGGCTCGCAGGAGGGCGTCGCTGTCGTCGCGGCGGTTGACGCTCAGGCGATGCAGCGCTCGATCGCGGGCCGGGTGGCGGAGCCGGCTGCGTACCTGGCCCGGGTCTTCGACGTGCCGTTCGGGTTGCGGGCCTTCGCAGGCGACCCGGCAGTGAGGTTCATGCGTTCGCTGATGCGGCAGGCGGTGCCGTCGTGGCCCTCGGCTCTAACCGCCGGTGCCGGCGACCGGGGCCCGGTCACGGTCGAGAGCTTGGAGATGGCCCCCGGTGAGGCGCTGTTCATGAGCGAGCTCGCCAGGTTCTGCGCCACGCCGGGAGGGGCACGGAAGCTGCTGGCCGTCTACCGCCTCGCGCGCACGGCGCCGGTGAAGGGGGCCGGTGTCGATCCCGCCGGCCATCACGCGCTGGGGATCCTGATGGCGATCCTGGTGGGTGCGCCGGCACAGTCGGTCCACGTGCTCGGTGCGGTCGTGGAAGCACTCGCCGCCGGCGAGGACGACGGCACCTTCCGCAAGCTCCTCGAGAAGGTCGCGCGCGAGCACACCGCCGAGTGCGGCCGCGCGACCTGCGGGCTGTGCGCGGACTGGTCGCGGGTGCTCCGCGCCCATGCCGACCTCGTCCGGGTCCAGGAGGTGCCCAAGGAGGTCGGGGCGTACGCCGAATGGGTCGACGAGGTCGCCCGGTTCAGCTTCCCGACCTGAGGCAGGCTGGTCATTCCCGCTGGCCCTTCCGCAAAAGTGAAACACGTTCTAGTCTAGGCGCCATGACTGGACTCCTGGATGGCAAGGTCGTCGTGCTCTCGGGGGTCGGCCCCGGCCTCGGCCGCTCGCTGGGCGAGCAGGCTGCGCTGATGGGCGCCGACCTGGTGCTCGCCAGCCGCACCGAGAAGCGACTGCAGAAGATGGCCGGCGTCATCGAGGAGCACGGACGACGTGCGCTGGTGGTGCCGACCGACATCACCGACGAGGACGCGCGCCGGCACCTGGTCGACGCCGCGCTGGAGGAGTTCGGGCGCGTCGACGTACTCCTCAACAACGCCTTCGGCATCCCGCCGATGGACCCGCTGACCCAGATCCCGCTCGATGCGCTCCGGCTGGCCCAGGAGTCCAACGTGTACGCCCCGCTGCGGCTCTCGGCGCTCTTCGCCGACGCGCTCGCGGCCACCCCGGACAAGCCCGGCGGTGCGATCGTGATGATCAACTCCGCGGTGCTCTACCAGAGCCAGCCCGAGTTCGCGGGCTACAAGCTCTCCAAGGGCGCGCTCGCCCACCTCGCCTCATCGCTGGCTACCGAGCTCGGTCCGCGCGGCATCCGGGTCAACTCCGTCGCGCCGTCCTACATCTACGAGGACGTCAACAAGGCCTACTTCGACTGGATGGCCTCGGAGTCGGGGCGCACCCACGAGGAGGTGTACGCCGAGAAGGCCGCCCCCACCGACCTGAAGCGGCTCGCGACCCCCGAGGAGGTCGCCCGGGCGGCCCTGTTCCTGGGCAGCGACCTGGCCTCCGCCGTCACCGGGACCGTGCTCAACGTGGACTGCGGGGAGTTCCATGACTGAGACTGGCCCAGGAAAGACGACACAGCGTGAGCGGGCGGATGTGGGGACGTACGAGGACATCTGCGCCGCCGCTGTCCGCACCACCGGGCTGAGCGCCGAATATTTTGAACACAGCTCCGGGACCGACCACGAGGAGGGGCTGCGGCTCCTGGTCGAGGACCTCGCCTCGCCCGAGGCAGGGCTGACCCCGGTCGGCAACTACTTCCATCGGTCCCAGGTGAAGTCGGCCCTCGTGGGCCGGCTGATGACGCAGGCCCGGCTCGCGGAGTTCCCCCAGCACCAGGACGTACGAATCGAGCGCCCGATCTTCGTCACCGGCCTCGTCCGCACCGGCACCACGGCCCTGCACCGGCTGCTCGCCGCCGACCCGGCGCACCAGGGTCTGGAGACCTGGCTGACCGAGTTCCCCCAGCCGCGGCCGCCCTGTGAGACATGGGAGCAGGACCCGGTCTTCAACGCGCTGCAGAACGCCTACCGGCAGCACCATGTCACCAACCCCGAGTTCATGGGGATCCACTACATGGACGCCACCAGCGTCGAGGAGTGCTGGCGGGTGCTGCGCCAGAGCGGCAAGTCGATCTCGTTCGAGTCCCTGGCCCACGTCCCGCGTTACTCGGCCTGGCTGGCGAAGCAGGACTGGCGCGATGCGTACGAGCTGCACCGCCGCACCCTGCAGCTCATCGGGCTCAACGACACCGACAAGCGCTGGGTGCTCAAGAACCCCTCGCACCTGGTCGCGCTCGACGCGCTGATGGAGGTCTACCCGGACGCACTCGTGGTGGTCACCCACCGCGACCCGGTCGTCTCGGTCGCCTCCGGCTGCTCGCTCTCCGCCGAGGCGACCGCCGGGATGTCGACCACCTTCATCGGGGAGATCATCGGCCAGACCCAGCTCGAGATGCTCTCCCGCTCGTGGCGCTCCTTCGGTGAGGCCCGGAAGAGGTACGACCCGGCGCAGTTCCTCGACGTCGACTACCGCGGGTTCGTCAAGGACCCGGTCGGCACCGTCGAGAACATCTACGCCCACTTCGACATCCCCTGGAGCGACGCCGCCCGCGCCGAGGTCTCCCGCATCGACGCCGAGTCACGATCGGGGAGCGCCCGGCCCAAGCACGACTACAGCCTGGCCGACTACGGCCTCACCGAGGATCAGGTGCGCTCCGCCTTCGAGTAGGACCCGCTGGTCGAGCCGTCGGAGCCGCTAGGCGGAGACGTGTCGAGACCAACACAGTCCCCTCGCCGCTCGACAGGACCGTGTTGGTCTCGACACGCTCGGCCGTGGACGGCCTCGCGGCTTGACCGACGGGGAAATGTCGGTGCCTCCGCGTAGCCTGGATCCCATGCGTCCTGTCACTGATCTCGAGCGTCGTGTCGCCCCGTTCAAGGTGGTCTCCGACTACCAGCCCTCGGGTGACCAACCGGCCGCGATCGCGGAGATCACCAAGCGGATCCAGGGCGGCGTCAAGGACGTCGTCCTGCTCGGCGCGACCGGCACCGGAAAGACGGCGACGGTCGCCTGGACCGCCGAGCAGCTGCAGCGCCCGATACTGGTGCTGCAGCCCAACAAGACCCTCGCCGCCCAGTTCGCCAACGAGCTGCGCCAGCTCTTCCCGGAGAACGCGGTCGAATACTTCGTCTCCTACTACGACTACTACCAGCCTGAGGCGTACGTCCCCCAGACCGACACCTACATCGAGAAGGACTCCTCGATCAACGAGGAGGTCGAGCGGCTGCGCCACTCGGCCACCAACTCGCTGCTGACCAGGCGCGACGTCATCGTGGTCTCGACCGTCTCCTGCATCTACGGTCTCGGCACGCCGCAGGAGTACGTCGACCGGATGATCCGGCTGCGGGTGGGGGAGGAGCACGACCGCGACTCGATCCTGCGCCGGCTGGTGGAGATCCAGTACACCCGCAACGACCTCTCCTTCACCCGAGGCACGTTCCGCGTGCGCGGCGACACCCTGGAGATCTTCCCGGTCTACGAGGAGCACGCGGTTCGGATCGAGTTCTTCGGCGACGAGATCGAGCGGCTGATGACGCTGCATGCGGTGACCGGCGAGGTCCTCACCGAGGACCAAGAGCTCTACGTCTTCCCAGCGACCCACTACGTCGCCGGCCCCGAACGCATGGAGCGCGCGATCAACGGCATCGAGGCCGAGCTCGACCAGCAGCTGAACACCTTCGAGAAGCAGGGCAAGATGCTCGAGGCCCAGCGACTGCGGATGCGCACGACCTACGACATCGAGATGATGCGGCAGGTCGGGTCCTGCTCCGGGATCGAGAACTACTCGATGCACATCGACGGCCGTGAGCGCGGCTCGGCACCCAACTGTCTGCTCGACTACTTCCCGGAGGACTTCGTCCTCGTCGTCGACGAGTCCCACGTCGCGGTCCCGCAGGTCGGCGGAATGTACGAGGGCGACATGTCCCGCAAGCGCAACCTGGTCGAGCACGGCTTCCGGCTGCCCAGCGCCCAGGACAACCGGCCGCTGAAGTGGGAGGAGTTCCTGGAGCGGATCGGCCAGACGATCTACCTCTCCGCGACCCCGGGCAACTACGAGCTGGATCTGGTCACCCGCGACGGCGGCGAACCTGACGTGGTCGAGCAGATCATCCGCCCGACCGGCCTGATCGACCCCGAGGTGATCATCAAGCAGACCAAGGGCCAGATCGACGACCTGATCGGCGAGATCAACGACCGGGTCGCCAAGAACGAGCGCGTCCTGGTCACCACGCTCACCAAGAAGATGTCCGAGGACCTCACCGACTACCTGCTCGATGCCGGGATCCGGACACGCTATCTCCACTCCGAGGTCGACACGCTCAAGCGGATCGAGCTGCTCCGCGACCTGCGGCTGGGGGAGTACGACGTCCTGGTCGGCATCAACCTGCTCCGTGAGGGTCTCGACCTTCCCGAGGTGTCGCTGGTCTCGATCCTCGACGCCGACAAGGAAGGCTTCCTGCGCTCGGACAAGTCGCTGATCCAGACCATCGGCCGTGCGGCCCGAAACGTCTCCGGTCAGGTGCACATGTACGCCGACAAGATCACCCCCTCCATGGAGTCGGCGATCGAGGAGACCAACCGCCGCCGCGCGATCCAGACGGCCTACAACGAGGCCAACGGCATCGACCCGCAGCCGCTGCGCAAGAAGATCGCCGACATCACCGACATGCTCGCCCGCGAGGAGGAGTCCACCCAGGAGCTGCTCAACACCTGGGCCGGCACCGAGGCCAAGGGCCGGGCCGGCAAGACGAACGCCAAGGCTCCCACCCCGATGCTCGGCGACGCCGCCCGCGAGGCCCGCGAGCGCGGCCTCGTCGGCCTCCCCTCCTCCGACCTGGCCCAGCTCATCGGTGACCTCACCGAGCAGATGAAGGGCGCCGCCGCCGAGCTCCAGTTCGAGGTCGCCGCCCGTCTGCGCGACGAGATCTCCGACCTCAAGAAGGAGCTGCGGCAGATGATGGAAGCCACCAAGTAGTTTCGCTGGTCGAGCCGCCGGAGCCGCTAGGCGGAGGCGTGTCGAGACCAACACGGCTCCATCTAGCGCAGATGGGACCGTGTTGGTC
>NZ_JBHXNY010000003.1:264273-286352 GCF_042719275.1 Nocardioides sp. NPDC058538 | reverse complement strand
GTGGCACGCCGGTGCCACCTCGGCCGACGCGAGTGACGTCTCGGCCTGCGGGGGTGACGCCTCGGCCTCCTGTCGACCGCGGCGGATAAGGTTTGTCTCGTGACGACAGCCCCTCGCCGTCTCCCGGCGACCCAACGGGAAACCGTTGGTGACTACGACCTGCTCTCCCTGCTGGGGCAGGGCGGGATGGGACGGGTCCATCTGGCCAGCCACCGCGGGAGCGGTGAGCGGGTGGCGCTGAAGGTGCTGCGTACCCAGTTCGTGGGGGACGAGGAGGGTCGCCATCGGCTCGCGCGCGAGGTCTCCTCGCTGCAGCGGGTGCGGAGCAGGTGGGTGGCCGGTGTGGTCGGCGCCGACCCGTGGGGTGAGGTGCCGTGGCTGGCGACCCGCTACGTCCCGGGACCGACGCTGCACGACAAGATCGTCAACGAGGGCGTGCTCTCGCGCGAGGAGGTCGAGCAGCTGGCCAGCGACCTGGCCGAGGGCATCGCCGACTGCCATGCCGTCGGGGTCCTCCACCGCGACGTCAAGCCCGCCAACATCATCATGGAGGGCAGGACTCCGATCCTGATCGACTTCGGGCTCGCCCGCGTCGCGGATGACCCGAAGATCACCGTCACCGGCCTGCTGATCGGCACCCCTGGATACCTGCCACCCGAGATCGCCGTCGGCGACCCGGCCACCCCGGCCTCGGACGTGCACTCGTGGGCCTCCGTGGTGGCGTACGCCGCGACCGGCCGCCCGCCCTTCGGCGAGGGCAACTCGATGAAGCTGATGGACCGCGCCCGGCGCGGTGAGCACGACCTGGAGGGGGTGCCGCAGCCGCTGCGCGGGCTGCTCGGACAGGCGCTCTCACCCGATCCCGCCGACCGGCCGACGCTGGACGAGGTGCGCGAGTGGCTGCGTACGCCGCGCCGGCCGTTCGTGCGCAAGCCGGCCGAGCAGCTCTCGCTGAGCGACCGGGCCGAGCGCGAGAAGGCCACCACCCCGGCCGTGCCGTTCACCCCTCCCAGTCAGCGCAGGCCGCGCCAGGACAGCGGCCTGGAGAAGCTGCGCCGTGGGGCCGTCTGGCTCGGCCTGCTCGCCTTCGCAGTCGGCGTGATCGCGGCCTTCCCGAGCGTCGGCTTCTGGACCGTGCTCGGCGCGGCGTGGCTGATCCGTGCCGGCACGCTGGCCGCCGGCGATCTGCGCCGGTGGCGGTGGTACCGCGGTCGCAAGTGGCACGACGCGCCCCGACTGCTGATCGGCGCTCCCTGGAGGCTGGTCCGTTCGCTCCCGAAGACGTTCGTCGTCGGGGTGTGGGGCTTCGGTTTCGTGGTGGCGGCGGTGCTGCTCGGATTCGCCCTGCAGCTCTCCCTCGAGGCGGCGCTGGGCTTCGCCGGTCTGGCGTTCGTCGGCGCGCTGTGGACCGGCTCCGGACGCGACCGGCTGCGGGACCCGGTGACCAAGACGGTCCACCGGATCTCGGCGCGATGGGTGCCGTGGATCCTCGGGTTCGCCGTCGTCGTCACCCTGGCGCTCTTCCCGATCCAGACCCTCGCCGAGGAGGGCTCGCAGTTCTCCGGCGGCGACGAGCCGTGGTGGGTCGAGCTCCTCGGCTGGTGAGACGCTCGTCCCACGGGAGGCGATTTCGTGACAGTATCGGGGCCATGACGACCCACGTCATCATCATTCGCTAGCGCGTCGAGCACCTGCCCGACGCGCCACCCTCTCGTTCCCGAGAGGGTTTTTTGTTGCCCAGCCCCAGGACGACCCGAGGACAGAAGAGCCATGGAATTCCACGTCTACGACACCACTCTGCGCGACGGTGCGCAGCAGGAGGGCCTCAACCTCAGCGTCGCCGACAAGCTCGCGATCGCCCGGCACCTCGACGGCCTGGGCGTCGGGTTCATCGAGGGCGGCTGGCCCGGTGCGAACCCGAAGGACACCGAGTTCTTCAAGCGGGCCGTCTCCGAGCTCGACCTCAAGCACGCGCGGCTGGCGGCGTTCGGGTCGACGCGCCGGGCCGGCGTGAGGGCTGCTGACGACCCGCAGGTCGCCGCGCTCCGCGACTCCGGGGCGTCGGTCGTCACCCTCGTCGCCAAGTCCCACGACCGCCACGTCGAGCTCGCGCTGCGCACCACGCTCGAGGAGAACCTCGCGATGATCCGCGACACGGTCTCCCACCTGCGCGAGGAGGGCCAGCAGGTCTTCCTCGACGCCGAGCACTTCTTCGACGGCTACCGGGCCAACCGCGACTACGCGCTGGAGGTACTGAAGACCGCCTACGAGGCGGGTGCCGACGTGGTCGCGCTGTGCGACACCAACGGCGGGATGCTCCCGGGTTGGGTGGCCGACGTGGTCCACGACGTCCGCGAGCACACCCACGGCGCGGTGGGGATCCACTGCCACAACGACACCGGGTGCGCCGTCGCCAACTCGCTGGCCGCCGTGGACGCCGGCGCGATGCACGTCCAGGGCTGCATCAACGGCTACGGGGAGCGTACGGGCAACGCCGACCTCGTCTCCGTGGTCGCCAACCTGCAGCTCAAGCTGGGCCGCGAGGTGCTGCCGACGGGCCTGCTGGGCGAGGCGACCCGCGTCGCGCACGCGGTGGCCGAGGTGACCAATGTGCCGCCCGCGGGCCGGCAGCCGTACGTGGGTGCCTCCGCGTTCACCCACAAGGCCGGGCTGCACGCCTCCGCGATCAAGGTGGACCCCAACCTCTACCAGCACATGGACCCGGCCGGCGTCGGCAACGACATGCGGCTGCTGGTCTCGGACATGGCCGGGCGTGCCTCGATCGAGCTGAAGGGCCGCGAGCTCGGCTACGACCTCTCCGACGACCGCGACCTGGTGACCCGGGTGACCGAGCGGGTCAAGGAGGCCGAGCAGCGTGGCTACACCTTCGAGGCGGCCGACGCCTCCTTCGAGCTGCTCCTGATCGAGGAGGTCGAGGGTGCCCGTCCGTCCTTCTTCGACGTCGAGTCCTGGCGGGTCATCTCCGAGGCACGCGGTGGCGGCCCCGAGACCAGCTCGACCACCGAGGCGATCGTGAAGATCCACGCCGACGGCGTACGTCATGTCGAGACCGGCGAGGGCAACGGCCCGGTCAACGCGCTCGACCAGGCGCTGCGTGCCGCGATCACCCGTGCCTTCCCCGTGGTCGCCGACTTCGACCTGATCGACTTCAAGGTGCGGCTCTTCGACCAGGGACACGGCACCGACGCGAGGACGCGGGTGCTGATCGAGACCTCCGACGGCTCGACGTCGTGGACGACGGTCGGGGTCGGGTCGAACGTGATCGAGGCGTCGTGGGAGGCGCTGGTCGACGGGCTCACCTTCGGGCTGCGTCGGCATGTGGGCGAGACCACACCCCCGGAGGCCGCTGTCACGGAATGAATCCCCGGGACGCGGGCGTTGAACACTTCAACATTGAACTTTCCGCGTTCTACGAGGAGAACCCGTGACCGACACCCGTATCGCCGTACTCGTTGGCAGCCTGCGCGCCGACTCCATCAACCGCAAGCTCGCCGAGAAGCTCGTCGCCGAGGCGCCTGAGGGTGTCGTCCTGGAGATCGTCGACGGGCTGGCGGACGTGCCGTTCTTCAACGAGGACCTCGAGGCCGACCCGGGCGAGGCCGTGAGCCAGCTCCGCAAGGTGATCGACGAGGCGGACCGCGTGCTCATCGTGACCCCGGAGTACAACGGCACCATGCCTGCCGTCATCAACAACGCGATCGACTGGCTCTCGCGCCCGTACGCCGCCGGCGTGCTCAAGGGCAAGATCCTCTCGGTCGTCGGCGTCGCCCCGACCCCCTACGGTGCCAAGTGGTCCCACGCCGACGCCGCCCGCTCGGCCGGCATCGGCGGCGCCATCGTCGTCGAGGATGCCATCGTCTCCCAGCCGGTCCACGAGATCGACGTCTTCACCGACGCCGAGGCCCAGGCCCGCTTCCGTGAGGCCGTCGAAAAGCTCGCGGGCTTCCAGCCCGCCGCTGCCTGAGCCCCAACCTGCAGCACCACGAGGGCAGGTCTCTGCGGGGGAGAGACCTGCCTTTCGTGATTTATCGCGTGCGTGAAGCGGCATTCGGCCGTACGTTGCGCTCATGAGTGAGCGCCAGCGAACGGCAATGGGCCTCAGGCCGCCGCTTCCATATTCTTCGCCCTTCCCTACGGAGGCGGCGGCATGAGTGGACCCGTGAAGCAGCTCCGACTGGTGGTCGAGGCGAAGGACTACGAGCAGGCGGTGGCCTTCTACCGCGACACCCTCGGCCTCCCCGAGGAGGCCGCATTCTCCGGGCCCGGTGAGGCCCATGTGACGATCCTCGACGCCGGCCGGGCCACGCTCGAGCTCGCCAACCACGCCCAGCACGGCTACATCGACGAGGTCGAGGTCGGGCGTCCGGCGGCCGGCCACGTCCGAGTGGCGTTCGAGGTCGAGGACTCCGCCGGTGTCGCGGCACTGCTAGTGGAGGGTGGTGCGGCGCTGGTGGCGCCGCCCACCCGCACCCCGTGGGAGTCGCTCAACGCGCGCCTCGACGGCCCCGCCGACCTGCACCTGAGCGTCTTCCAGGAGCTGGGCGAGCCCGTCCTGGCGCCGGACTACCCGATCACCACCGAGCGGCTGCTGCTGCGTCCGATCGACGTCGAGCGCGACTTGGAGGACCTGCACGACTATCTGTCGCGGGAGGACGTGTGCCGTTACATCCCGCCGGTGCCGAAAGACCGCGATGCGCTGCACGAGTCCTATGCGGCGTGGAAGCGGCCCTCGGTGCTGCGCCGGGAGGGTGAGGTGCTCTGCCTCGGCGTCGAACACCGAGACAGCGGCCGGCTGATCGGTGATGTCGTGCTCTTCTGGCACAGCAAGGAGCAGCGGTCGGGAGAGATCGGGTACGCCTTCAACCCGGAGTTCCACGGGCAGGGCTTCGCCACCGAGACCGCACGCGCGCTGCTGGGGCTGGCGTTCGACGGGCTCGGTCTGCACCGCGTGACCGCCCGGGTCGACGAGCGCAACGAGTCCTCGGCTCGGGTGATCGAGCGGCTCGGGATGCGGAAGGAGGCCGTCGAGCGCGAGGCCGAGTGGTTCAAGGGCGAGTGGACGACACTGGTGCACTACGCGATGCTCGAGGACGAGTGGAGCTAGCCTGTCGATGTGGCCGAGCTACATGATCTGACCGCCCTGGAACAGGGAGAGCTGCTGCATCGATGCGAGGTATCCCCGGGGGAGCTCGCCGAGCACTATCTCGACAGGATCGCCCGGCTCGACGATGTCGGTGCCTTCGTCACCGTGGCCGAGGAGCGGATCTCGACCTGCGCTCGCGAGCTCGCGGTCAAGCCGGTCGGTGCCTCACCGCTGTGGGGCGTACCCACCGCGATCAAGGATCTCAACCTCACCCGCGGGGTGCGTACGACCTTCGGGTCGGCTGCCTTCGCTGACTTCGTCCCCGAGGTGTCGGACAACGTGACGCTCTCGATCGAGGCGGCCGGGATGATCTCGCTCGGGAAGACCAACACCCCCGAGTTCGGCTCGCCCTGCTACACCGAACCGGATGTCGCCCCGCCCGCCGTCACCCCCTGGGACCGTACGCGGATCGCCGGCGGCTCCTCCGGAGGCGCCGCCGCGGCGGTCGCCGCCGGGCTGGTGCCGGTCGCGCAGGGCTCCGACGGCGGCGGCTCGATCCGGATCCCGGCCTCATGCTGCGGTCTGGTCGGCCTCAAGCCGACCCGCGGGCGAATCTCCCCGTCGCCGATGTACGGCGACGCGGCTGGGCTCGCCACCGCCGGTCCGATCGCTCGCTCGGCGCGGGACGCGGCGGCCTTCCTCGACGTGCTCGCGGGGCGGCGTACTGGTGACCCGTTCTGGGCTCCGGAGGAGCCGCTTCCCTTCCTGGACGCGTGTGAGCGGCCACCGGGACGGCTGCGCATCGCCCGGTTCATCGAGCCGTTGATCGCCCCGACCGCGGTCGACGCCGAGTGCGTCGCGGCCTGGGAGAACGCCTCTGCCTTGTTGGAATCGCTCGGTCACGAGATCGTCGACATCCCACGGCCGTTGCCGGTCGAGGCGGTCGCGGTCTTCGAGACGGTCTGGGCCGTCGGGACCGCGATGTCGGTGGTCAATCTGACCCCGGACCAGCGGTCTCAGATCCGGCCGTTGACCCGCTGGCTCACCGAGCGCGGCGAGGCGGTCGGCGGGCCGGAGTTCGGCCTGGCGATCGCGGAGCTGCGCCGCTTCGCTGCCGGGGTGCTGGAGGGGCTGGCCCCCTACGACGCCGTCCTCACCCCGACCCTGGCCACCCCGCCGCCCCTCGTCGGCGCGATCCGTGACGACGCCGACCCCGCCGCCGACTTCCAGGCACAGAAGGAGTTCACGCCCTGGACCTCCGCCTGGAACGTCACCGGCATGCCCGCCATCTCCCTGCCCCTCCACTGGACCCCGTCCGGTCTCCCGGTCGGCGTCATGCTCGCCGCCCGCCCCGCCGAGGAACCCCTACTGCTCTCCCTCGCGGCCCAGATCGAAGACGCCGCTCTCTGGGACCACCGCCTCCCGCCCGGCTGGTAAGCACCCGCCGAGGCGTCAGGTAGGTCGGCCGAGGCGTCGCGTGCTGCCAACTCGGCCGACGCCGCTGACGCTTCGGCCGACGCCGCTGACGTTTCGCCCGACGGGGCTGACGTCTCGCCCGACGGGGCTGACGTCTCGGCCGACCGGGGTGACGTCTCGGCCGACCGGGGTGACGCCTCGGCTGGGGTCAGTCGCCGAGGCCGCGGGCCTTGAGGGCGTCGCCGGTCTCGTGGGCGCGGGCAACGATGCGAATGACGAAGGGGGAGAGGTACGCGCGGGGGTGCCGGATCCCGCGAGCGCGAGCCGCGTCGCGGGTCTCGAGGAGGAGGGCGATGCTCGCCGGGATGCTGGTGATGGCCAGGCCGATCACGAGCGCGACCCCGTCCGGGTTCACGCCGATCGGCTTCAGCGGCGTGATGAGCCGGGTGAACAGGTCGAGCATCGCGTTGACCTCGGTGGTGGCGGTGAGGATGAGGCCAGCGAGCGCGAGGGAGATCAGGTCGACACCGGCCTCGACCGCCCGCGGCCATCCGTGGGCGTAGCCCTGGAGCGCGGAGAGGACGAGCGCGACGAGAAGTACGCCGCGGGCTGCCCGTCCCACCTGCCGCATCGGCAGCCGGGCGACGAGCGTGACCGCCACCGCGATCCCGAAGAGCACGCCGGTGGCGACCAGTCCGTGGAGCACCACGAGCAGGGTGCTGAACACCAGCAGTCCGAGCAGCTTCGCACCGGCCGGAGCCCGATGCAGAAGGCTGTCGCCGGGCAGGTAGGCGCCGAGTAGGTAGCTCATCGCTGTCCCCGTTCGACGGCATTTTCCCGCCATGGCGGGAAAGTGCCGCGACGGCTGCCGCCGGATACCCGCACAACCCCGCCATGGCGGGAAAATGCGGCCTCCCGCGCCGCCTGCCGCCCGCACAACCCCGCCATGGCGGGAATCTGCGCCCCGCTCACGCGCCCACCGACTGCGTGTAGTGCGCGACCGCCTCGGACGCCGGTCCGTCGAAGGTCACCGCTCCGTCCGCCACCACCAGTGCGCGGTCGCACTGCGCGGCGAGCGTGAGGTCATGGGTGATCAGGACGAGCTGCTGCGAGAGCCCGAAGAGAGCGTCCGCGACCAGCCGGGTGTTGGCCAGGTCGAGGAGGGTGGTGGGCTCGTCGGCGACGACGATCGACGGCTCCGCGGCGAGCACCCCGGCCAGCGCGAGCAGCTGCCGCTGCCCGCCCGACAGCGTGTGCACCGACTGCGTGGCCAGCTCCTCCAGCCCGAACCGCGCCAGCACGTCGAGAGCTCGAGTTCGCCGCGACGACGGCGAGCGAACCAGCCGCCGCAGCGACAGCTCGACGTCCTCGACGCAGGTCGGCATGACCAGCTGAGCGGCCGGGTCGGTGAAGCAGAAGCCGACGCGGCGGCGTACGTCCTTGCCCTTGCGGGCCACGTCGAGCCCGTCGACGACAACACGCCCCGAGGTCGGGGACACCAGGCCGTTCAGCAGCCGGGCGAGCGTCGACTTCCCGGAGCCGTTGCCGCCGATGATCGCGATCCGGCGCTCGGTGAGCGTCAACGAGGTGGGGGAGAGCAGCACTCGACCGCCCTCGTCCTCGGGGAGAGCGACTGTGGCGGCATCGAGCTCGATCATCGGCGCAGCAGGTTCGGGAAGGCTCGGTGCACCTCGGCCGCGACGATCGCCACGAGCCCGGTCTTGACCAGGTCGCCGAACCAGAACGGCAGGTCCCACTTCCACACGGTGCTCAGCGGCTCACCGGAGTAGATCATCATCCCCGCGATGCCGAGGGGGTGGACGATCAGGATCGAGCCGGCGATCGAGCACAGGAACACGACGACGGCCCGGGTACGGGCGGGTCCGGCCACGTACTTGACCAGGAAGCCGACCAGCGCTGCCATCAACGGGAACGAGATCAGGTAGCCGCCGGAGATCCCGGCGAACTTCGCGAAGCCGGAGGTGTGGTCGGCGTAGACCGGCAGCCCGATGCCGCCGAGCAGCAGGTAGAGGGCGACGGCCAGGAACCCGCGCACGGGGCCGAGCAGCGCCCCCGAGAGCGCGACCGCGAAGGTCTGCAGGGTGATCGGCACGGCGGTGCCGGTCGGGATGTCGCCGACCAGGGTGGAGGCGCAGATCAGCCCGGTGAACGCGGCGATCAGTGCGATGTCGGTGGTCGCGAAACGGGCCGGCTTCGACTCCTCGGCCTCCGGGGTCGACTCCGTGCTGGTGGGGGACTCGGTCATACTCGCTCCTGCGTACTCAGACCTGAACCTTGGTCAGGTGAACGGTGTTCAGGTTAAGGTCGACGTACGTCTTCGTCCACTTCGTCCCACCACCCGGCCCCTGGGAGCAACATGCGATACCGCCGTGAGGACGTCGTCGCCCGCGCGCTGCAGGTCCTCGACGACTACGGTCTCGCCGACCTGACGATGCGTCGGCTCGGCACCGAGCTCGGCGTACGCCCCAGCGCGCTCTACCACCACTTCGCCAACAAGCAGTCCCTGCTGGCCGCGGTGGCCGACGAGATCCTGCTCCGCGGCCGCCACGAGCCGGCGGGCGCCTGGGACGTACGCGTCACCGGCATCTGCACCGACCTGCGCGACTCGCTGCTGGCCTACCGCGACGGCGCCGAGGTCGTCGCCACCGTCTGGGCCTTCGGACTGGGCGCGACGCAGCCCTACGACGACCTCGTCGCGGCTCTGTGTGACGGCGGCCTCGGGGATCTCGCCCCCGTCGCCGCCCGCACTCTGCTCCACTTCGTCTACGGCCACGCCGTCGACGAGCAGACCCACCTCCAGGCCGCCGCCGCGGGCGCCATCGAGGACGACGTACGCGACAGCGACGACTTCGTCACCGGCCTCGGCCTGATCGCCGCCGGCATCTCGATGGCCAAGGCCGTCCGCGAGGCCTCGGCCGACCGCTGACTTCGCCGTCAGCGGTCAGACGGAGTCGACCTCCGCCCCGTGCAGCTCGGCGAGCATCACGGCACCGGCGATGTCGAGCTTCGTGCCGCGCAGCGACGCGGCGGTGAGGTCGACGCGGTCGAGCCCGGCGCCCCGGAGATCGGCACCGTGCAGCGTCGTCTCCTGGAGGGCGGCTCCGTCGAGCTGGGCGTCTCGCAGCACCACGTCGGTGAGGTCGGCCAGCGACAGGTCGGCGTCGCGCAGGTCCAGTCCGGACAGATCGAGCCGGGCGAGGTTCGCGCCGCGCAGCGAGACACCGCGCCAGATGCCGCCGCTCACCTTCAGCGGCCGCAGGGTGCAGCCCGAGAACTCGCTCCCGCTGAGCTTGCAGCCCTCGAAGGTCGAGTCGAAGAAGTTCGTACGCCGGAAGTCACAGCCGACGAACGCCGAGCCGACGTGGGTCGAGGCGTTGAACCGGCCGCCGTGGAACGTGCAGTTCTCGAAGAGCGCCGCCGACGTCGTCGCCTCGGTCAGGTCGACATCGGTGAAGACACAGTCGACGAAGCGAGCCCCGGTGAGGTCGGCTGCGTACCAGTCCTCGTTGCGAAAGTGCTCGTCGGTCGCCTCGGCGGGTGGGTTCGGCATGGCGCACACCCTGCCACCCGCCACCGACAACTCAGTCGTGCTGGCTGAACCACTCGTCGAGGAGCGGCCAGGTGCTGTCCCGGGCGGCGCGGCCGGTGAGCAGGCCGAGATGGCCGCCGGGGACGACCTCGAAGCGGAGCTCCTCGGCGCCGGTGAGCAGGTCGACCAGCGGCTTGACCGCGGCGACCGGACCGATGCCGTCGTTGGCGCCGGCGACGACGAGCGTGGGCTGCTTGACGTCGCGCAGGTAGACGGAGTGGTCGTCGCTGAGGTCGATCTGCCCGCTGAACAGCGCGTTGGTGCGGAAGAAGTGGTGATAGAGCTGCCCGAACGTACGCCCCGGGTAGGCGATGATGTTGTCGGTGAACCGGTCGACCGCCTCGAGCTGGGCGAGGAACTCACGGTCGGCCAGGTTGGACAGCTTCGCGACCGGCTTGGTAAACATCTTGTCGACCGAGGAGATCTGAAAAGCCCACCTGACCAGCGGCTTCGGAGCGCCGCCGAAGGCCTGGTAGGCCGTGGTGACCAGGTTGCCCGGCGGCAGGTTGAGCAGCGGCCGCAGCGGCGCGATCAACGGCACCTGACGTACGTCGCAGGGCGATCCGAGCACCGCCAGCGAGGCGATCGGGAGGTCGGGGGCGTCGGCGGCGGCGAGCATCGTGAAGATCCCGCCCAGCGACCAGCCGACCACGTGCACCGGCCGCCCGCCCGCGTGCTCGGAGACCGACCGGATCGCCTCCGGCACGACGTGCGCGATCCAGTGCTCGATGCCGAGACTGCGGTCTGCGAAGTTCACCTCGCCGTACTCGACCAGATAGGTCGGCCGGTCCGTCCCCACCAGATGCTCGACGACCGAGCAGCCGCGCCGCAGGTCGTAGCAGATCGCCGGTGCCGCCAGCGGCGTCACCAGCAGCACCGGGTCGCCCTCCGGGGTCGTCCCCGCCGCGGGCCGGTAGTGGTAGAGCTCGCGTCGGTTGCCGTCGTCGATCAACGTACGCGGCATCGGCCGGAGGTCGGCGAGCCCACCGTAGAGCAGCGAGTGCGCGACGTTCCCCGCAGCGGCGCTGATCGTGGTGACGATCGAGGCGGCAGCTTGTCGGGGGTGGGGAAGGATGGCCATTGTGGGATCAACGTATCCCGTCGTTCGGGGTCA
Source organism: Nocardioides sp. NPDC058538 (assembly GCF_042719275.1). Lineage (NCBI taxonomy): Bacteria > Bacillati > Actinomycetota > Actinomycetes > Propionibacteriales > Nocardioidaceae > Nocardioides > Nocardioides sp. NPDC058538. The sequence continues at coordinate 275,108 of NZ_JBHXNY010000003.1, read as the reverse complement.
CGTGTGGCACTCGTCACCAAAGGCGAGTTCCTGTTGAATCCCAGAGTGGTATCATTTCGGTATGAGTGTTCAGATCACCGTTCGACTGCCGGATGAGATGGCTGCGTACGTTGATGAGCTCGTGCGCGCTGGCGACGGTCCGCGGGCGGCGATCGTGTGCGAAGCCCTGACCTTCTATCAGCAGCACCGTCGCGCCGAGGCAGATGCTCGGATCCTCGAGGAGTCAGGTGACTATGACGACTTCGACGACATGGTGAAGCACGCCGCCCTCGATGCGTGACCTCCATATCGCCCACCTGGACAAGGCTCGCCCGGTCCTCGTGCTGACCCGTGAACCGGTGCGCGCCGCGATGAGACGCGTCACGGTGGCTCCGATCACCTCCACCGCCAAAGGCCTCAGCACCGAGGTCGAGGTCGGCCCCAAGAATGGCTTGGAGCAGGCCTGCGTGGTCAGTTGCGACAACATCATCACCATCGACAAGGCCGCGCTCGGCCGCCACATCGGTTTCTTCTTCGACCGTCAGGAACCCGAGCTGGCCAAGGCGATCGCCAACGCCTTCGCGCTCCGGTTCAGCACCCTCACGTAGCGGGGGCCGCACAGTCAGCGAAGGTGCCTTGGGTGGCGGGGTGGGCAGGAGAGCAGCGTTGGAAGGAAGGTCGCCATGTCCGTGAGCGCAGCGCAAGCCGCAGCCTTCTACGACGAGGTCGTAGCTGAGGGGACGGTGTGGACGATCCGTGATGAAGGCGGGGTCCCGGTTCCATCGAGCGGATCTGGCTTACGTGCGATGCCGTTTTGGTCCAAGCGCAGTCGCGCCGAGCGCATCATCGAGAGCGTCGAGACGTACGAAGGCTTCCGCGTCCAAGAGATCCCGCTCAGCGAGTTTCGCGCGCGATGGCTCCCCGGGCTCGCCAGGGATGGCCATCGTGTCGGGATCAACTGGTCGGGTCCACGGGCGACCGGGTACGACATCGAGCCTGATGAGGTTGGGGCCAGATTGTCCGCCTAGTTCGACGCGGCGAGCAGACGATCGCAATCGTTGATGAGCCGTTCCCGCAGTGGGGCGGCGCGCTCGGCGAAGCCGCGCTGGGCGGCGGCGTACTCCTGTTTCCCGGTGGCGGTCTCGATGCGGATCGGGTCGAGGTCGAGCTCGGAGAGGTCGTACGGAGCGGCCTTCATGTCCATCGTGCGGATGTCCCAGGCGAGCTCGAAGCAGTCGGCGACCAGGTCGGAGGAGATCAGCGGCGAGAGCCGGAAGGCGTGCTTGTAGAGGTCCATGTTGCCGTGCAGGCAGCCCGGCTGCTCGAAGGCCGCGCGGTCGTCGGATCGCGGCGAGAGGGTGTTGAGCGGTGCCGCCGGGGGAGTGAAGAAGCGGTACGCGTCGAAGTGGCTGCACGCGATGCGGTGGGACTCGACCACGCGGTCGGTGCCGGTGGTCCCGAGCCGCAGGGGCCAGTCGGCGTGGCGTACCTGTTCCGGGGTCAACCGGTAGACCATCGCCCACTCGTGGAGGCCGAAGCAGCCGAAGTTGCCCTCACGTCCAGCGGTGGCCCCCAGCAGCTTCAGGAGAGTCTCGACGAGCAGTCGCTTGTCGGCGAGGAAGTCGGAGGTCACGGTGCCGTCGGCATAACCGCGCAACGAGGAATACTCCGCAGCGTCCGACAGTCTCACCCCGAACCCCGGGTGCCAGCGCAGCAGCTGGGCGGGCCGGTAGGAGTAGTAGGTGAACAGGAAGTCGTGGACCGGGTGCTTGACCCGGGCGCCGCGGCGGGCGAGATGCGGCTCGACATAGCGCGCCAGGCGCGCGCGATGAGCGGCCGCGCGAGTGGTCCACTCCGAACGCGACAGCACCTCCACGACGTACAAGGCTATGCGGATAGGCTCAGCACGTGCGCATCGCCAGATTCACGACCAAGGGTGGCGAGCCCCAGTTCGGCGTCGTCATGGGGGACCTCGACGGCTACGGCCAGCTCAGCGAGGACGCGACAGTCGTCGCGCTCCAGGGCGACCCGCTGTTCTCGGGTGTCAACATCACCGACCAGGTCCACAAGTTCGAAGACGTCAAGCTGCTCGCGCCGGTGATCCCGCGCAGCAAGGTGGTCGCGGTCGCCCGCAACTACGCCAAGCACGCGGCCGAGCTCGGCAACGAGGTCCCGGAGGAGCCGCTCTTCTTCATCAAGCCCAACACCGCGGTCTGCGGCCCCGGTGACGCGATCCAGCGACCGAGCAACGTCGAGGACCTCCACTTCGAGGGCGAGCTCGCGATCGTGATCGGCCGGATCTGCCGCGACGTCCCGGTGGAGAAGGTGAAGGACGTCATCTACGGGATGACGGTCGCCAACGACGTCACCGCGCGCGACGTCCAGCGGCGGCTCAAGCACTTCTCCCAGGCGAAGGGCTACGACACCTTCTGCCCGCTCGGTCCCTGGATCGAGACCGACGTCGAGCCGGAGCAGCTCGCTGCCGGCGTACGCATCCAGACATTCCTCAACGGTGACGTCGTCCAGGACGGGTCCACGAAGGACCTCGTCCACGACATCCCGAAGCTGATCGCCCACATCAGCAGCGTCATGACGCTGCTGCCGGGCGATGTGATCCTCACCGGCACCCCCGAGGGTGTCGGCCCCATGGAGCCCGGCGACGAGATCGAGATCTTCGTCGAGGGGCTCGGAGCTCTGACCAACAAGGTGGCACAGCGGTGACTGACAGCGGGTTGAACAACACACTCGAGCCGAAGGACTACCGGGTCCGGATGGCACCCTCGCCGACCGGGTCGCCCCACGTCGGCCTGGTCCGTACCGCCCTGTTCAACTGGGCCTTCGCCCGCCATCACGGCGGCACCTTCGTCTTCCGCATCGAGGACACCGACAAGGCGCGCAACACGCAGGAGTCCTACGACGGGCTCATCGACCTGATGCGCTGGCTCGGCCTCGACTGGGACGAGGGTGTCGAGGTCGGCGGCCCCCATGGCCCCTACCGCCAGTCGGAGCGCTCGGAGATCTACGCCGACGCGCTCGGCCGGCTGCGCGCCTCCTCCCACGTCTACGAGTGCTACTGCACCGGCGAGGAGACCACCGCCCGCTACGAGCAGCGCCTGGCCGCCTACAAGGCCGCGAAGGCCGAGGGCATCAAGGGCGAGGCCCCGGCCCAGGGCTACGACAACCACTGTCGTGACCTGAGCGAGGACCAGATCAAGGCGTACGAGGCGGAGGGCCGTTCCTCGGTCCCACGGTTCCGCATGCCCGACGGCTCGATCACCTTCAATGACCTCGTCCGCGGCGAGGTGACCTTCGAGACCAAGCACGTCCCCGACTACGCGCTCGCGCGTGCCAACGGCGACCCGCTCTACACGCTCACCGCGCCGGTCGACGACGCCACCATGAACATCACCCACGTCTTCCGTGGCGAGGACCTGCTGTCCTCGACCCCTCGGCAGATCGCGCTCTTCGACGCGTTCGTCGAGGTCGGCCTGGCCGAGCGGGCACCCGAGTTCGGGCACCTGCCGTACGTCATGGGCCAGGGCAACAAGAAGCTCTCCAAGCGCGACCCGGAGGCGCATGCGCTGAAGTACCGCGAGGAGGGGTTCCTGCCCGAGGGGCTGCTCAACTACGTGGCGCTGCTCGGCTGGGCGATCGCGGCCGACCGCGACATCTTCACCATGGAGGAGATGGTCGAGGCCTTCGAGATCCACGACGTGGTCAAGAACCCGGCCCGCTTCGACGTCAAGAAGGCGGAGGCGATCAACGCCTCCCACATGCGGCTGCTGTCGCTCGAGGACATCACCCACCGGGTGATTCCCTACCTCAAGGCAGACGGGATCATCAGCGACCCGGTCAACGACGCCGACGCGCAGATGCTCGAGGCCGCGATGCCGCTGGTCGCCGAGCGGATCAACAAGCTGGGCGAGGCCTCCGACATGCTGCGGTTCCTCTTCGTCCCGGAGGCCGACTTCACGCTCGACGAGGAGGACGCCGCCAAGCTGCTCGACGAGGAGGGCCTGGGTGTCGTCCGGGCTTCGCGCGACGCTCTCGTGGGGCTCCACACGTGGTCGACGGCCGAGATCCAGGACGCGCTGACCGCGGCCCTGATCGACGGTCTCGGGCTCAAGCCGCGCAAGGCGTACGGCCCGGTGCGCGTCGCGGTGACGGGCAAGCGGATCAGCCCGCCACTGTTCGAATCCATGGAGCTGCTCGGTCGGGAGCGTACGCTGGGGCGCCTGAAGGCGGTTCTCGGGAGGAGCTGAGCGTGGCAGGACGGGCAGGATGAGCACGGTCATGGAGCCGCCCTCGGGACTGGCGTACTACCAGGTGCAGCGCAGCGGGCGCAGCGGCTGGGGGCGACCCCTGATCGGACTCATCCTGATCGGACTGTGCGTCTTCTTCGTCTCGCCGGCGGTGGTGCTGGCCGGGTTCGAGCTCTTCTTCCTGCTCACCGGTGACAACGTTGCCACCGGGATGGCCAACGTCTCCGACATGGAGAACGTCACCCCGGAGTCGCTGGCGTTTCTGCTGCTCTCGCTGGCCGGGGCGATCCCGGCGGCGATGCTGCTGTGCTGGGCGCTGCACGGGTTGCGGCCGGGGTGGCTGGCCTCGGTGGAGCGCCGGATCCGCTGGCCGTGGCTGCTGCAGTGTCTCGGGATCGCGGCGATCACGATGGTGGTCACCGTCATCATCGCCTCCCGGCTGCCCATCCCCGGCGACGACCTCGGGCCCAGCACGCTCAACCCCTACACGAGCACGATGCGCGACTTCGTGCTCGTGATCGTGCTGCTCACCCCGCTGCAGGCGGCGGGGGAGGAGTACCTCTTCCGCGGCTACATCTTCCAGACCTTCGGCTCGCTCTTCGGTGGCATGCTGGGCGCGCGTACGGTCTCGGTGACGATCACCGCGCTGCTCTTCGCCTTCGCCCACGGGTCCCAGGACCTACCGCTGTTCCTGGACCGGTTCGCCTTCGGCATCGTCGCCGGCATCTGCGTCATCGCCACCGGCGGCATCGAGGCGGGCATCGCGATGCATGTCCTCAACAACTTCGTCAGCCTCGGCATGGCCGTGGCCTTCGGCGACATCTCGACGGTGCTCAACACCACCGAGGGGTCGTGGTGGCGGATCCCGGTCACCCTGGTCCAGTCGGGCGTCTTCCTGGCCCTGACCGTGTGGGCAGCGCGGTCCGCTGGCCTCTCGACCACGACGAAGAGTCCGTGATCGGGCTCAACGGGCGTGCCGATTTCGTAGCCTGGGGGCCTCGCCGGTAATGTCTCCTCTCGGTTCGAGGGAGAAATCCTGAGGGCCGAATCGCTCTTGCTGACGGCCTTTCAGGCTAAGTCAACCAAGACGATGGGCTATGGTGTAATTGGCAACACGACTGGTTCTGGTCCAGTTATTCTAGGTTCGAGTCCTAGTAGCCCAGCGGATCCTCTCCGGAGGATTTGGGAGTCACCGAAGCGGTTCGCTAAGGTTTCACCCGCTGCAAGCCCCCGTCGTCTAGCGGCCTAGGACGTCGCCCTCTCACGGCGGTAACGCCGGTTCAAATCCGGTCGGGGGTACAACGCAGGAAGAGCCCCGAGTCACTGACTCGGGGCTCTTCGCCATTTCCGTTGTGGGTGTGGTTGTGGCCGTTTTCGGAGGTGGTCCCGATGTGGGCGATCGCCAGGTCATCCGGTAATGTTTCTCCTGCCTGCGGGGCCGAAAGGTCATCGCAGGAGGTGCAAGCCCCCGTCGTCTAGCGGCCTAGGACGTCGCCCTCTCACGGCGGTAACGCCGGTTCAAATCCGGTCGGGGGTACAACGCACGGGAAGCCCCGAGTCACTGGCTCGGGGCTTCTTGGTTCTCCGGGTTGAGATCCAGCTGCATCCAGGTGACGTCGTGCCAGGCGTCGAACTTCCAGCCGATCCTTCTGTACGTCCCCACCTCGGTGAAGCCGAAGGAACGGTGGATCCCGAGGCTGGCCTCGTTCGGGATGGCGATCCCGGCGAGCGCGCGGTGGAAGCCGCGCTCCTTCAGGTATGGGAAGAGGGCTGCGTACAGGGCCCTGCCGGCGCCGTTGCCGCGCCGGTCGCGGTCGAGGTAGATGGACACGTCGCAGGCCCAGCGGTAGGCGGCGCGTGTGCGGTGCTGGGTGGCGTACGCATAGCCGAGCACCTCGGGCCCGGCCTCGCCCTCGGTCTCCAGCACCAGCCAGGCATGCTCGGCCAGGGACGACTCGATACGGCGCGCCATCTCCTCGGCCGTCGGCGGCTCGGTCTCGAAGGAGATGACGGTGTCGCGGACGTACGGCTCGTAGATCGCCGCGCAGGCGGCCCCATCCGCGGGCGTCGCGTGGCGGATGGTCCAGGCAGGAGGCATGTCTCCTATAGTAGTCATGTGGCTGACGATAGTGACCAGTTCGGTGAAGCCCTGGCGTCCAACATCAGGTCGGCGCGGGAGTCGCTCGGGATGACCGTCGCGGGGCTCGCGGAGGCGTCAGGGGTCTCCCGGGCGATGATCTCGAAGATCGAGCGGAGCGAGGCACAGCCGACCGCGGTCCTGCTCACCCGGCTCTCCGGGGCGCTGGAGCTGACGCTGTCGGAGCTGATCGCGCGGGCCGAGGGGGATGCAGTGCGCGTCGCTCGGCGCTCGGAGCAGACCGAGTGGAGGGACCCCGAGACCGACTACGTACGCCGCGCCGTCTCCCCGCCCGCGCGCGGGATCCTGGAGCTGGTCGAGGTGGAGTTCCCGGCCGGTGCCTCGGTGGCCTCGCCCGCCTCGGCGTACCACTTCAAGGAGCAGCAGATCTGGGTGCTCTCGGGGCATCTGCGGTTCGTCGAGGGTGACCTCGTCCACGAGCTCGACGCGGGTGACTGCCTGCAGCTGGGGCCGCCCGCCGACTGCGTCTTCGTCAACCCGACCGACGAGCCCTGCCGCTACCTGGTCGTGATCGGCAAGCGGCGAGGGTGAGTCAGACCGGGTTCCCGCCGCTCCAGACCTTGTGGGTGAGGGGGACCCCGGGCCGGTAGGCCAGATGCTTGGCGGAAGGGGCGTCGAGCGCCTGCAGATCGGCGCGGCCACCCTCGCTGATCCGTCCCACCGAGTCGTCGAGGCCGAGCGCGGTGGCGCCGCCGACCGTCGCCGCCCAGAGAGCCTCCTCGAAGGTCAGGCGCTGCTGGAGTACGGCGGTGGCGACGCAGAACCCCATCGAGGTCGTGAACGACGATCCGGGGTTGCAGTTGGACGCGATCGCGATCGTGACGCCGGCGTCGACCAGCTCGCGCGCCGGGGGAAAGGGCTCGCGGGTGGAGAGGTCGCAGGCGGGAAGGAGGGTGGCGACGGTGTCCGACCCGGCGAGCGCGTCGATGTCCGCTCGGCTCAGATGGTTGCAGTGGTCGACGCTCGTCGCGCCCATCTCGACGGCCAGCTGAACACCGCCGGACTCGCCGAGCTGGTTGCCATGGAGCTTGACGCCGAGGCCCGCGGCGCGGCCGGCCTCGAGGATCTCGCGGGACTCCTCGACGTCGAAGGCACCCTGCTCGCAGAAGACGTCGATGTAGGTCGCATAGGGCGCGACGGCCGCCAGCATCGGGCCGGCCACGAGGTCGATGTAGGCGCGACGGTCCACGCCCGCGGGGACGACGTGAGCGCCGAGGTAGGTGACCACCTCGGCGTGCTCGGCGCTGATCCGGGCCAGGCGCTGCTCGGTCTCGATGTCGAGGCCGTAGCCGGTCTTGGCCTCGACCGTCGTGGTGCCGCCGCGGTAGGCCTCCGCGCGCAGCCAGCGCGCCCGGGCGCGGAGGTCGTCGTCGGTGGCGGCGCGGGTGGCTTCGACGGTACGCATGATCCCGCCGGCCTCGTAGGCCCGGCCGGCCATCCGGTCGATGAACTCCTCGGCACGGTCGCCCATCGAGACCAGGTGGGTGTGGGAGTCGACCCAGCCCGGGAGCACCGCGCGACCGTCGAGGTCGTAGCGCGTGTCCGCTGCCGGGGCACGGTCGGCGGGACCGGTCCACGTGATCCGGCCGTCGTCGATCACCACGGCGGCGTCGCGGAGGGTGCCGTGCTCCTCGGTGTGGGTGGTCAGCTCGCCGATGTTGGTCAGCAGAACGCTCATCCGAGCTCCTTCAGTGCTTGCGTGAACATGGCGGCCGGGTCGCGACCGTCGGCCAGGCGACCGTCCTCGGCCACCACGCGTCCGCCGACCACGACGCGACGTACGTCGGTGGCGGTCGCCACCAGGGCGAGCTGGTCGAGGGCGGCCCCGGCGGTGCGTACCGAATCGGGGTCGATCTCCACCAGGTCGGCGCAGGCTCCGATCCGGAGGCCGCCGGCGAGGCCGGAGGCGGCGTAGCCGGTGCTCGTGCGGGCGGACTCGAGGTCGGCGGGGGAGAAGCGTCCGCGCTGCCGGCTGCGGAGTCGCTCGCCGGCTTCCAGGCCGCGCACCTCCAGCCAGGGGTCGACGACAGCGTTCTGGTCGGAGCCGAGCGCGATGCGCACGCCGGCGTCGGCCAGCTCTCGGGCGGGTCCGATGCCGTCGCCGAGGTCGGCCTCGGTGGTCGGGCACATCACCACCCCCGCGCCGCTGGCTGCGATGAGCTCGATGTCGGTGTCGGTCAGATGCGTGGCGTGGACCAGCCAGGTGCGCTCGCTCAGGAGGCCGGCGTCGGCGAGGACCTGCGTCGGCGTCCGTCCGTACGCCGCCAGGGACTGCTCGTTCTCCGCCGGCTGCTCGGAGAGGTGGATGTGCACGGGCACATCGGGCGGAAGGTCGGCGGCGACGTGCGCGACGTCCTCAGGCGAGGCCGCTCGCACCGAATGAATCGCTGCGCCAATGGTGATCGAGCAAGTTCCCGCCATGGCGGGGTTCTGCTTGGTCTCCGCTGCGTTGGCGCCCGCATTTTCCCGCCATGGCGGGAAAATGCCGCACACCGCGCGGAGGTCGTGCCAGCGACTCAGCCACGCTTCCGCGGAGCCGTCGCCGAAGCGGCGCTGCTCGGGAAGGAGCGGCTTGCCCGGAGCGCTGGTCAGGTAGAGGGTGTCGAGGAGCGTCAGCCGAATGCCGACGCGCTCGGCCGCTCTGGCGAGCGCGAGGCCGAACGCGTTGGGGTCCGGATAAGGCGTCCCGTCGGGGCGGTGGTGGACGTAGTGGAACTCCGCGACACTTGTCCAGCCGGTCACCAGCATCTCGGCGAAGACGGCCGCGGCCAGGCGCTCGTAGGAGTCGGGGGCGAGGCGATCGGCGACGGCGTACATCTGCTCGCGCCAGCGCCAGAAGTCACCACCCTGGTCGTGCGTACGGCCGCGCAGCGCGCGGTGGAACGCGTGCGAGTGAGCATTTCCGGAGCCGGCGAGCACGGTGCCGAGGCGGAGGTCGGCGGACTCCGGGCTCTCGCCCGGGGTGATCGCGGTGATCCGGCCGTCGGTCACCTCGATCACGACATCGGTGAGCTCGCGGCCCTCGACCAGCGCCCGCTCGGCATGGATCCGGGTCATTTGCGGGGCTCGCTCGTCAGCAGTCGGACGACCTCGGTCAGCGCCCTCGCTCCGACGCGGCAGTCCTCGTCGGTGGCGGTCTCGTAGGGGGAGTGGGAGACGCCCGTGGGATTGCGGGTGAAGAGCATCGCGGTGGGGATCTCGGCAGCGAGGATGCCGGCGTCGTGGCCGGCGCCGGTGGCGAGCACCGGGACCCCGCCCAGTGCACCGACCAGGCGTTGTTGCAGGTCAGGGTCGAAGTGAACGGTGGAGACGTAGGACTCCTCGACCACCTCCAGGGTGCAACCGTGCTCCTCCGCGGAAGCGTGGGACGCCTTCAAGATCTCCTCGAGAAGGGCTCGGGTCTGCGGGTCGGTGTCGCCGCGTACGTCGAGCCAGGCATCCACCCGGGAGGCGATGACGTTGGTGCCGCCCGGGATCGGAGTGAGGCGGCCGATCGTGGCCCGGGCGGAGTCGGCCCCGTCGTGGGCCGACGCGATGCGCTGGGCGGCCAGGACCGCGGCGGCCATCGCGGCGACCGGGTCGCGACGGTCGCGCATCCGGGTCGCGCCGGCGTGGTTGCCCTCACCGGAGAAGACGAGCTTCCAGCGACCATGAGCCAGGATCGAGGAGGCCACCGCGACCGGAGCGTCCAGGTCGGCGAGCCCGATGCCCTGCTCCACGTGGAGCTCGACGAACGCCGCCAGGCTCGCCATCCGCTCATCGTCGCGGCCGAGCCCGGCCGGGTCGATCCCGTCGGCAAGGCAGGCCTCGGCGTACGTCACTCCGGCGTCGTCGGTGAGCGCCGCCACCGTCGCGGCGGGAAGCGCGCCGGTCATCAGCTTCGAGCCCAGGCACGCGATGCCGAACCGCGAGCCCTCCTCCTCGCCGAAAGCGGCGATCGTCACCGGCCGAGCCGGCACGAAGCCCTCCTCCATCAGCGCCGCGACCGCGGCCAGGGAGGATGCGACCCCGAGCGGGCCGTCGTAGGCGCCCCCGCCGGGCACCGAGTCGAGGTGGGAGCCGATCGCGATCGCCCCGTCCCCGCGGCCCCAGTGCGCCCAGATGTTGCCGTTGCGATCGGTCTCGACCTCGAGGCCGAGCCCCGTGGACGTACGCCGGAACCACTCGCGCAGCTCCAGCTCTGCCGGCTCGTAGACATGGCGGGAGTAGCCGCCGCGTACGGGGTCGCGGCCGATCTCGGCGATCTCGTTGAGCAGGGTGACGACGTCGAGTGTCATTCAGGTCCTTGGTTCAAGTCGTTCAGAAGAGGAACCGTGTTGGTCTCGACACGCCTCCGGCGGGGGGGGGCGGGCGGCGGGCCCCGCGGGGGGGCGGGGGGGCGGGGGGGCCGGCGCGCGGGGGGGGCACCAAAACAACGCCCCCCCCCACGGGACGCG
>NZ_JBHXNY010000003.1:254003-264263 GCF_042719275.1 Nocardioides sp. NPDC058538 | reverse complement strand
CATGTCGTCCATAAGAGCACCGGTGTGGGTCTCCACCCCCCTCCGGCGGCTCGACCAGCGGGGCCACCGCTGGTCGAGCCGTGAGGCCGGCTACGGCCGAGCGTGTCGAGACCAACACAGTCGCCGCCAGGCTCAGGCGTCGAGCATCGGGACGTTGAGTCCCCGCTCACGAGCGACATCGCGCGCGTGCTCGTAGCCGGCGTCCACGTGGCGCATGACGCCCGTGCCGGGGTCGTTGGTCAGGACCCGCTCGATCTTCTCCGCGGCGAGCGGAGTGCCGTCGGCGACACAGACCTGGCCGGCGTGGATGGAGCGGCCGATGCCGACGCCACCGCCGTGGTGGATGGAGACCCACGATGCACCGGAGGCGGTGTTGAGCAGCGCGTTGAGCAGTGGCCAGTCGGCGATCGCGTCGGAGCCGTCCTTCATCGACTCGGTCTCGCGGTAGGGCGAGGCCACGGAGCCGGAGTCGAGGTGGTCGCGACCGATGACGACCGGCGCCGAGAGCTCCCCGGAGGCGACCATCTCGTTGAACTTCAGCCCGGCGAGGTGGCGCTCCTTGTAGCCCAGCCAGCAGATCCGCGCCGGCAGGCCCTCGAAGTGCACCTTCTCGCCCGCCTGGGTGATCCAGCGCTTGAGGCCCTCGTTCTCGGGGAACAGGTCGACGATCGCCCGGTCGGTCTTGGCGATGTCCTCGGGGTCACCCGAGAGCGCCGCCCAGCGGAATGGGCCCAGACCCTCCTCGAAGAGCGGTCGGATGTAGGCGGGGACGAAGCCGGGGAAGGCGAACGCGTCCGCGAACCCGCCCAGACGGGCTCCCTCGCGCAGCGAGTTGCCGTAGTCGAACACCTCGGCGTCGCGGCCCATGAAACCGACCATCGCCTCGACGTGCTTGGCCATCGAGGCCTGCGCCTTCTCGGTGAAGTCGTCCGGGTCCTCCGCGGCCCGCGCGGCCCACTCCTCGACGGTGTATTCGAGCGGGAGGTAGGAGAGCGGGTCGTGCGCCGAGGTCTGGTCGGTGACGATGTCGATCTCGACCTCGCGCGCCAGGATCTCCGCGAAGACGGCGGCACAGTTGCCGACGAGGCCGATGGAACGCGGCGTACGCGACTTCTTGGCCTCCTCGGCCTGCGCGAGCGCGTCGTCGAGGGAGGTCGCGACGGTGTCCATGTAGCCGTGGTCGACACGGCGCTGGAGGCGGGCCGCGTCGACGTCGACGACGATCACGACGCCCTCGTTGAGCGTGACCGCGAGCGGCTGGGCACCACCCATGCCGCCGGCGCCGCCGGTCAGGGTCACGGTGCCGGCCAGGGTGCCGCCGAACCGTTTGCGGGCGATGGCGGCGAAGCACTCGTAGGTGCCCTGCAGGATGCCCTGGGTGCCGATGTAGATCCACGAGCCCGCGGTCATCTGGCCGTACATGGTCAGGCCGAGCGACTCCAGCCGCCGGAACTCCGGCCAGGTCGCCCAGTCGCCGACGAGGTTGGAGCTGGCGATCAGGACCCGGGGCGCCCACTCGTGGGTGCGGAAGACGCCGACCGGTTTGCCGGACTGCACCAGCAGCGTCTCGTCAGCCTCCAGTTCGTCGAGGGTGCGGACGATGGCGTCGTACGCTTCCCAGGACCGCGCGGCCCGGCCGGTGCCGCCGTAGACGACCAGGTCGTCGGGACGCTCGGCCACCTCCGGGTCGAGGTTGTTCATCAGCATGCGCTTGGCGGCCTCGGTCTGCCAGTTCTTGGCGGTGATCTCGGGGCCGTGCGGTGCGCGGACAGTGCGTGGTTCGCTCATGTCGCTCATCACATCACTGAAGTGAGCGAGCGCGCACGGGAAAGAAGGGTGCCGTCGGCGACGAGGCCGACGACCGACCTGATGTCCGGGGACAGGAACCGATCCGGGCCGGGGGCGGGGACCAGCTTGCGGATCTCCTCGACCAGCGCGGCGCCCACCGGGCCGGGACGCTCGGGGGCGCGCATGTCGATCGCACGGGCGGCGGTGAGGATCTCGATGGCGACGACCTGCTGCGCCCCGGAGATCGCGCGGCGGAGCTTGCGGGCGGCGTTCCAGCCCATCGAGACGTGGTCCTCCTGCATCGCGCTCGTCGGGATGGAGTCGACCGATGCGGGGACGGCGAGGCGCTTGAGGTCGGAGACGATCCCGGCCTGCGTGTACTGCGCGATCATGTGCCCGGAGTCGACGCCGGGGTCGTGGGCGAGGAACGGCGGCAGCCCGTGGTTGCGCGACTTGTCGAGGAAGCGGTCGGTGCGGCGCTCGGAGATCGAGGCGAGGTCGGCGGTGGCGATCGCCAGGAAGTCGAGTACGTAGCCGATGGGTGCGCCGTGGAAGTTGCCGTTGGACTCGACCCGGCCGTCGAGCGTGACCACCGGGTTGTCGACCGCGCTGGCGAGCTCGGTCTCGGCCACCCGGGCGGCGTGGGCCATGGTGTCGCGCACCGCGCCGTGGACCTGAGGCGCGCAGCGCAGCGAGTAGGCGTCCTGCACCCGGGTGAACCCGGTGCCGCGGTGGTCGGCGACGATTCCGCTGCCCGCGAGAACCGCACGGATGTTGGCTGCCGAGGTCGCCTGGCCGGCGTGCGGGCGCAGTGCCTGGAGGTCCTCGGCGAAGACGCTGTCGGTGCCCTGGAGCCCCTCGATGCTGAGCGCCCCGGCGATGTCGGCGGTGGCGACCAGGTCGTCGAGGTCGGCGAGCGCCAGGACGAGCATCGCCAGCATCCCGTCGGTGCCGTTGATCAGCGCCAGCCCCTCCTTCTCGCGCAGCTGTACCGGGGTGATCCCGGCGGCCGCCAGCGCGTCGGCGCCGGGGACGAGGTCGCCGTCGGCGTTGCGTACGTCTCCTTCGCCCATCGCCGCGAGCGCGCAGTGTGCCAGCGGGGCCAGGTCGCCGGAGCAGCCGAGCGAGCCGTACTCACCGATCACCGGTGTGATCTGGGCGTTCAGGAGCGCGGCGTAGGTCTCGGCGACCTCGGGGCGTACGCCGGTCCGCCCGGTGGCGAGGGTCGAGAGGCGCAGCAGCATGAGGCCGCGTACGACCTCCTTCTCGATCTCGGTGCCCGAGGAGGCCGCGTGCGAACGGACCAGCGAGGCCTGCAGCTGGGCGCGGTGCTCGGGCGGGATCGAGGTGTTGGCCAGGGCGCCGAAACCGGTGGAGATGCCGTAGTGGGGCCGGGTGTCGTGAGCCAGCGACTCGATGAGCTCGCGGCTCGTGGCCATCGCGGTCAGCGACTCGTCGGTGAGGGTGATGGGGGTGTTGTGACGGGCGACGGCGACTACCTGATCGAAGGTGAGGGCACCGACCCCGACGGGAACCGTGGTGTAGGTCATGACCAGAGTGGATCACATCACATTCAGGCGGGTGAGCACAGGCCGTTGTCGGCGGCGTCCTTCTCCTGGTCCTCGGGGCTCACCGAGTCGGCCGGGACCTCGTCCGGTGAGGCGCTGACCTCGGGATTCGCCGGTGTGGCAGAGGTCGTGGGTGAAGGGGCGGCGGAGGTCGTCGCGTCGTGGAGCGGACGGTCCTCGAGCATCCGCTCCCACAGCTGGTCGGACTCCGGGAGGATCTCGAGACGGCCCCAGTTGGGATCGCCTTCGGGGAACGCCCTGTTGGGTACGGTCTCGAACTCGATGCTGCCGGGGTCGAGGTCGCGCATCTCCCCGGCCAGGTCGGCCAGGCCGGCGACCGAGCCGACGTCGGTGGTGATCGACTTGGAGAGCTCGGTCGCGAACGAGGCCAGCCGACGCGGACGGGTCAGGGTGCCGGCGGAGAGGACCTTGGTGGCGAGGGCGGTGAGGAAGTACTGCTGACGTCGCATCCGGCCCAGGTCGGCGTTGGGGGTCGAGGAGCGGTTGCGTACGTAGTCGAGGGCCTGCTTGCCGCGCAGGTTGTGGGTGCCGGCGGGCAGGAAGATGTTGTGCTCCTCGTCGTCGATCGCCTCCGGGATGCAGATCGTGACGCCGCCGACGGCGTCGACCATCCCGCGGAAACCGGCGAAGTCGAGCGCAATGTAGTGGTCGATCGGGATCCCGGTGAGCAGCTCGGTCTGGCGGGCGGTGCAGATCGGGCCGCCGAGGGAGTACGCCTCGTTCCACATCACGCCGCTCGCCTCGGGGATCGTGGTGCCGTCCGGGGCGGTGCACTCGGGCCGGTCGACGAGCGCGTCGCGGGGGATCGAGACGCCGTAGGCCGAGGTCCGGTCGGCGGAGACGTGCAGCAGGATGGTGCTGTCGGAGCCGCCGGAGCCACCCTCGCCGTCGATCGAGCAGCCCGCGCAGTCACGTCCGTCGGTGCCGAGGATCAAGATGTTGAGCGGCTGCTTGGGGCCCTCGTCCTCCGCTTCCGGCTCGTCGAGGAGGTGGTTGATGTCGCCCCCGGAGCCGAGGTTGCGGTTGAGGTGGCTGTAGAACGCCCAGCTGCCGATCCCGGTGCCGACCGCCAGGAACAGCATCGTGACCACCACGGTGAGCACGACCGTACGTGTCCCCGACCTCGTTTCGGTCCTCATCACCCTCCCTCGCCCGTCCGCCTGAGCGGACCGTCTGCGTGTGCAGCCCACACAGGTTGTACGCGCCAGTGAGCCGAGAGGTTGCTGCTTCAGGTAACGGCATTGTGAAACCATGAGGAAGGCACTGTCCGAAAACCGCGCGTAATTTCGTTCCGAACGCGGCAACATGGTGGACATGGATGGGACGACGAGCGTGAGCGGACTCGACTTCGAATCGTGCTACCGCGCTGTTCGTTCGCGCGACCGGCGCTTCGACGGCATCTTCTACACGGCGGTCGCCTCGACCGGGATCTACTGCCGGCCCTCGTGCCCGGCGCGGACCCCGGCGCTGGTGAACGTCTCCTTCCACCGGACCGCTGCGGCGGCCCAGGCAGCCGGCTACCGCGCCTGCAAGCGCTGCCGTCCCGATGCCACCCCGGGCAGCCCGGAGTGGGATGTGGCGGCGACGCTGGCCGGGCGCGCGATGCGGCTGATCGCCGACGGGGTCGTCGACCGGGAAGGCGTCGAGGGGCTGGCTCGCCGCGTCGGCTACTCGCCGCGCCACCTGACGCGGCTGCTGACCACCGAGCTCGGCGCCGGTCCGTTGGCTCTGGCCAGGGCGCGCCGTGCGCAGACCGCCCGGACGCTGGTCGAGACCACCGAGCTCGGCTTCGCGGACATCGCCTTCGCGGCCGGCTTCTCGAGCGTACGTCAGTTCAACGACACCGTCCGCGAGGTCTATGCGGCCTCGCCGACCGAGCTGCGCGGGCGCCGTGGGTCGCGGCGCCGGGCCGACGGGACCATCGCGCTGCGGCTCGCCGTCCGCACCCCGTTCGCCGGTCGGGCGCTGCACGCGTTCCTGCGCGACCACCTGGTGCCGGGTGTCGAGGCCGCGGGGGTCGACGGCGGGCGGCGCTGGTTCGCCCGCACGCTCGACCTGCCCAACGGGCCCGGCACGCTGCGTCTCGAGCTCGCCGACATCCCCGAGGGCGAGACCGGCTTCGTCCACGCGACCTTCAAGCTCGCCGACCTGCGCGACACCACCGCCGCCGTCGAGCGCGCCCGCCGGCTGCTCGACGCCGACTGCGATCCGCGTGCGGTCGGCGACGTCTTCGTCGGGGACGAGGTGATCGGCCCGCTGGCCCTGGCCCTGCCGGGGCTGCGGGTGCCGGGCACCGTCGACGGGGGCGAGCTTGCGCTGCGTACGATCGTGGGGCAGCAGGTCTCCGTCGCCGGTGCGCGCACCGTGCTGGCGGGGATCGTCGCCGAGCACGGCCGCCCGATCGCGACCGACATCGACGGCCTCACCCATCTGTTCCCGTCCGCGGACGCCCTTGCCGCCGCCGACCCGGCCGGCATGCCGATGCCGCGCTCGCGTGGGCGTGCTGTCACCGGTCTGGCCGCGGCCCTCGCCTCCGGCGAGCTCCAGCTGGACCGCGGCACCGACCGCGACGTCGTGCACGAGCAGCTGATCAGCCTGCCCGGGGTCGGACCCTGGACCGCCGACTACGTCGCGCTGCGTGCTCTCGGCCATCCCGACGTCTTCCTGCCGACCGATGTCGGCATCAAACGGGGGCTGGAAGTGCTCGGTGCGCCCGCGGCGGATGTCGCCGCGTGGCGGCCGTGGCGCTCGTACGCCCTGCTCTACCTGTGGACCTCACTGACTGCCTTGGAGAAACTGTGATGTGGACTCTCATCGACTCGCCCGTCGGCGAGCTCCGGCTGGTCGCGCACGACGGCGCGATCACCGCGATCGACTTCATGCCGGCCGACTACGCCAAGGGCCGGGTGCTCGGGGAGCGGTCCGACTCGGATCCGCTGCTGCTGGAATGTGCCCGGCAGCTCGCCGAGTACTTCAAGGGTGACCGGACGAGTTTCGACCTCCCGCTGGCGCCCTCAGGGACAGCGTTCCAGACGCGTGTCTGGGAGCAGCTGCAGCAGATCGAGTACGGCACGACCGCCTCCTACGGCCAGATCGCCGGCCGCCTCTCGCTGACCGGCCACGGCGCCCGCGCCGTCGGGCTCGCCAACGGCCGGAACCCCATCCCCATCGTCATCCCGTGCCACCGTGTCGTCGGCGCGGACGGCTCCTTGACCGGCTACGCCGGTGGCCTGGACCGCAAGACGACGCTGCTGGGCCTGGAGAGCGGTGCGCTCTTCTGATGCCGAGACCGCAGATGTGGCGTACGTCGGTGGCGGCCGTGGTGCTCGCGGCCGCCCTCGCCGGGTGCGGGGAGGGCGCCGCGGAACCCGCGGGGTCGGGCTCGCCCGCGGAGCCTGTGGAGCCCGCGACCGGTCAGAGCCGGAGCATGGGCGACTACGCCCTGCTGGTCAACGGCCGGGTGAAGTGCGATCAGGACGTGTCGAGCGACGAGGCGAAGGACACGATCGAACGCGTCGGCGGGCTCCAGCAGCCGACCTGGTCGGTGCGGTTCGCCGAGGGCACCGCGGCCGGGGTCGTCGTGCTGGTGGCCGGTGACCTCGAGGATGCCCAGCCCCTGCTCTTCGACGACTACCACGTCGCGGTGATCGTCGGGTTGTCCGAGGATCAGACGCGGGCCGAGGACTTCGGAGCCGTGCGTGAGGCGGTTCGGGAGGTCTGCGACTGAATGCTCACCGAGTTACCTCGGCCAGGTGACGCTTCCCTCGTGGAACTCCGCGAAGGAAGTGCGCGCTCACCGAGTTACCTCGGTGAGCATCCGGCGCTGCTACTCCGCAGCCGCTCGCCGCAGCGACTCCGAGAGCCGGTCGGCGGCGGCGAGGACAGCGGGGGCGTGCATCTTGCCGGGCTGGCGGGTGAGGCGCTCGAGGGGGCCGGAGACGGAGACGGCGGCGATGACCTTGCCACCGGGGGAGCGGACGGGAGCCGACACCGAGGCGACGCCGGCCTCGCGCTCGCCGATCGACTGCGCCCACCCGCGACGGCGGATGCCGGACAGAGCGGCGGCGGAGAAGGCGGCGTTCTGCAGGCCGCGGTGGAGGCGCTCGGGGTCCTCCCACGCGATCAGTATTTGAGCGGCCGACCCGGCACGCATCGTCAGCTGCGAGCCGACGGGGATGGTGTCGCGAAGACCGGAGGGGCGCTCGGCGGCGGCGACGCAGACGCGGAAGTCGCCCTGGCGCCGCCACAGCTGCGCCGACTCACCGGTGATGTCGCGCAGACGCGCCAGGACGGGTCCGGCGGTGGCCAGCAGTCGGTCCTCGCCGGCGGCGGCGGACAGCTCGGCCAGTCGCGGGCCGAGAACGAAGCGGCCCTGCATGTCGCGGGCGACCAGACGGTGGTGCTCGAGGGCGACCGCCAAACGGTGTGCGGTCGGACGGGCGAGACCCGTCCCGGCCACCAGGCCGGCCAGGGTCGCCGGGCCGGATTCGAGAGCTGTGAGCACAAGGGCGGCCTTGTCGAGCACGCCCACACCGCTGGAACTGTCCATATCGCAAGACTAACTTCTCAGAACCTGAGATGCAACGTTACGCTCGGAGAAGCAGACTGGAAGTGGCGGATCTGACATTGCGATTCAACGCTCGAACCGCCACCGGCCACTACAGACCAAAGATGCCAGATGGAGAACGTGTCATGGGCAGGACCTTGTCGGAGAAGGTGTGGGACGAGCATGTCGTCCGGTCGACCGCGGGAGAGCCCGATCTCCTATACATCGACCTTCACCTCATCCACGAGGTGACGAGTCCGCAGGCCTTCGAGGGCCTGCGTCTGTCCAACCGTAAGGTGCGTCGTCCCGACCTCACCATCGCCACCGAGGACCACAACGTCCCGACCCTCGACTGGGACAAGCCGATCGCCGACCCGGTCAGCCGCACCCAGGTCGAGACGCTGCGCAAGAACGCCGAGGAGTTCGGCGTACGTCTCCACCCGCTCGGCGACGCCGAGCAGGGGATCGTGCACGTGGTCGGGCCGCAGTTGGGGCTCACCCAGCCGGGCATGACCATCGTCTGCGGTGACTCGCACACCTCGACGCACGGTGCGTTCGGCGCGATCGCGTTCGGCATCGGCACCTCCGAGGTCGAGCACGTGCTGGCGACCCAGACGCTGATGCAGGACAAGCCGAAGACGATGGCTGTCACGGTCGACGGCGCCCTGCCCGACGGCGTCAGCGCCAAGGACCTGATCCTCACCCTGATCTCCAAGACCGGCACCGGCGGTGGCCAGGGCTACATCGTGGAGTATCGCGGCGAGGCCATCCGTGAGCTCTCCATGGAGGCCCGGATGACGATCTGCAACATGTCGATCGAGTGGGGCGCCAAGGCCGGCCTGATCGCTCCGGACGAGACCACCTTCGCCTACATCAAGGACAAGCCCGAGGCTCCGAAGGGCGCCGAGTGGGACCAGGCCGTCGCGCACTGGAAGTCGCTGGTCACCGACGAGGACGCGGTCTTCGACAAGGAGATCGTGCTCGACGCCGCCGAGGTCACCCCGTTCGTCACCTGGGGCACCAACCCGGGCCAGGGCGTCCCGCTGGGCGCCGCCGTCCCGAGCCCCGACGACTTCGAGGACGCGGACGCGAAGATCGCGGCCGAGAAGGCCCTGACCTACATGGGTCTCGAGGCCGGCACCCCGATGCGCCAGGTGCACATCGACACCGTCTTCCTCGGCTCCTGCACCAACGGGCGCATGGAGGACCTGCGTACGGCCGCCGACATCATCCAGGGCCACAAGGTCGCCGACGGCACCCGCTTCCTGGTTGTGCCCGGCTCGGCCAAGGTGCGCCTTCAGGCCGAGGAGGAGGGTCTGCACAAGATCTTCCTCGACGCCGGCGCCGAGTGGCGCGGCGCGGGCTGCTCGATGTGCCTGGGCATGAACCCCGACACCCTCGCCCCCGGCGAGCGCTCGGCCTCCACGTCCAACCGCAACTTCGAGGGTCGCCAGGGCAAGGGCGGTCGCACCCACCTGGTCTCGCCGGAGGTGGCTGCCGCGACCGCCGTACGCGGCACCCTCTCCTCGCCCGCCGACCTGACTCTCGTGGAGGCCTGACATGGACAAGTTCACCAGCCACACCGGCGCCGGTGTGCCGCTGCGGCGCAGCAACGTCGACACCGACCAGATCATCCCCGCGGTCTACCTCAAGCGCGTGACCCGCACCGGCTTCGAGGACGGCCTCTTCGCCGCCTGGCGCAACGACCCGACCTTCGTGCTCAACAACGAGGCGTACGCCGGGGCCTCGGTCCTTGTCGCCGGCCCCGACTTCGGCACCGGCTCCTCGCGTGAGCACGCCGTCTGGGCGCTGATGGACTACGGCTTCCGCGTGGTCATCTCGAGCCGCTTCGGCGACATCTTCCGCGGCAACTCCGGCAAGGCCGGCCTGCTCGCGGCGAAGGTCGATGAGAAGGTCGTCCAGAAGCTGTGGGACCACCTCGACGACAACCCCGGCGCCCAGATCACCGTCGACCTGCAGTCGCGCACCGTCCGTGCCGGCGAGGGCCCCGACGCCATCGAGGACTCCTTCGACATCGACGACTACACCCGCTGGCGCCTCCTCGAGGGCCTCGACGACATCGGCATCACGCTCTCCCACGAGGACGACATCGCCACGTACGAGGCGACCCGGCCCGCCTTCAAGCCGGTCACCCTGCACGCCTGAGCATCGCCGAGAAGGCGCTCGCGTCGGCCGAGGCGTCACCTACGTCGGCCGAAACGTCAGCTACGTAGATCGAATCGTCAGTTGTGGGGGAGCGGAGGGACCACACCGAGCCCCAAAAACCCAATTAAGGCCAACCAACACACAAAAAGGCGGGCACAGGTTGCGGCGACG
>NZ_JBHXNY010000003.1:249036-253993 GCF_042719275.1 Nocardioides sp. NPDC058538 | reverse complement strand
TCGGGCGCCCGGGCGCCCCGCCCCCACCCCCCCCCGCCACAAACCCACCTACCCTTCCATCTTCGGTTTTGGGGGGGCCCCGGCTCCCCCCCCCCCCCCCCCCACAACCGCGATTTCGGCCGACGCAACTGACGTCTCGGCGTCCACTGGTGCCTGCTCGGCCGACGCGGGTGACGTCTCGGCTAGGGGAGGCGGATCTGGCGGCCGTCGGCGGCCCGTTGGGAGCCGGTGATGCGGTCGCAGGAGCCGGTGTCGACCCAGCAGCGGAGGTACCAGGACTCGGCCGCGGTCGCGGTGTAGAGGACGACGCTGCGGTCGGACTCGAAGCCGGCGACGCGTACCTTCTCGACGGAGTCGGGTACGCGCAGGTCGATGTGCTCGGAGGTGCTCATGTTGACCGCGATGCCGCGCTCGGCGCCGTAGCTGATCATCCCGGGGTCGCTGGGGTTGCGGGCGATGGCGACGATCGAGCCGTCGGGGGAGTCGGCGACCGACCCGGGCAGCGGCGCGTGGACGCCGGGCTGGGTGAGGCTGCCGTCGGCCTCGATGGCAGCGAAGCGGGCCTCCCACTCGCTGGGGTTGTGGAGGAGTACGCCGCGGCGCAGCGGGATCAGCTGCTGGTAGCCGAGCGGCAGCGAGATCCGCTGGGTGGCCTCGCCCGGGTCCCAGGCGGTCACCGGCGGCCGGGAGACGGTGAGCTCGCCGTAGTTTCCGGGCACTGGCGGCGGGGCGGGCACGATGCCGGTGCGGAAGTACGCCCGGGTGCGGTCGGTGCCGAGGACCGCGGTGGCGGCAGGAGCGCCCTCGAGCACGAGCCGGTCGGTCTCCTCGCCCGTCGTGGTGTCCACCGCGACGAGGGCGGAGGCGGCCTCGTCGGTCTGCTGGAGCGCGAAGAGCTGGCTGCCGTCCTTGCTCAGGACCGGCTGGGTCCACAGGCCGGGGACCTGGATGGTCGACCCGCGCCGCGCGATCCAGACCGGACCGGGCTTGTCGGCGCGCTCGTACATCAGCACCGTCCAGCCGGCCACGCTCACCTGGGAACCGAAGACCTTCTGCGGCTTCGCGCCGAGCTGGAGCCGCCCGGCCTGGTCGACGAAGGGCAGGGTCGTCGCGGGGCCGACGGGCAGATCGGCGTACGTCGCGGGGATGGCCGGCTCGCTGTTGCGGACCGTCGGAGCGGGCGGCGCCGGCGTAGGTACGTTGGCGCCGGCGCGGCCCTCGGCGAGCCGGGTCGTGTGGACGGCCAGCCAGGCCACGGAGGCGATCAGGGCGAGGATGATGCAGGCCGAGAACAGGATCCCGGCGCGGCTGGGCCTCACCGTGGCCTGCGGCTCCTCGAGCACCACGGCGGGCGGCTCCTCGTCGATGTGCACGTCGGTGATGGTCGTACCTTCCTCGTCCTGTCTCCCGAAGGCTGCGATGTCGAAGCGGTGCTGCGGACGAGCCCCGAGTCTCTCCACGGTAACCACATGAAGGCGTCTGAATCAGGAGCGATCAGGTGAACAATCCGTTTTCGCATGCCGTCGGTATGTTCGGAAGCCCCGGAGATGGCCTAAGGTCGATCGCGTGGTGAGAAAACGAGTAGCTGATGCAGGCAAACAGGCCGGAAGAGTAGTCGGCGCGGTGCGGGAGACGGCCGGGAAGCTGGTCGCCGACGTGGTCTCCGGCAAGGTCAAGGTGCCGCGACCAGGGCGCAAGGCGCCGGCCAAGGCCGCTGAGCCGGTCGTGGAGCCGCCCGCCGAGCCGGTCGCCGAGCCGGTGAAGCCCGAGTCCACCGTCGAGGCGGTTGCGGACCCGGTGGCCCAGGCGGCCGAGAAGACCGCGCCGCCGAAGACGACCGCGGCCAAGAAGACCACTGCCAAGAAGACCCCCGCGAAGAAGACGACGACCGCGGCGAAGAAGACGACGGCGACGAAGGCTCCGGCGGCTAAGAAGACCACCGCCAAGAAGTCGACCGCGAAGAAGGCCCCCGCGGCTAAGAAGACCACCTCCGCGGCAACGCCGGCGGAGACGACGCCGGCGGAGACGACGGCCGCGAAGAAGACTGCTGCCAAGAAGACTGCTGCCAAGAAGACTGCGGCGAAGAAGACGACCGCAGCCAAGAAGACGACGGCCAAGAAGGCGCCCGCGAAGAAGACTGCGGCCAAGAAGACGACCGCGGCCAAGAAGACGACCGCGGCGAAGAAGGCCCCCGCGAGCGGGGCATCGACAAGCCCGGCGACCGAGACCGAGACGCCGTCCGGCGACTCCTAGTGGCGCGTCCCCGAAGTTCCTGGGCGCTTCGCGCCACCATGGCACGCACCTCGCCGCGTTGGCACCGCTTGAAAGACCCCGGTATGACTACGCGGTGCCGCCTTGCGATGCACACACCCTGATGACGCCAACCGTTCAGGAACTTCCGCGACGCGCCACTAGCCCGGACTCCCGACGCGCACGGAGGCGAGGGTCGTACGCGGCCCGAGGCCCAGGCTGCGTACGGTCTCGAGGTCCTCGAGAGTGTCGACGTCGTGGCGCAGCGAGCGGAGGTCGCCCTCCAGCGGATGGGCGCCGCCGTCGCGATGGGCGGCGGCGGACCCGGGCCCGAACGCGGGCCGGAACCGGTCGTGGGCCGCGGTGTAGAGGGTGGTGCCCCCACCCGCCGCGTCCTCGACGTACGCAGCCCCGAACCCGTCCGCCGCGCTCAGCGCCGCGTCCAGGTCGGTGGACCGGAGCGCCGGGAGGTCGCCGCACAGGGCAGCAGGGCGAAGGCCCGGCCAGCGGCGCCAGGCCTCGAGCGCTCCCTGCACGAGGGTCTCGTTGAGGTCTCCGCTGACCCCGTCGGGGATGACGGCGGCGCCGAGACGGGCGACGTCGGCGGCGAAGTAGGAATCGTCGGTGATCACCAGCACGGCGCCGACGCCGGAGGCGGCCAGGCACGACTCGGCGGTGTCGAGGGCGAACGAGCGGGCGAGATCGGCCCGTTCGTGCGACTCGATTCCGACCAGCCGGGACTTGCCGCGCGCCGGAGGCTTGACGGGCAGCAGTACGACGTAACCGGGTGCAGGTACAGGCATCAGGGTAGATCCTGACAGGTATCTCACAACGTCGCGGATACGGCCCGGTAGCCTGCCCTGCGTGGGAAAGTACCGGAAGTTCCAGGAGGGCAAGCTCGGCTGGCCGTGGACCGTGGCTGTCGGCATCGTGAAGCCCGTCCTTCTCGCCACCACCAAGCACCAGTGGGTGGGCGGCGAGAAGATCCCGGAGAGCGGGGGAGCGGTGTTCGCGCTCAACCACGTCTCCGAGATCGACCCGTTCACCGCCGCGCACATCGTGTGGGACTACGGACGTAGGCCGAGCTATCTGGCCAAAGCCGCGTTGTTCAAGGGTCCGTTGGGCAAGTTCCTGCGGGCCGCCCGGCAGATCCCCGTGGATCGGACAGCAGGTGCGTCGGCGTTCGACGCGGCCGTCAAGGCCGTCAACGAGGGCAGCATCGTGGTCGTCTACGTCGAGGGGTCCATCACCAAGGACCCGACCGGCTGGCCCATGCGCGGCAAGTCCGGTGCGGCACGGATCGCGCTCGCGACCGGTGCCCCGGTCTACCCGGTGGGACAGTGGGGAGCCCAGGAGCTGCTTCCGGCGTACTCTCTCAAGCCGCACCTGATCGGTCGCAAGATGATCCAGATGAAGATCGGCGACCCGGTCGACCTGAAGGATCTCGAGGTCCAGGAGCACACGCCGGCGGTCGTCAACGAGGCGACCGACCGGATCATGAAGGCGATCGTCGGCCTCGTGGCTGACATCCGGGAGGAAGAGCCGCCCAGCGAGCTCTTCGACCCGAAGAAGGCCGGTGTCAACGCGACCGGCGACCCCCGCAAGACGAAGAAGGACGACAATTGAGCGAGCTTGGCAAGGTAGCGGTGTTTGGAGCGGGCTCATGGGGCACCGCGTTCTCGGTCATCCTCGCCGACGCGGGCAACGACGTGACCATGTGGGCGCGGCGTGAGGAGGTCGCGGCGGCGATCAACGACACCCACGAGAACCCGGAGTACCACCCGGGCACCGAGCTGCCGCACAACATCAGCGCCACCCACGACATCGAGAAGGCCGCGCACGGAGCAGACCTGGTCGTCCTCGCGGCTCCGTCGCAGACGCTGCGCGGCAACCTCACCGACTGGGCGCCGTTCCTGCCCCAGGACGTACCGCTGGTCTCGCTGATGAAGGGTGTCGAGCTCGGCACCCTCGAGCGGATGAGCGAGGTGATCGCCCACGTCACCGGTGCGGGGCCGGAGCGGATCGCGGTGGTCAGCGGGCCCAACCTGTCCAAGGAGATCATCCGTCGCGAGCCCGCCGCCGGTGTGGTGGCGTGCGCCGACGAGGAGGTCGCCAAGACGATCCAGGCGCGTGTCCACTCGCCCGCGTTCCGTCCCTACACCTCGACCGACGTGGTCGGTTGCGAGATCGGCGGGGCCTACAAGAACGTGGTCGCGATCTCGACCGGGATGGCCGCCGGGATGGGGTTCGGCGACAACACCCAGGCATCGCTGATCACCCGCGGTCTCGCCGAGACCGCGCGGCTGGCGATGCAGCTCGGCGCCAACCCGATGACCCTCATGGGGCTGGCCGGCCTCGGTGACCTGGCCGCGACCTGCTCCTCGCCGCTCTCCCGCAACCGTACGTTCGGGGAGAAGCTCGGCAAGGGCATGACCACCGCCGACATCCTCGCCTCCAGCCACCAGGTAGCCGAGGGCGCCAAGTCGTCCCACTCGTTGCGCGAGCTGGCCGCGAAGGTCGGGGTCGACGTGCCGCTGGCACAGTACGTCGACGACGTCGTCTCCGGTGCCAAGACCGTCAGCGAGATCTTGGACGAGATGCTCGAGCGGCCGACGAAGGCTGAGACCGAGTAGCTCGCTGGTCGAGCCGCCGGAGCCGCTAGGCGGAGGCGTGTCGAGACCAACACGGTAAGCGACCGTGTTGGTCT
>NZ_JBHXNY010000003.1:240550-249026 GCF_042719275.1 Nocardioides sp. NPDC058538 | reverse complement strand
GGCTGCCCCGGACAGTCGCGTTGGTCGCGCGGCCGGTGCCGTTCGGGGGTGTGTTGGGCTCACAACCCGGTAACGCGACCGTGTTGGTCCCGACCCCGGCTCGCTAGCGCTCGCCGGGCTCGACCAGCGGAGCGGTCAGCGGGTCAGGCGGTGCCGAGGTCCTTCCACGGGCCCCACTCCTCGGTGCCCGGGGTGTTGCCCTGGGTCCACCACTTGGCCTCCCACAGGTGACCGCCGTAGGTGACACGGTCACCGGCGACGTACACGGTGGTCGCCGACCATGCGGCCGCCCCGCCGGGCGGGTCGGTCGGTTCCTCGGTCGGCGGGTCCGTGGGCTCCTCGGTGGGCGGGTCGGTCGGGTCGGGCTCCTCGACCGGACCGCCGGTGCCGTTGCGCATCGCGTCGGCGAAGGTGCCGATCAGCTCGCCCTGGCGGTCACCGGAGAGCTCCCACCACATGCCTCCGCCGAGGCCCTTCGAGATGGCGTACGCCGCCTTCTGGGCGATCGTGCGCTTGTTGTCGTAGCTCCACCACTGGTTGCCGTCGTAGCGCCACCCGGCGCCGGTCGCGGCGTCGTAGTGGTCGGTGCCGCGGGACTTGAGCTTGTCGTAGTCCTCGTTGCCGGCCTCGTACGTCCCTGGTGCCGCGGCGGTCGCCGGACCCCACGGGGCGGAGGAGGTCGCACCCTGCCAACCACGGCCGTACGCCGCCATGCCGAGCCCGAGCTGGGCCGGTGAGATGCCGGCGTCCAGGTACTCCCGGACCGACTCGTCCACGCTGAACCGCTTGCCGTCGGGACGCGGGTCGGCGGGGTCGGCGTAGAGGTTGCCCTGGTGGCCGGTCAGCGTCGGGTCCCAGGCACCCCACAGGTCGTAGCCCTGGATGTTGCCGAAGTCGAGGGAGTTGAAGATCGCCGGGTCGTTCCAGCCGCCCGCCTCGATGTCCTGCGGGTTGGCCGGGAGGAACGCGGAGAGCTGGTAGTCCTTGCCCGTGGTCGATCCCAGTGCGTCCAGCTGGGAGCGGAACTCGGCCAGCAGCGCCTTGAAGTTGGCGCGGTCGTTGACCGGGTCGACGTGGTTGCCGGCGTTGCCGTTGGGCGAGCCCGGCCACTCCCAGTCGATGTCGAAGCCGTCGAAGACGCCTGCGGCCGCTCCGGTGCCACCGCGGCCGTCGATGACCGGCAGGTTGCCCTTGATGTAGAGGTCGACGCAGGAGGAGACGAACTTGCGTCGCGACTCCGGCGTCGCCGCCGCGAGGGAGAAGTTCTTCGACCACGTCCAGCCGCCCAGCGAGAGCAGGACCTTCAGGTCGGGGTGCTTCGCCTTGAGTTGCTTGAGCTGGTTGAAGGAGCCGGCCAGGGGCTGGTCCCAGGTGTCGGCCGTGCCGGAGACGGAGGCGTCGGCTGCGTACGACATCCCGTAGTCGGCGTAGGCGTCACCGGCGCCGTCGGAGCCGTTGGGCCCCTCGCCCTGGGCCTTGTTGGCCTCGAAGCAGGTCAGCGTCTGGTGGTGGATGTTGCCGAAGGCGTAGTTGAGGTGGGTGAGGTCGTCGGCGACTCCGGACGTCTCCAGCTGCTTGAGCTTGAAGGCGCGGCCGTAGACGCCCCACTGCACGAAGTAGCCGACGTTGCGGTAGCCGTTGATCGCGGTCGGCTCCGCGGCGGCCGTCTTCAGTGATGCGCTGGACGGGGTGCTGGTGAGGACGAGCGTGCCGGTGAGGGCGAGCGCTCCGGCGAGTGCGCCGATGAGAAGGCCGGCAATCCGGCGTGATCTTCGCTGGGAACGGGGCAAGGCGACATGCATGGTGACACCTCCGAGGTGATGGCTGGCTCGGGCACCAGGCGCCCGAATCGCCATTCGATGGTGGCAGCAGGTTTGTTTGTAAGCAACCCTTACTAATTAAGGAATTTCAGAACGTAATTCGAGGTCGGCGCGGAAGTAGTACGTTCGACGAGCCGCCAATCTCTGGGAGATCGCCATGCTCGGACGCCGCTCTGCAGTTGTCGCCACACTGACCGGAGGTGCGCTCGCGCTGGCCACCCTGGTCCCGTACGCCGGGGCGACCGCCGCCCCGGAGGAGAGGCTGGCGCCACCACCGAAGGTGCCCACCGCGATCGGCTACGGAGGCGCGGTGGCGAGCGTCGACGCTGACGCGAGCCGGGTCGGGCTCGAGGTGCTGCGCAAGGGCGGCAACGCGACCGACGCCGCGGTCGCGACGGCTGCGGCGCTCGGCGTGACCGAGCCCTACTCGGCCGGAATCGGCGGGGGCGGGTTCTTCGTGCACTACTCCGCGCGCACCGGCGAGGTCGAGACGATCGACGGTCGGGAGACGGCGCCGGCCGCGATGCCGCGCGACGCGTTCATCGACCCCGAGACCGGGAAGGAGTATCCGTTCTTCCCTGACATGGTCACCAGCGGGGCCTCGGTCGGAGTGCCCGGCACCCCGCTGACCTGGGACAAAGCGCTGCGGAAGTGGGGCACCCGGTCGCTCGGCCAGTCGCTCGAGCCGGCGGCGCGGCTGGCTCGCCGGGGCTTCGTCGTCGACCAGACCTTCCGCCAGCAGACCGTCGACAACGCGGAACGTTTCGCAGCGATCGATTCCACAGCGGAACTGTTTCTTCCCGGAGGATCGGCGCCCGAGGTCGGCAGCCGGTTCCGCAACCGCGACATCGCCGCGACCTACGACCTGCTCGGACGCAAGGGCGTGAAGGCCTTCTACCGCGGTCCGCTGGCCGCGGAGATCGCCGCGACGGTGGCCGAGCCGCCGAAGAGCGACGACACCGACCTCCCGGTTCCGGCCGGCTGGGTGACCACCGAGGACCTCGCCGCCTACACCGCCCCCGACCGCGAGCCGACCCACTCGACCTACCGCGACCTGGATGTCTACGGGATGGCCCCGCCGTCCTCGGGCGGCACCTCGGTGGGCGAGGCGCTCAACATCCTGGAGCGCTACGAGCTGGCCGGGATGACCAACACCGAGGCCTACCACCATCTGCTCGAGGCGAGCGCGATCGCCTTCGCCGACCGCGGCGCCTACCTCGGCGACCCCGACCACGTCGACGTACCCGTCGAGGCGCTCCTCGACGACACCTTCGCCGCCGAGCGGGCCTGCGGCCTCGACCCCGCGGCGGCCCAGCCCAAGCCCGTGGCGGCCGGTGATGCGTACGACTTCGACGGGGTCTGCGACGGCGCGGAAGGCGCGGGCGAGACCGCGAAGGACACCGAGAATCTCGAGACCACCAACCTGACCGTGGTCGACCGCTGGGGCAATGTCGTCGAGTACACCCTGACCATCGAGCAGACCGGTGGATCCGGCATCACCGTGCCCGGCCGCGGCTTCATCCTCAACAACGAGCTGACCGACTTCTCGACGACCTATCGCGCCGACGACCCCAACCGGATCGAGCCGAACAAGCGCCCGCGCAGCTCGATGTCACCCACGATCGTCCTCTCCGACGGCCGGCCCGTCCTGGCGGTCGGTTCGCCGGGCGGCTCGACGATCATCACCACGGTGCTCCAGATCCTCGTCGAGCGGTACGCGCGCGACCGGACCCTGCCCGAGGCGATGGCGGCGCCGCGGGTCTCCCAGCGCAACGCCGCGAACACCGGCGCCGAGCCGGCGTTCATCGAGGCGTACGGCGGGCCGCTGACGTCGCTGGGACACACCTTCGCCTCCACCGCCGAGCTCGGCGCGGCCACCGCGATCGAAATCGGTCCCGACGGCCTGCTGACCTCGACCGCCGAGCCTTGGCGACGCGGTGGCGGGTCCGCGCTGGTCGTGAGCCCGGAGTCGCCGACCCACTAGCTCCCGATGCGGTCCAGCGCCTGGAGCAGGTCGGCCCAGAGGTCGTCGACGTCCTCGACCCCGACCGACATCCGCACCAGCCCGTCGGGCACCGTCGCCGACTCGGTCTTCCAGCGGCGACGGCGCTCGAAGGTGGACTCGACGCCGCCGAGGGAGGTCGCATGGACCCACAGGGAGGTGGAGTGGGTGAGCAGGTCGGCCTGCTCCGCGGTGGGGAGGACGGCGGCCAGCATGCCGCCGAACCCGGGGTAGCGGACCTCAGCGACCGCCGGGTGCGCGGCCAGGCGCTCGGCGAGGGTCGCCGCGTTGGCGGAGGAGCGCTCGACGCGCAGGTGCAGCGTACGAATGCCGCGAAGCGCCAGCCACGCCTCGAAGGGACCGGGGATCGCGCCGAGTAGGTCGCGACGGGCCTTGAGCACGTCCCACAGCGTGTCGTCGGAGACGACGACCGCACCCATGACGACGTCGGAGTGGCCGGCGATGAACTTGGTGGCCGAGTGGATGACGATGTCAGCGCCGAGCGCGAGCGGCTGCTGAAGCAGGGGAGTGGCGAAGGTGTTGTCGACCACGACCCGCGCCCCGGCCTTGTGCGCGGCGGCGATGACGGCCGGCAGGTCGGCGAGCTGCATCCCCGGGTTGGTCGGCGTCTCGACCCAGACCAGCGCGACCTCGCCGTCGAGCTTCTCGAGCAGCTTCACGACCGCGGCCGTGTTGGAGAAGTCTGTGAGGCGTGCGGTCAACCGGCCGCGCCCCTCGAGATCGGCCAGCTGGCCGATGGTCCCCAGGTAGCTCTGCTCGGTCGCCACGACCACCGAGTCGTTGACCAGGTCGAGCAGCGTCGCGATCGCCGCGAGCCCCGAGGCGAACGACAGCGCCCGCCCGCCCTCGAGCTGCCCGAGCGCCTCCTCGAACGCCACCCACGCGTCGTTGGTGTAGCGCCCGTACTCCTTGTCCCCGCCGGCCACATAGGTCGATGCCATCGTGATCGGTACGTTGAGCGGCTGGTCGGGCTCGTGGGCCGGCCGCCCGGCGTGGACGGCGATCGTGGCGGGCTTGTGATCCATGACTTCGACCCTATTGCCCGCTCGACAACCGGGCTCATGCGCCGCGCGGTTACGGGTCAGCGCATGGTCCCGGATAAGGTTGCGGCCGTGTTGACGACCCTGCTGGATGGACGTGCTTTCGGTGAGAAGCACGGCAAGGATGCTGCCACCGTCGTGGCCCTGCACGGCTGGGCCCGCAACCGCAGCGACTGGGGCTCGACGCTCGAGGGCCTGGACGCGCTCGCGCTCGACCAGCCCGGCTTCGGCGCGACCCCTGCCCCCGAGGAGGCCTGGGGAAGCAAGGAGTACGCCGAGTGGCTGGCCAAGATCCTCGAGGGTCTCGACCGCCCGGTGCTCGTCGGCCACAGCTTCGGCGGCCGGGTGGCCGTCCAGCTCGCCGCGGCCCGCCCGGAGCTCGTCCGCGGCATCGTCCTCACCGGCGTGCCGCTGTTCCGTCCGAAGACCGGTGGCAAGCCCAAGCTCGCCTACCGGATCGGCCGCTGGCTCCACTCCAAGGGGCTGATCCCCGAGACACGGATGGAGGCGCTGCGGGAGAAGTACGGCTCGACCGACTACCGCAACGCCAAGGGCGTCATCCGTGACATCTTCGTCAAGGTCGTCAACGAGTCCTACGGCGACCAGCTGGCAGCCATCCCGAAGGACCTTCCGGTCCGCCTGATCTGGGGCGAGAACGACACCGCCGCACCGGTCTGGATGCCCGGTGCGGCCATGGAGATCCTGGGGGGCAACGCGACCCTGGAGATCGTCCCCGGTTCCGCGCACCTGCTCGACGCGGGACTGGTCAAGAGCCTTCGAGGCGCCATCGACGAACTTCGTACGAACTGAATCTGAGGGGCTGAAGAAGAAGCATGTGGATCGTCCTGGTCACCTCCGCGCTGACCCTGATCTCGTACTACCGCTGGCTGCGGGTCGCTCAGCGTGAGCACTACGAGCCGACGCGGCTGTTCGCGATCGAGTGGATCTGGATCAAGGCACGCCCGGTCGAGGCGATCCTGCTCGGCGCGGTCGTCGTGGTCTGCCTGGCCTCGTTCGTGCTGCCCTATGGCGCACTCGTCGGCGCGCTGCTGTTCATCGGCTGGCCGGTGGGGATGAGCTTCACCGGCGCCAAGCGGCTGGTGTGGACCGACCGCGTCAAGCGCCTGGCCGGCGTGCTGTTCGTGCTGCACGCGATCGTCACCGTCGTGATCGCGCTCGTCGCCCCGACCGCTGCGGGTCTGCTCCCGATCCTCGCGGTCCCGCTGGCCGAGGCGGCGCTGGCGATCATGTGGCCGATCGAGAAGGCGATGGCGAAGAAGTGGCAGGTCCAGGCGGCCGCCACGATCAAGAAGGTCAGCCCGCGGATCGTCGCGATCACCGGCTCCTACGGCAAGACCTCGACGAAGAACTACGCGACCCACCTCATGCAGGGCCGCTGGTCGACGCTGGCCTCACCGGCGAGCTTCAACAACGCGATGGGCCTCTCCCGCGCGGTCAACGACCGTCTCCAGCCCGGCACCGACATCTTCGTGGCCGAGATGGGCACCTACGGCCCCGGCGAGATCGCCGAGCTGACCGAGATCTTCCCGCCGGAGGTCGCCGCCATCACGACGATCGGCGAAGCCCACCTGGAGCGGATGAAGTCGCGCGAGACGATCGTGAAGGCCAAGTCGGAGATCCTCCCGAAGGCCTCGACCGTGGTGCTCAACATCGACGTACCCGAGCTCGCCCTCATCGCCGAGAACCTCCGCGCCAGCAAGCGCGTCATCGCCTGCTCCGCCGTCCCGGGCACCACCGCCGAGGTCGTGGTGGCCGACGGCGCGCTCCAGATCAACGGCGAGACGTACGCCGTCCAGCTGCCTGACGAGGTCGGGCACCCGATCAACGTGGCGATCGCCGTCGGCCTCGCCCTCGCGGTCGAGGTCCCGATCGAGACGATCACCCAGCGTCTGGCGTCGATCCCCGGCACACCCCACCGCGCCGAGGCCAACAGGACGCCCGGCGGCGTCTGGGTCGTCGACGACACCTTCAACTCCAACCCCACCGGAGCCGCCGCGGCGCTCGCGAAGGCCAAGCGGCTGGCAGGGGAGTCGGGCACGGTGTGGACCATCACGCCCGGTATGGTCGAGCTGGGCACCGAGCAGGCCGCGCGCAACATCGAGTTCGCGCAGGCTGCCACGGCCTCCGACAAGATGCGGCTGTGCATCGTCGGTCGCACCAACCGAAAAGCGCTGCGTTCGGGGGAGCCAGCGCGAACCACTGCGTTCGAGAGCCGTAAGGCGGCAGCGGATCATGCTCTGACCGCGGCCAAGGAGGGCGACGTGGTGCTGTACGAGAACGACCTCCCCGACCACTACGCGTAGGACCCCCAGGAGCTTTCACCATGAGCGTTACCAAGGCCACCATCGTCTTCGGCGGTCCCAGCGCCGAGCACGACATCAGCATCCTCACCGGCCTGCAGGCCGAGCGGGTCCTCTCCGGTGCCGGCGTCGAGGTGATGTGCCTCTACTGGGCGCGCTCCGACAAGTGGTTCCTGGTGCCCGCCAAGCAGGAGGCGCGTGACTTCCTCGGCGGCGAGCCGAAGGGCTCCAAGGCCGTCGAGTTCCGCCTCGGCTCCGAGAAGGGCGACGGTTTCTACACCGTCGGCGGCTTCGGCGGCGGCAAGCGCCTCGAGACCGGCCCGATCCTCTCCGCCTTCCACGGCGGAGCAGGCGAGGCCGGCGGCATCCAGTGGCTCTTCGAGCTCGCCGGCCTCAAGGCGACCGGTGCGACCCCGGCCGCGGCCGCACTCGGCATGGACAAGCTCGCCTTCGGTGCGGTCATGCTCAACGCCGGCCTCCCGTCGCTGCAGCGTGAGCTGCTCTCGCGCTTCGCCGCTCCGTCCTTCGAGGGCCCCTACATCGTCAAGCCGCGCTTCGGCGGCTCCTCGATCGGCATCGAGGTCGTCGACGACTACGAGACCGGCCTGGCGCTCCTCAACACCTCCCCGCACCTGCGTGCGGGCGCGGTCGTCGAGCCGTACCGCCCCGACCTCTTCGACCTCAACGCCTCGGTGCGCACCGCGCCCGAGGTCGTGGTGAGCGATGTCGAGCGTCCACTGCGCTCGGACGAGGCGAAGATGTACGACTACTCCGCCAAGTACGTCCACACCGACGGCCTCTCCTCCTCCCCGCGGGAGTTCCCGGCCCAGGTCGAGGAGTCGGTCACCAAGCAGATCAAGGACCTGGCCGTACGCGTCGTGGAGCTCACCGGCCTGACCGGCATCCTCCGCATCGACTTCCTCTCCGACGGCAAGGGCGAGGTCTACATCAACGAGGTCAACTCCATCCCCGGAGCCCTCTCGCTCTACCTGTGGCCCGACACCCCCGCCTCCGAGGTCCTCACCAGCGCCATCGCCGAGGCCGAGAAGCACATCCCCCAGGTCACCCGGAACTTCGAGGAGGGCGTCGCCCTCAAGGCCGCCGGCGGCATCGCCGGCAAGCTCACCGGCCTCAGCTGAGTCCTCCGCCGGTCGAGGGCCACTTCGTTCAGACCCTCGCGCTAGCGAGCGTGGGGGGGGGCAAGCCCAAAACCGAGGGGGGGTGGTTGGTGAGGTCACCCGCGCCCCCCCCCGGGGGCCCCACGGGGGGGGT